>JAMCWJ010000058.1 GCA_023475105.1 Nitrospirota bacterium
AATATTTGTTGTGCCCGAAAACGGATTGTTACTGCACGACAGGGTTATTGACAATAGGAGAAGTGTGAAAATAACAAGGGCTTTTTGGCTCGAAAGCTTTGCCTTGGTCATTGTCCCCCCCCCCCGTAATCCCCACATGACCTACTTCTGATCGACCTTCCCTGAGCCCCCACAGACAGGACAGGGTTTTTCTTTTCCGGGTCCGAGCAAGCCGCTCTCCCTGATCGACCCTTTGCCTTTACATCTCGCACAGGTTACCTTCTTAGGCATATCTTTTCCCCCTCTTAAAACCTCTCGCTTGAGGCGTACAAGACCAGGATAATAAACTACCCCTCCGCGACCGGACAAGGGGTATTAACTAAAAAATGCCAACTGTCGATCTTCATGAAGTTACACCTTAACAATTCTACGCAAGAAAATCTATCCGGTAAACACGGTATTTTTCGTATGGGGTCCCAAAAAGGCCGCAGGCTATTTTTTTTCGTTCCTGCATGTCCTTTTTGGCCTTTCCCTCGCCTCAACGACGTTGATAGAACAGACGATATCAATTCTCCACAGGTCCAAAAGGGAAAAAGACGGGACTACGATAGATGTGAATCTTAGCGAACGGTAAATAAGCGCCATAGCTCCTCCCCCTATTGAAATGCTTGCGCCCGAAACAGTCCACAATACCTAAAGGCCGGCCTTGGTGTGAACCAGGAGGAACCTCACCTTAAGTCGAGAACGCCTTAGAAGGTGGGAAAAGCACAGGAGAGATGCGAACAAGGCCGGCATCGCGGAAAACAGTGTCCAGTTGCACAACAAAAAAGCCCCGCAGCAAAAACTGCGGGGCTCCAGCTTCAAATTCCGATCTGTTTCTTAATAGATCCCTAAGTGCGGCTTTGCAGCCTTCTCGATCTCGCGGCGTGCAGCCATATCCATAAGGACCTTCTCCGCCGCGAATTTGCCCGGCTCGTATTTCCTGAGCTTCAGGGCCGCCCTCGCCTTGTCGATGTAGTCGAGCGCGAGCGCAAGGATCTTCTCAGGATCGGGCTCGAAGTGAAGTGCACCCTTGAACCTCTCGAACCAGACCTCGGTCATGATCCTCGTCACTTCTTTAGACGCCTCGACAGGCGACTCGCCGCCGAATATTACCGGCACTCCGGAGACAGCAAAGTACATGCCGATCGAAACCGCCTTTTCAGTTATCCACTCCGGGGCGATACCGACCGCAGGCATCCCGCCGATCTCATCGGAAAGTCCGCCTTCTTCCGCCATCGCGCTTGCGATAGTGAGGATCCTCGTGTTATCGACACAAGCCCCGAGGTGCAATATCGGTGGGATACCGATGGCCTCGCACACTTCCCTCAGTCCGGGGCCGGCCTGTTCCAGCGCCATTTCGGGAGTGAGGTAGCCGGCGCCGCCGCATGCAGCAGAACTGCAGCCCGTCGATACGATCAGGACGTCCCTCTTGATCAGCTCCGTAGCAAGGAATTTGTGAACACCCGTAGACGGGAACCTCGGACTGTCACAACCAGCAAGGCCGACGACTCCGCGGATCCTTCCTGCCATGATGGCGTCATTGAGAGGCCTGAAAGAACCCCTCCATCTTCCACCCTGCATGTATTCGATATATTCATGAGAGAAACCTGCGACCACCGGGAACTTCTCGGTAACGTGGCTTCCCTTCTTCGTCCTGTTCGGATAGTTGTCGATCGCAATCTTCACGATCTGCCTCGCGATGTCCTTGGCATGATGCTCGTCGAACTGGATATGCATCGCACCGGGAATCTTCACCTTTTCTGCGGTCGTAATGACCTTCGTATGGAACTTCTTCGCCACATCCACGATCGCAGGCATGATGCACTGAATATCGACAGTGAAGGCATCGATAAGCCCCGTCATAATCGCAGGCTCCTGGTTCGTAAAGCCGCCCGCCGTCGGAATGCCGTGCCTCATCAGGACTTCGTTGGCTGTGCAGCACATGCCGCCGAGGTTGATCCCCTTCGCACCCTTCGACTTCGCGTACTCGATCAGTTCGGGCTCGGCCACCACGTCCACCATAGTCTCGGCAAGTGACGGCTCGTGTCCATGCACCACGATGTTCACCTCGTCCTCTGTGAAGATTCCGAGACTCGCCTCGGCCTTGACCGGCATCGGTGTGCCGAAAAGAATATCGGTCACTTCGGTCGAGATCATGCTGCCGCCCCAACCGTTCGCGACGGCGTTTCTCAGCCCATGCAGCAGGATCGAGTCGGGGTCGGCATCCATACCCATGGTGGTCCTGTCGAGGGTTTCGGCAACCTCCCTGTCAATGCCCCTCGGCACGATCCCCCACTTCTTCCACCTCTCCTGGGTCTTCTTCGGGGCCCTCCTGATGAAGTTCATCTCACCCCTCTGCCTCCCGTAGTCTTCAAGCAGCTTGTTGCCCACGTCCTTCGCGACGTCGAGCACCGGCCTTCCCTCAAATTCGATGTCGAGGATTCCGGCGATCTTGTATAGTTTCCTTACGTCCTTGATCTGGAAGTCCTTCGTCTCGCCGTTGGCCACCGCCAGAAGCGTAAAGACCATGTCCCTTCCGTGATCGCCGTGACATGCGGTCCCGCCCGCAGCCATCCTCACGATGTTCCTCGCCGAGATCGTTGCAAGGGTAGCGCCGCATATCCCTTTCATCGTGTCGGCGTCTTTTCCGACAAACCTGCACGGGCCCATGTGGCAGACCTTACAGCACGCGCCGCTATGTCCGATCGGGCAGGGCTTCATTTTGTCGGCCCTATCGAAACAGGTTCCTATGTCCTGGGACATGCCCCATTCAATTATCTCCTGGGCCGGGGCGCTCGCGCTCCTCGCTTTTTTTCCCTTTTTCTCTTCACTTGCCATATTGTCCTCCAAATTTTTCGTTAAATGTAACCGCACGGTCTCTTACAGCATCGGGTCCATCGCCAGCGCGGGATGGCCCACGTTTGTAAGGTGTTCGAGAAGTTTCTCGGAATCTTCACATATGGTCTCATCGGCGATCTTGTCGAGGAGGCCGGCTACTCCCTCCTCTTCAGCCCTCTTCTTGAAATCCTCAGCTATCCTCTCCTTCAACGACTTCGGCATCCAGACGATCCTCTTGATCCCGCCGTCGCCGAAGAGGAACTTCTTGCTCGATATAAAGTTCACGCCGACGCCCATGAACCCCGGGGTTTGCGCCCCTCCGCCTACTGTGCCGGCCAGGGTCGAGAACTTCATGCCGATCGGCGTCATCCCGGTGTGCCCTCTATGTACTATCATTACACCATTTGCCTCCGGAATGATCGCGATGATGCACTCGAAGCACCCGCACGACGTCATAGGGTTTTCCATTATGGTGTAAAGGTTAAGTGTCTCTACAGCGCCTCCCGTAGCCTTCTTGAGGTATTCGTCCGATCCGGTATAACGGCCGTATTTCGTATCCAGGCATTCCCCTTTGGCGATCGGTTGGTTTCCGCCGGTAGGGTCGATCTCGTACGCTGCCTTTCCGTCGAGCCAGTTGTATGCCCCGCAGAGACCGAGTCTCTCAGGGGTTATCACGCAGACATGACTCGGCGCGAAAGACTGGCAGAGCAGGCAGGAGTAAAAAGTGTCGACTGCTTCGTCGGTGAGGCTTCCGAGTCTCTGGTCGCGCTCCCTGTAAGCTACTCTTGCCTCCTCCAGATGCTTCTTTACATCCTGCTCGTCTATGAAAAGAGTCACCTGCACCTTGTCGACGATCGACCTGAACCTGTGGTGCGTCATCGTGGCGTTCAAGACGCCGAGATGTTCGAGCGTGAAACCCTCTTTCTTGGCGTTGTTGCCGATCCTTACCCAGTTGATGTCACGCTGCCCCATATGCCAGACACCCTGGGCCTCGTTAATGTTGGAATGTATCTTTCTCTCGAAGACGGATTCAAAGTCCTTCTGCATCTTTCTGCCGGCAACCTCGATCAGTATGCCGAGGGGAAGCTGTCCGCCCTTTTCATAGCGCTCCCGGGCGTTTTCACCGACAATGATGATCTTGTTGTCCTCGATCTCTTCCATCTCTCGCATCTTCACCAACTCGAAGGCAGGAGTTCTCTGGCCTCCGAACTCGATGAAGGTATCTTCCTTCCTGATCCTCTCCCCTTCGAAGGCGGGACCATACGCCACGGGGATGGGCGGCTTTTCGACCGTGATCTTCAGTCCCCTCATCTCGATCGCCTTCTGCACGATCTTGGTGTGATCGAACTCCTTGTCGACCTCTTCGTAGGTGCAGACGCCGGTCGGGTGGATAACCGGGACGTCCGTATCCCCTATCGCAGGAAATCCCATATTGATTGCCCCTGCCCCGGTCGTCCACTTGATGTCATCGAGCGGACCGAGGACGATCGCAAAGGCGAAGACCCTGTCCTTCTGGTATTTCAGATGTCCCTTGAAGTCCGCGGGCTTCTTGCCGCCGAAGATGAGGGACGCCCTAATCGCCCAGTCGAGGGCATACAACGTATGTTCCGTGTCCGGTCCGAGCGGCACGATTCTCGAATCCCATCCGAGCTCGACGCCCTTCCTGAGGAGTTGCTTCGTTACGCTGTCGCCGTTAGACTGTCCGGAAAGGAAGGTCAGAATGTTCTTCTCCTGAAGCTCCCTCACAATATTCACCGCGATATCGTCGGTGGGCGCCGCGCCGATAATCGCCGCAAATCCCGGCATCGTGCCGTCGACGAGCTGAATGCCGAGGTTTCTCTGGATGGTGTCCGATATAAAGCCGTTATACACATAGCCCGTTTCCGGGTCTTTGCAGGGCTCGAGCCCGTAGATGTACCTGATCGCAAGGATGATCTCCTCTGCGAAAAGTGTCGCCATCCCGGAATCGAGCGCTTCGCCTAAGTAGGGTTTCCATACCTTGTCTTCCGGTTCGTCATGCAAAAGCTCTTTCGCAAAACCGAGCGCGGCCTTCATGTCCCCGAGAGTTTTCACCGGAAAAGCGGTCATTGCGTAAATCATCGGAAGATAAAACGCCGTATCGGGGAACTCGAACGGCAGGTCCTTGCCTTTCTCCGCTATCGCTTTTTCGAGCATTTCCTCTGCCTGGGCAACGAGGGTTTTCGCCCCCCGTATGGCTGCAGATGCTATCAACTTGGACATCCTGACCTCCTGATTTCTGTTTGTTTAATTTTATACAATGTTTATTGTATAAATCAATTTATCACTCCGGATTTTTCTGTCAACAGGGCTGCGGCGAATCCCTGCTAGGCCCTTGATTTCAGGAACGCAGGGATTCCGTTCGCCTCCCTAGGTCCCACGGTCACCTTCCATCCGGGAAGCTTGTCTTCAATGGCCCCGCTCAGGATCGCGACGTACCCCGGAATAATCAACTCCTTGTTCTTCACCTCATTCTCGATGCCGCTCTCGAGAATAAACTGCGAGATCTTCGATGCAGTGAACTTCCCCGCGGCCCATGCGGTCAGCACCGAAAGTCCTTCGCTGTCCATAACCGCAAGCCGGCAAGGGACCTTGCTGTTTTCGACTTCACCCGACACGATAAAATAGGTGAGGGAGAAGTTCGTCGTGATCATCAGGGGGGATTCAGGGGTCGGCTCCCCGACCTTGTAAATCTTCTGCTCCACCTGCATCGGTACCTGCGGGTCGGTGTAGATGTTCTGCCTGCAGGTGAAAAGCGCGAGGTTCTTCCACTTTTCGACTTTACTGAGCACTACGATCGCTGCATATTTCGCTACCCCGAGCGTTGCGATCAGGGTTTCGAGCATCCCCTCTTCCCTCTGGGCAAGGGTGATCACCGGATATCCCAGCGCCTTGAAGTTCTTCTTGATCGCAGCCCTTCTTATCAGCGTGTTGTTCTCGATGATCTCTTTTGCGCTCCGGGCGCCGCTGTCGATGACCATGTCCTCCACGCCGAGCGATTTGATCTTTTCGGTGAGTGCGGCAAGAGCATCGAGTCCCCTTGCGGATACGCCGAGAATAGCCTTGTAGGTCTTCGCAACATTCGCCATTGCTTCGGCATTGCTCTCGTCCGCGCCGAAGAGGACCGGTTTCTTGTCGGCCACAATCTTCAGCCCTGCATCTGCCGCTGCAGCATTCGAAGTGGAAAGAATCAGAGGCACCTCCGGCGCCTTTGCAGCCACAGCCTTTACTGCGGCTTCAAACCGTCCCGGATCGTTCGAGGCATTGCTTACAAAAATCGCGTCGATCCTCAGTTTCTGCCCTACCCTATCGATTTCGGAGGCCGCCACTGCGGCGACGATGCCGTCTATCTCGCTGTCTGCCGTCGTGTCCTTAATCTCGACCGCAAAGGCACAGGGGTTCACAAACTTCTTCTCATGACGGAAAAGCACTGTCTCCTCACCCATCTTCACGCTCTTCGGACCTGTCCCGAACGTAATCGGCCTGACAGGAGGCGCAGACGCCTCGCCGAGAATCCGTTTCGCCTCCTCGGAAACATCGGGGCATGCGTCGAGGGACGCCTGCCTCTGGGCAAGTTTCATTGCGAAGGCGAGACACGTGGGATGACCGCACTTCTTGCAGTTCGTTTTCGGAAGTAACTTGAATATCTCAACGCCTGATAACGCCATCTCTATCCTCCCTTACATTAACTCGTCAATGAAGTTTTCTACCGCCTTGACCGCACGCGGGTGCCTCATGATCAGAAGCTCCGCACCCGCGACCATCAGCGCGCCGGCCGTCACCGTTTCCCATGCGATGCCCCTCTCTTCGAGAGAGCCCCAATAAGGGAGGTCCGCTTCGGGGGCTTGCGTCTCCTTCACCTTCCAGACGTACATCCCGACATCACCGAGCATCGGGGGCTGCATCGTCGCGTCGTTCTGCGTGAGCGCCGCAAGCCGTATCCTCTCCATAACGGAATAGGTATACTCCAGTCCGTAGCCCAGGGCCGAACACATGGGGTCCGTGATCAGTTTCTCTTTATCGAACCCCATCTGAGTAATAAGGATATTAAGTTGTTTCGATAGATTGATATCGAGTTCCGACATGGCGATCAGTTTGTGGTGGTTCGCCATAGCCGCGGCCGCGATCGTCTTGTAGTTCGCCTCCTGCGCCTTTCCTATGACACAGTTCTTATCTTTCGCCGCCTCCGCAACGGCAACGAGTACCGCGGCATCTTTTTCGACATGGTTGCTGCCGAGTATTATCAAGGGAATATTTATGGAAGAAAGAACGTCCTTGACTATCTTTGCCGCCTCCTCAGGGGAACGGTTTTCCCTGTCGGGATGGGTGCCGATGAGCCTCAGTGCGATCGCCTTCGCCTTCAACTCGTTCTGACAGTGCTTTGCCCAGGTCACCGGATCCCCTGAAACGCCTTCGTAGACTTTCCTGACGGTCTCCGGCCAGTCTTCGGGCGGAATGTCCTGTATTTCGTAAGCGATCACGGGCCTGTTGGGCGCATTTCCTTCGAAAGAATGAAAGGAGAGGACATTTTCTCCTCCGAAGACAGCGCTCTGGTCCGCGCCTATTGCAATCTGAAAAACCTTTCCCGGATACGTTTCCTTCGGTGCCGCAAAAGCCATTTCATACCTCCTGAATAGATAGGTTGAGGTTGAGGCTGAGGTTCAAAAATATCTTAACCCTAAGCTTAACCTTGCCCTGAGTTTTTTTACATTTCCAGATACGAATGCGCGTACAGCGTCCTCCCCATTATCACATCGAGGGTCTTGCTTATCTCCAACATTTTCTTCGTATCAGAGAGTTGCTTTCCCGCCAGGACATCAGCCACCAGAGCCTTCTCATTCACAGCCTCCGCCATCTCATGGGAATCGGCAATGGCCGCACTCAAGCCGGCGTCGGTCAACAGCAGGTAGAAATACTTGTTCAGGACCGGCCTGAGCGTCTTCGGGCACCCATTCGATATATTGCTGAGACCGACGACTGTTTTCATAGGAGGATCGTTCATCTCCTGGAACATACCGATCGCTTTGATGACGTGGCGCGCGTGGTCCTGTGAAGTGGCTATTTGCAGCACGAGAGGATCGAGAAAGAGGTCTTCAAGAGGAACTCCGTATTCCATTGCACGCCCCATGATCTCGGCGGCAATGACACACCGTTCCTCCGCGTCCGCCGGGAGTCCGCCCTTGCCGACCGTAAGGCCTATAACCTGGGCGTTGTACTTTGCCCCGAGCTCGAGGATCGGGAATCTCTCAGGGTCGTTGGAAGTGGAGTTGATCAACGCCCTGCCCCACTGGTTGTTATGAGCCTTCAATCCCGCCTCGATAGCCCTGGAATTCGTTGTGTCGAGACATACAGGGAGGGGAACGACCTCCTGTATGGTCGTGACCATCCATCGCATAAGGTCCTCGCCCCCGTCTTCAGCAGGACCGATATTGGCATCGATCATACCCGATCCTTCCTTCCATTGCCTTATTGCTATCTCCTGGATCGGACCCTTGTCCTTCTTCATCATGGCCTCTCTCACTCGTTTTGCGATGATACTCAGTTTCTCTCCGATGATAAGCATATCAGGAGACTCCTTTCATGTTGTTATGTATGCGATTTTATCACTGCGCTGATGCTGTGCGTCATAAATCCCTTCACTTCGATTGTCATTCCGGCTTGACCCAGCATCCAGTCTTGCCGGGCTGGATTCCCGCTCTTACGGGAACGACGGCTTCGGAACAAAAAGCTAAGGAAGTATCGGACGCAATATACTGGGAACACTAAAAATTAACATAAAATCGCTAGATTTTATTTATTGAAAAAATTTATGGATCTATAAATGACTGTAATGTCTTTTGTCGAGCCTAAATTTAAGAAAGCCCGAAACTTTAAAGTCATGGATTGAGGCTTCCCCCACCCGTGTCTATCATTGTCCGTTCAAGCCTTCCTTTTTAAAGGATTAACCGAATGCCGGAATTCTGCGGCCGATGTCATTTCTTGCCCGTTCCCGTGACGGTTTTTGTCAGCGCTCGCGCTCTTCTACTTCTCAAACGAGCTTAACTCATATTGAAATATCAGGGTTTTTTCATAATTATCCTTCTGGCACAGAATCTGCATTTCCATCAGATAACGAACAAGCCTGAAGAGGAGGTGGTGGAGAGTGGTGGAGCATGGCGACTGTCCTGAAAAAGCTCAAGAAGAACTCCAGGATGACACGGTCATCACGCTGCGCCGTCCGGAGGTGAAAAAGGAAGAAAATCCGTTGTGGTTTTCCGACCCTTCAGCCCCTTCGGACTGGTTTTATGACGATGAATGACCGTACAAGTCGCCACAGGACGGGGTAAACGCAGGCCTTGCCTGCGCAGCAATCATAGAGGACGGCCCTGATTATAGGGCAAACCTGTACAAAGGAGGAACAGATGTTTAAGACACTCCAGCAAATGAAAGCAAGGGACGAAAGAGGTTTCACCCTCATCGAACTGCTCATCGTCGTAGCGATTATCGGTATCCTTGCGGCGATAGCGATTCCCGCCTACATAGGCGCACAGGAAAAGGCGAGGAAGTCGAATCTCTCCAAAGCGGCAAAGTCGTCCGAGGCAGACCTCCAGCACTGGATCAACTCTGCGATAAAGGGTATTATTCCAAACGCACCGGCAGGAAGTAATCCAGGCGCCGATCTTATCGAGGTCGACACGAACTGGAACGGTCAGGTAGAAGCGACGGATTGCACGAATAACGCACTCTTTGCTCTGGGTGCGGATGCGGCGAGTTCAACTGCGTTGGCATACGCAAATGCGAGGTCTGATGTCGCGAACTGCGGCGCCGCAGCTCACATGGCCGGTACGGCCGAACTCTCGCCCTGGCAGGGGATGGGCGCATGTGCAGGCGCAACAAACATGTTTGTTAATGGCGTTGACCCCGGTGTGGGCGTAGTGGGCACACAATGCGAAGTCCTTCTTGGTGTCCCTGCCGGATCCACAACCACCATCGCGGTCGTTGCAACCGACAATGGGGCAGGCGGAAGCGGTACAAACCCGCCGCAATTGATGTCCCGCGTTGTTGTCGCAGCTGAATAGTTCGGGATTCAAAAAAAGGGGAGCTGATGCTCCCCTTTTTTATTGTGTGAAAGATACTTTTATTGGTAGAATAGAAGTAGTTCTGTTCGAGGTCTTCGGCAGATTATTTAGAGTTTTTGGGGGAACCTTATGAACAAACGCGGATTCACTCTCATAGAGCTGCTCATTGTGATCGCTGTCATGGGAATTTTAGGCGCGGTGGCCGTTACCGCATATGTTGGGGCAACACTTAAGGCCGCCCGCTCAGAGGCATATTCCAATCTCCAGTCCATCAGGCTCCTTGAAGAGCAGTTCTTCGCGGACAGGGCAAGATATACGGTGTCATTAGGCGCCGCAGCAAAAGATAACCCGGGCAACGTAGCGACAATACAGACCGGAGGGGGGGACCCGGCCAACGCCCTTCCCGGCTTCAGACCGGGCACTGGTTTGAGTTTCAGCTACTGGATAGAGACAGACATCAATCTTGCCGGCGCAGCTCAGGTCCCCTGTTTCAGGGCCTCGGCGGCAGGCAATTCAAGGACAAGGGTTGACGGCGACGTTTTTCGCATAGACTGCAATAACGACAAGAACTTCTGATCAATGTCGCCGCTGAACTTCCGGCGCTGTCGATTCCTCTCTTCGCCTCCCGGCATAGTGTATATCCGCATCTCAACCTGTCTCAAGTCTCTCAAATCTCTTCACACTGAGCCGGATCGAAAGAGCGGTTACGATCAGATTCACTATGAATACTGCAAAAATCAGACCGCCGATCACCAACCACGCTTTTTGTGTGAGTGCGGCCCTCTGCGCTTCCCTAAGGAAATAGAGAAACGTGGGAATGATCTCCAGGGACAGAGTGATGAGGATAAGGAAGACCGAAAGGAGCATCAGGGCCGTACTTTCCGTCCTGCCCTTTTCCTGAGCGCTATCGACCGTTGCACGCTTCAGATCGGATATCCCGAAGGCGATCGTCATGCTCACGAGGGAAAAACTCGATAGTGCCGCCGTCACGACCGTTAACAGAATGACCGGCCTCTCAACGCCTATAATAACCGAAGAGAATACGGCGAGCAACTGACCAAATATGAGGACAGGGACGAAGAAGAAGATGAACTTCGTCCCTATGTACCTTTTCGGAGACAGAGGGGAGACTCTCACTATCCACACCGAAGCCACCTCGGACAGAACCGCGGGATAGATCAGCCTTGAGCAGAGGGCCGCCATGATAATAAGGATCAATCCCAGATTAAAAAAGGAAATCATGTATCGTAACTGCACCGAATAGCCTTCCCAGTCCAGCGGCAGCGAGGCAATGCTGAAGAGATAAATGACGGTCAATGAGAGAAGGATAAGGACCTGATGGATGTTCCTGACGTCCCGTATCTGCGAGAGAAGGTCTTTTCTTATAAGTGCCCTGCTCATGCCGTCGAACATTCCCGCCGTGAAATCAACCAACTTCGCCGCCGCCGACCCTCTCCGGGCAGGCTCATCCGGTGAAGCTTTTCCCCGAACGATAATCGCCCCTTCCTGCAGGAGACCCCAGCCTTTGAAATGGTATCTCCTGAAGACGAACTCCAGGAAGAGCGTCGTGATGTAAGGGGTCAGCAGCAGCAGGCCGACATAGAGAAGTGTGCTCCCGTCGAATGCCCCGCTCAGAAAACCGAATATCGACTCGCTCAGCCATCTGTTCGGAAAGAGCACAAAGGAAGGGCTCTTGAGTTCGGCGACAAAGAGAGTCAGGTTTGCAAAAAGCTCAGGATTCACAAAGCGCTCCGGCCTGACGAGTCTCAGCAGGGTGGCCAGAAGAACCGCGGCAACAATGCCCGTCGAAAGCAAGATCCTCTTAAGCCGTCTTGCATGAAAAACGCTCGTGAGGAGTATCGCTATTCCGGCGCCGATATTGACGGGGATCGAAGAGAAAGCAAAGAAAAGCAACAAGGCATACCCATAGTAGAAGAGTCCCGCATGGAACAGGAGACCTGAGGAGATGAGCAAAGGGATACCGAAAATCACGAGCATCCAGGACGCCTTTAACTGTATCTCGATCAGCCTTGAGAAGAAAAGGGAGGTTCTGTTGACCGGCGAGGTGAAGAGGACCTCCAGGTCCTTTGCCTGGTAGAAGGAGCTCAACGCCATAACAAAACCGTTGATGAGCTGAACGAAAAAGATGATGACGAAAATAAGGGAATATCCCTTCACGAGAACGAGGCGGAACAGATCTGATGAAAGACCCTGCAGCCTTGTCAGGCCGCTGTTCAAAAGCTTCGAAAAAAGGAAGATAAAAAGCACGCTCGCTGCCGCAGAGAAAATTGCCTTTTTGTAAAAAGACCCGCGAAAGCGGACGATGTCGTTCTTCACGGCCCAGAGGACCGGTCCGAGGAGGACAGAGAGGTCTCTCATCGCGCGGTCTCCCTCTCCTCATACGTCGAGGTGAGACGGAGGAAAATATCTTCGAGGTTCTTGTCGGACGATCTTGCATAACCCGTCAGGTCTTCGTTCGTGCCCTGTGCGACTACCGAACCCTTGTTGATGATCGCTATTCTGTCGCAGATCTGTTCCGCGATGGCGATGATATGTGTCGAGAGGACGATCGTCGTTCCCTCGTTCCGGAGTCTGAAGAGAATATCCTTCAGCAGCCTCACTCCCTTCGGGTCGAGGCCGTTGTGAGGCTCGTCGAGTATCACCACTTTAGGGTCTCTCATCAAGGCCGCCGAGAGCAGCAGCCGCTGTTTCATTCCCATAGAGAAACTTCCGATCACCTCGTCTTTCCATTGAGAAAGGCCGAAGATCCCGAGATATTCGGAGGCGTTCTTCCCGAAGACCTGTTCGTCGATCTTATATAAGCCGGCGATGAAGGTGAGATATTCCCAGGCGGTCAGCCTTTCGTAGGAATGCCCCTTTTCCGGGACATAGGCCATGATCCGCTTTGCGTTGACAGGGTCCCGGCTGATATCATAGCCGCCGATCCTTATACATCCGGAATCCGGTTTCATCAGGCCGACCATCATCTTTATTGTCGTCGACTTCCCTGCGCCGTTCGGTCCGAGGAGGCCGAAGATTGCGGACTCCCCGACGGAGAGCGACAGGTCGTTCACTGCGACGAGTTCACCGTACTTTTTCGTGCAGCCTTGTATCTCGATCATGATGCCTCCAGAATCTCGATGGTGACGGGTTTCAGATCGTTCACAACCGAAATGATATCTCTCAATGTGCCTTCCTTCAACGGAATATGGGTCACATCCGCGGGGAACTGAGCCAACGTGGGATCCATCGGTATCCACTTGTCGAACCAAACCTCAGGCCACGTGTGGAAGTAGAAGTATCCGTTCCTGTACACAAGCCCCCCGACAAGTCGCGCCGGCAGTCCCGCCGCCCGTGCGAACGAAGCAAACATGACCGTTCTCTCCAAATAATCCCCCATGTGCGACTGAAAAATATCAAGGGAATTCGACAGGGCAAATGTCGGCATCACCCTTACGGTAAAATAGAGCTCGGAATTCAGATATCGCGCCATCCGGAACGCGTCCTTTTTTTCCAGAGCCGCCATATTGTGCGCATTACCCTTCACATTCTTATCTTCACTCAAGACCCATTCGTCAGCCTTGAGATAGCGGCCCACTGAACTCTCCCTGCACGGCAATACATAGCTCCTCTTCTTGAACTCTTCAGGCTTTTCCCGGACTACCGTCAGCGTACCGTCCTTAAGGGCGACAAGGCTTGCATCGTAAAGACGCGGGTCCAGGGGAAACCCTTCGACCCTCACCTTCAGTGTTTTCAAGACTTCGGGGTTTGGAAGTATCCTGTCGGACTTAAAGTAGGGAACATTCGTGTAGTCGAAGAGCGGCCTGCTCGAAGGGTCCTTTGCAACCGCCTCGACCTGAGAATAGAGAGTCATTCCTCCGGGACCCTCCTCCTCCTTTACGATCGTCCCATTTTCATTGCTCCACCAGATCGCATTCCCCATCCTGAATTTGTAGAGACTGCGGATTTGTATGCCTACCGTTATCGGTCTGATCTCTTCGAGAGACACCTTCACGTCTTTAATTGAGAGACTGTTAAAATCCAGCACAGGGACAGTGAAGGTCGAATCGGGGACCGGTTTTTTTTGAACAAGGGCGGAAATGATCGTAATAGGCAGGTAAAATTCCCTGCCCTTTGTCGGCGTCTTATAGGTCTTCCTCTTTTCGGCGGATTCGAGAAAGAAAAGCACTTCCCCTGCGTCGACTTCTCCGGTGAGCTTGATACCTTTTTCATCTTTAAAATGAGAGGCGTATTCAAACGATTTTACGGAGAACGACAGGTCGCTGAGGCATCTCAGGTCGTCGAACAAGACAGTGTCCCTACCATTCTTCGTCACCTTCATCTCGCGTTCGTGTTTTATTATGATCTCGTTGCCGACCTGTTCAATTGCGGTTTTTGCAAAGCCTATCTTCTCGGTTCCGACGTAAATGTCGTACCAGGAGACTGTTTTCCTTATGGACCCGCCGAGTGCCTCTGTCTTTTCGATGGACAAGCCCGTATACTGTCGGTAAAGAAGCACGGACATAAGGGAAATCCACACACAAAAGATCGCTATATTGACTGTTCTCGCCGTTCTGGACATAACGATACGCTGGTATTATACAAAAAAGAGAGCACAACTTTTTGGGAGGTGCTGCACTGCCTCACCTCTATCGAAAAGAAACGGCGTGAGGGCGGGAAAGGTCATTGTCACAGCAGGTCAGCCGGAATTGAAGGGCATCACACGGCTCCGCCTCAGAACCGCTCATTGAGACAGCACAATCTCCTGACACAGAATCAAATACTATGACCGGGAAACTTTATGATCCGGCCTCTTCCACTTCGCCGAAAAAACAGACATTTCTCAATTGACATGCCGAAGCCAGGGGACTTGACAATGACGATGAAATTTATTATAGTTCCTAATATTTAGAAATAGTATAGCTCCTGGTAGTTAGAAAATCCCGTCGGCGCCGGACTGCGAAAACGGAGCGTCTCGATTTCCGTGCGGGGAGAAGATGCAGGCGCAAAGGACGAGGAACAAGGCGGAGAGTGAATTCGTAGGTGCATGCGGTATTGTAGATGATTTGATTTGTGCTGTTACTCATACCATGTTGTCCGCGTGACAACAATCCCAGACGAAAGGGGGTGAGAAAAGAGATGAAGATATTAACCGTCTTATTAACAGTAGCGATTGCTGTAGTGTTTATCGGCACCGCAATGGCAGTTCCTCCGGGAAAGACCGTAGAGTTTACGGACGGCGCTATGGGCAAAGTCATTTTCGACGGCAAGGTCCATGCGGATAAGGGACTTAAGTGCAACGACTGCCACACGAAGATCTGGCCCATGAAGAAGGGCACGAAGATGACGATGGCCGACATGAACGGAGGCAAGTTCTGCGGCACATGCCATAACGGTACAAAGGCATTTGCGACAAAGGATTCCAAGAACTGCGGAAAGTGCCACAAGAAGTAATTTTCCCATAAAAAAGGCCCGGATTCTTCCGGGCCTTTTTTATTTCTGCCGCCTCACCTTCTCACACGTACGTGAGCCAGGATTGATATTTCTTCACTTTCCCCTTCACCAGGTCGAAGAATATGGCTTGCAGCTTGCTCGTGATCGCCCCGGGCCTTCCGTCTCCGATGGTCCTTCCGTCCACTTCGCGGATCGGAGTGATTTCGGCCGCTGTGCCGGTAAAGAAAGCCTCGTCCGCAATGTAGAGTTCATCTCTCGTGAACCTCTCCTCGACTATCCTCAGGCCCTCGTCCCTTGCAATCTCGATGATGCTGCCCCTCGTGATTCCCTCCAGTATCGAGGTGAGTGGGGTCGTCTTCAACACCCCGTTTCTCACGATGAAGACATTCTCTCCGCTCCCCTCCGAAACGTACCCCTCCGTGTCGAGCAGAATCGCCTCGTCATACCCGCACGATATGGCCTCCTTCTTTGCGAGCTGCGAATTCACATAATAGCCGCTGACTTTCCCCCGCGAAAGATTCGAGTTGACATGCCCCCGTATGAACGACGACACCTTTATCCGTATCCCCTTTGTCAACCCCTCTTCTCCCAGATAAGCCCCCCACGGCCATACGGCAATCGAGACGCGTACCGGATTGTCCTTGGGATAAAGGCCCATAGCGCCGTACCCGATGTATACAAGAGGTCGAATGTAACACTCCTTCACCCTGTTGACGCCGACCGTCTTGATGATCGCCTCGAAGATCTCTTCTTCAGTAAAAGGCACTTTCATAAGGAAAATATGAGCCGAACTGAAGAGCCTTGCGACGTGTTCTCTCAGCTTGAATACGGCCGGACCTCTTTCTGTCTGGTAGCACCTGATGCCCTCGAAGACTCCGAGCCCGTAATGGAGAGAATGCGTGAGAACATGCACATTCGCACTATCCCAGTCGATAAATGCGCCGTCCATCCATATTTTTTCGGTCTTTTGAATCATGGCTTATATTTATAGCAGCAGATGGCTCGAACTGTCAACTGGTCCCGGAATCCCCAAGTCCATCAGCAACTGTGCGTAAGGATGCATTCGAACGATTACAATTTTTTTTCTTGACAGCATCATAACATTATAATATCATATCGTCATGATGCAAAACGTAACAGTGAAGTTGCATAATAAAACAGTAGATCGTTTCACTCAGGAGAAACTCTATATACAGCTCACAAGGATACTCCTGGAGGAGATCAGCGCGGGGAGATGGCAGCCCGGAGACCGCATCCCCTCGGAAGAACAACTCTGCAAAGCCCACGGTGTCAGCAAAATAACGGTTCGGCAGGCGCTCCAGAACCTTTCTTCCGAGGGATACCTGCTCAAGGTTCAGGGCAAGGGCACATTTGTGACGGGCGTATCCTCGGAAGGCTGTCTCGCCATGAGGACACGCTTTACGGAGGAGATGTTCGGGAAGGAGGTGAAAGGTGAAAAGGCAACTCTCTTCAAAGGGATAAAGCTCCCGCCGGAGGATGCAGGCGGATATCTGAAAACTCGTGAAGAAACATACTATATCCTGAACAAGCGGATGGTCGACGGCAAACCGGTATGCCTCGAGGAATCTTTCATACCCTACCGGCTGGTGCCCGGTATAGAGAAGCTCGACTTCTCGCGCCACTCGCTCTATTCCTTACTTCAGGAAAAAGGCGCCAAGAAAATCTTTAAAGTCGTTCAGACTATCCAGATCGCGCGGGTGCAGCGCGAAAGCGCAAAGCATCTCGAACTGCGGATCAAGGTCCCCGTGCTTGTGGTCCATAGGCTTTTCCTCAGCTCAGACAATACTCCCGTGGCATACACAAGGTTTATCGGGAGAAGCGACCGCTATAAGTTTCAGACTGAATTCGAAAAACTGCGATAGAAAATACATCAAGGGAGGAAGGATTGAAGACATGGTAACGATAACATCAATAATCGGAAACCGCCGTGCAGGACTGAAGAATCTCTTCGTTTTCGTCTCTGCCGTTTGTTTCCTGTTCTTATTCTTCGGTCTCGCGCTCGCCTCTACGGAAGGGTCTCCCACTCCTATCCCGACGGAATCCGCCGCGCCGTGGTGGATTTGGCCGCTCGTTTTGTTTGTGGTAACTTTCCTGCTCGGCATCGTGGCGGTACTGGGCGGAGTGGGCGGGGGCGTTCTTTTCGTCCCTATCATAGGAGGCTTTTTCCCCTTCCACATTGACTTTGTGAGAGGAGCGGGCCTCCTGGTCGCGCTTTCGGGCGCCCTTGCAGCAGGGCCGGGCCTCCTTAAAAAGGGCATGGCGGATTTGCGCCTGGCTTTGCCCGTGGCGCTCATCGCCTCCGCATGCGCTGTCGTCGGCGCAATGCTCGGGCTCGCCCTCCCGGCAAAGATCGTCAATACGGCATTGGGCGGCACCATACTGGGCATTGTTGCGATCATGCTGCTGGCAAAGAAGTCTGAATATCCCGATGTGAAGCAGGCGGATGCGCTCTCGACGGCACTCAGGATCAACGGCATCTATCACGAGGCATCTTCGGGACAGGACATCAACTGGAAGATCCACAGAACCCCTCAGGCCCTTGCCATCTTTATCCTCATTGGAGTGATGGCAGGCATGTTCGGTCTCGGTGCGGGATGGGCAAATGTGCCGGTCCTGAACCTCATGATGGGGGCTCCCCTCAAAGTGTCGGTTGCCACCTCCAAATTCCTGCTTTCGATAACCGATACGTCGGCTGCATGGATTTATGTAAACAACGGCGCTGTATTGCCGATGATGGTCGTCCCGTCGATCATCGGCATCATGCTCGGATCGATCGTGGGCGTCAAAATACTTGCCAAGACAAAGCCCGCGGCAGTCCGCTATATCGTGATCATCATGCTGCTTTTCGCAGGCACGAGAGCGCTACTGAAAGGTCTCGACATCTGGAAGTGAAGACGGTTGAAAACAGCTTGCGCCGCTTTCACCGCTTAACCGGTTAAGAAATGAAAGGAGGAATGAAATGGGAAAAGAGGCAAGAGCAACAGAGGAGCAGGTCGCGTACGCAAAACTTCTCGACTCGGGCATGAAGGCGGGCTTACTCGTCCTCGTCGTCACATTTGTTATTTACGTTACGGGGATTTTTGTACCCCATGTGCCGGTGAATGATCTTCCCAAACACTGGAGTATGCCGGTTCATAAATATCTGCAGGCCGCGAACATCCCCATCGGATGGTCGTGGCTCGTTATGGTCGGCAAGGGTGATTTCGTCAACTTTATCGGCATAGCCTTTCTCGCGGGTGTCACGCTTTTCTGCTATATAAGGATTATCCCGATTCTTTTCAGGAAGAAGGACACGGTGTACGGTATCATCGCCATCCTCGAGGTGCTCGTGCTGGTTCTTGCCGCATCGGGCATCCTCAAGACAGGAGGTCATTGATATGAACGCATTGTCCTGTCCGATACCCAGGCTCGAAAAACTGCTCCTGACGACCGACGGCTCGGAATTCAGCGAGGGAGCGGTGAGGGAGGCGATCAATCTCGCAAGGACGTGCTCAAGCAGGCTTCTTGCCTTGTCCATCGTCGAGACAAATCCGGAATATGAAACGATGGCGCCCCTGCTCGTCGAAAAAGAAATAGAGAAAGCGAGAAAGCATCTGGAGACGGTGAAAGAGCGGGCGGCGAAGGAAAACGTCGCCTGCGAAATCATCATCCGTCAGGGCGAAGAATCCTTTCGCTTCGTGGTGGACGAAGCCGAGAAGAACGGTACGGAGATGATCATTATGGGACGGCGCGGACGCACGGGGCTTTCTCGCCTTATGATGGGAAGCGTCACTGCAAAGGTGATCGGACATGCCCCCTGCAACGTGCTTGTCGTTCCGCGTGCGGCAAATATGCAGCTCGGAAGGATCCTGGCGGCGACCGATGGCTCCCGGTACGGCGAAGCCGCGTCGATGGAAGCCATGGGCGTCGCAAAACGCAGCGGCGCAACACTCACTGTGCTCTCCGTCGTCCCCTCGGAGACGATCTCCGCCTTCGATATCGTTCATTCGGAGATGCAGAAGGGACTCATCGCCGAAAAAGAACGCAAAGCGGCAGAGTGCGCGATAAAGAACGTGAAGGAGGTTGCGGAAAAGGAAGGCCTGAACATAGAGGGTCTCATTCTGGAGGGAAGACCGTACGAGGCCGTCGTAAATTCAGCTACCGAGAAAAAGGCCGATCTTATCGTCGTCGGAAGTCACGGCAGAACCGGCCTCGAAAAGCTGCTGATGGGAAGTGTGACTGAAAGGATCATCGTCCTCTCTCCCTGCGCCGTGCTCGTGGTAAAATGCAGATAGTCTTTTGGGCGGCCGCGGAGCGCGTCTGTCGGCCGGGCGGCGCATGCCGGACGCGCATGCACACGTCCCCCCTGATTCAGCGGGGAGTAAGGCGCACGACTGTTCACCCGTAAACGATATTGTTTTGCGGTGAAGGGCTGTTTTTGTCCTTTTGCTTTGATTCTGTACTAGAATAGGCCATGCTGAACGTATTGATCGTTTCCGATGAGGCGAAGGCGATATACGCCCTTTTCAGTTCGGGCCATTTTACGCTCCATGCCCGGGATTCGAAACAGGCAAAGGCCGTCATCGGGAAGGACTTCGAAGAACTCGGCAAATACGATATCGCCTTCCTTGACCTCTCCCTGGAGGACTGGCATCAGAAGCTCCTGGAGCTGCGACTGGAGATGCCGGTTGTCGCTTTTTCAGACGCCGATATCAGGAAAGCTGTTGAGGCGATGAAGCTCGGTGCGAGCGACTTTCTTTTGAAGCCCCTGACAAGCGAAGACGTAAGCGGCGTCATCATCAAATACAGGAAGAAGATCCTTACGCACAAGTACGGCTTCGATGAAATCATCGGTTTGAGTCCCCCCATGCAGGAAGTCTTCGGCCTGATAAAAAAGGCGGCCGCGAGCGAAAGCAACGTGCTTATCACCGGGGAAAGCGGCACCGGGAAGGAACTTGTTGCGAGGGCGATTCACCGGTGGAGCCCGAGAAATGATAAGCCTTTTATTGCGATAAACTGCAGCGCCATCCCCGATTCCCTCCTGGAGTCCGAACTTTTCGGTTTCGAAAAGGGCTCGTTTACCGGGGCGAACTATACAAAAAAAGGCCTCCTCGAGCTTGCTCACGGCGGCACCGTTTTCTTCGACGAAATCGGAGACGTCTCTCCCCTCTTCCAGACGAAAATCCTGAGGGTCCTGCAAGAAGGAGAGATTATGCGTATCGGTGGGATGAGACAGATAAAGGTCGATGTGAGGATTATCGCGGCTACGAACAGGGACATCACTTCGGCCTGCCGGAAAGGCGGGTTTCGGGATGACCTCTTTTATCGTCTCAACGTCATAAACATCCACCTTCCCCCGCTCCGCGCGCGGACGGAAGATATCCCTCCCCTCTCAAGGCATTTTCTGAAAAAGCACGCAGCAAAGAGAAAAGACATTTTTATAAAATGCGTCTCCCAGGACGTTGTGCACCTGCTGATGGATCACTCATACCCGGGGAATGTCAGGGAACTCGAGAATATCATCGAGCGGGCAATCTCCTTTGCCAACGGTCCTGAAATCCTGACAGCCGACCTTCCCCCGTTTCTCACGCAGTCCTCTTCCAGAAAGAAAATCCCTATTCCCCGTCTAAGGGACGCAATTGCAGGTCTCGAAAGAGAATTGATTATTTCTGCCTTGAACGAGTCGGACGGAAATATTTCTCATGCCGCCACAACCCTCGGCATGTACCGTCAGCAACTCCAGAGAAAGCTCAGAAGCCTGAAGATAGCAACCTAGACGATTTCCGAACCGCAACTTTGAGCTGCATCACTATGCAGATTGATTCCGATTGCTCGCTTAGGCTGCATCATTGTGCTGCATCATACCTTCACCTGAAACTAGCTCTCCTTTTAATATCAGAGGGTTATGTCGCTGGCATGGCCATTGCTTTTTGGTAGATAAGCTACCCCAACCATCAACAGCAAGGAGGGCGCCATGAAGCGACTGCTGCAGAAGTTCGAGGACATTATGGTTGCAGTTACGTTTGCAGAGGCAGGGGAATACGATTTTTCCAGAAAAATGTCTCCGGATACAGGAAGTGACGAGCAAGAACCGGAACCAGAGGCTGAAGTTGAGACCGCATAAGAAAAGAGTACTCTGAGGATCCATTATTTTACCGTTAATCATTATAAAGACCTAAGGGGATAATTACATGTGGATAGAAGATACGGTGGACAGAGAAAGTCAGCAAAAGTTGTACGTGCAGATGTACACAATAATGAAGGGGAAGATCGCGAAGGGCGAGTGGCTTGCCGGAATGCAAGTACCCACGGAGGACGGACTCTGCAAGATCTACGATGTGAGCAAGGCCACAATCCGTCACGCCATTTCGGAACTTGTTCGGGACGGTTATCTCAGAAGGTTGCAGGGCAAAGGCACGTTCGTAACGTATTCGCCTCCCCGCAATTCCGGGATAGCCATGAAGACGCGACTGACGGAAGAAATGCTCGGAGAGGGGGTGAACGCAAAAAAAGAGATACTATCGAGAAGCGTAGAAAAGCCATCGCGGGACGTGGACAATTATCTCAGGTTTTCGGACGACGTCTACTGCATCCTTTGTAGAAGAATGGTCGAAAACACGCCTGCATATCTGGAACAATCCTTTATCCCCGTGTATATGCTCCCGCAGCTGGAGGATGATGAATTCTGCGGCAATCCGCTCTATGACCTGATACAGACCCGAAGCCACCGGAGAATATTCAAGGTGGTGCAGACTATCGAGATCACCGAGGCTAGGGATGAAATTGCCGCGGTGCTCAGAATGAAAGGCGGCTCGCCCGTTCTCCTTCTGCACAGGCTCCTTATCGGCGCCGACCGCAACCCACTGGCATACACGAGGCTTTTCGGCAGCGGCAGACAATACAAACTCCAGACGGAATTCGAGAGGATCAAATGAGTTTCGATGAAAGACTTCACTGCGGCGCTTCGGAATGCAGACCCGGCTCATACGCATCTCTCTTTCATCGCACGGCAAGACCCTGCAATCATACATCAGGAAAAGGAGGTTCTGAAAATGAGTTTTCCAAGACAGGTTTTTGACTTTCTCAGGCTCACCTCAATCGCTCACGCTCGGTGGGACTATGAGGTCTCGCTGTCGATCGTAAAAAACAGGAAAAAGATGCTGCTTCTGCTCGGCATGCTCGTGCCCATTTTAGCCGTATCGCTGCTTGAAGCGGGAGATATGCTGGGAGGGAAAACAGCGTACGCTCCGGCATTTTATTCGACCGGCATATTCCTCGTGTCGATAGCGATAGGCCTCTGCGCGGGTCTGATCACAGGCTGTATCGGAGCCGGAGGAGGCTTCATCATCACCCCCGCGCTGATGGCGGCAGGGGTCAAGGGGATCCTCGCCGTCGGGACCGACCTCTTTCACATATTTGCAAAGGCAATCATGGGAACGGCAGTCCACAAAAAACTGGGGAATGTTTCCTTGAAGCTCGCCCTCGCTTTCCTTGTCGGCTCAGCCGGCGGAACCTTTATCGGAGGGTATATCAATAAATCGCTCTACGACAAAGACCCCTTACTGAGCGAGGCATTCATAAGCCTGGTGTACGCCATACTGCTAGGCTTTCTCGGCTTTTACGCGCTCGTCGACTTCCTGAAGTCAAGGAAGGCAAAGGACACGGGCGATGCACACGGCGCCAGTTCGGCGGGGATGACCGGACTCTCCCTCAAGGTCCAGAACGTAAAGATCCCTCCGTCCATCACGTTCGACGAGGATTATGTTCCCGGCGGCAGAAAGATATCCGGCGCGATAGTCGCGATGGGAGGAGTCGTCGTGGGCCTCCTCGCAGCGATCATGGGCGTCGGTGGAGGCTTCGTCACGTTCCCGATGTTTGTCTATGTCTTCGGCGTATCGTCCATGACCACAGTCGGAACAGACATCCTCCAGATTATCTTTACCGCGGGGCTTGCCGCAGTGTCACAATATGCGATCTACGGCTATGTGTTTTACACCCTCGCCATGGGAATGCTCCTCGGGTCCCTGATCGGCATCCAGGTCGGCGCTCTCACGACCAAGGTCGTGAAGGGCATCCACATAAGGGGCTTCTATGCCGTCTCTATCCTTGCCGGTTTTATCAACAGGGCGGCCACCCTGCCGAAGAAACTCGTGGAACTCGAGGTTATCGACATCTCGAGGCCTGTGGTGAAAGGGATAGAAACGGCCGGGAATATCGTATTCTGGGCAGTTGTCGGCCTGTTTGCGCTATGGGTTATCAGTAAGTTCCTCGTAAATCTGAACGCCCTGAGGGGCGAGGAAGAGGAAAAAGTGACGACAGTGCTTGCAGAGGAGGAGGCCTGATATGCTGATAAAAAATAAGAAACCGTTTGCGCTTGGGATCGTATTCGCCATATCTTTTCTGTCCGTGCTGGCACTCATTTTCTCTCCGCTTTTCAGGGGAAAGAACGGCCTCCAGTTCGCCGACAATAGCTTTAACAGACTCTCGAAAGGCTCTTCTTATTTCATACCGAAAGTCGCAAGACTGGTCGACAAGGTCGCGGGCAGGCACTTCTCGCTGAAGATAACCCTTGACAAATCCGAAGACGCGGAGGCCGCCGCAAAGCTGCTCACGACCGCCGGTGCAAAGGTCGAGCCGAAAGACTCGGAACTCCTGATAGAAGCCGATATCGGCCTCCTGCTCCAAAGCGCGCTCAGGGATTCGGATGCGATGTTCAAGAACGAAGGCAAGGCCGTGTCCGCCCGTTACGGCTGCGACGAAAAGACGGCAATGAAGACTTGGTGGACCGCGCTCAGCAAGATCGAAAAGAGGTTGAAGAAGAAAAAGAGCGTTGAGGAGGCAAAAGTCGTCTCCGAGGTCATCAAGAAAGCGGTCGAACCCGGCTATAACTTCTACATGGTCGACAGCGAGCAGGTGGCAGACCACGTCGGCATGATGTCCGGGCTCCTTGCCTTCTACGTGGTCTACACCATGTGGTGGGGCTATGCGATCTTCCATCTGTTCAACGGACTGGGTTTGAGCATGAAAAAGGCGAAAGTGAAGAAAGAGACATAAGGAAGCCGCCCATCTCGGTTTTACCGACCTTCTGGCGGAGAAGGCGCTTCCCGGCTCGGAGATACACGAGATATTGAAGACCTCGAAAAGCAGCCAGCGAACGCAAAGAGGGTGGTCGAAAACCTCCTGACCTTCGCACGCGTTACGGAACACAAGGCAAGGATATTCGATCCCCTGTTCACGACCAGGAAGGTTGGCGAGGGCGTCGGTCTCGGACTTTCAGTTTCTTATGGAATTATTGCCAAACATGGTGGTAATATTATCTTCAAGACAGTCAGCGAGGAAGAACCAGGTGACACGGAAACGACCTTCGTGTTGGCGTTGCCGGTGGTCCGCTGCGGGCGGCGGATGCCACAGGAGAGGTTCCCGTTTCCCTGCGGGATTTCAGGTCCCGGCCGCACTTTTCACGGGGAGGAAGACAGAGGCCATGCATGAAAAGATACTGATAGCGAATGGCGAACCCGACATGCTGAAACTCATCGGCATGATCATCAGGGAAAAGACGCCGTATGAACCCATGACGACCAATAACCCGCGCGAGGTCCGGAGCTTGTGAAACAGGCGCACTTCGACCTCGCTATCACAGATCTAAAAATGCCCTGCCTGGACGTGATGGAACTCCTGGACGCGGTCAGGAATACCGCAATACCCCAGAAGACATCCCCGTCATAATCATCACCCGAATACGGCACGGTCGAAACGGGCCTGACGGGAATCACGTCCGGCCCGCGGTCTGCTATGTTGTGACCAACGGAAAGAGAACGGAAATACGCTGCAAATCGGAGGAACCATGAGAGCGAAAGATTTGATGATACCCCTTCGGGAATACCTGACGCCCGACACCACACTAAGGCAAGCTGCCAATAGCCTCAGAACGCGAGGAGGAATGAGCAGAGGACAGGAGTCAAGGGACTTCCCGTGCTTGACAAGGAAGGCAAAATGATCGGGTTTTTGACCATCGGAGACATCCTTAGGGCCGTCTTCCCTCCGTACATGTCTCTCATGAACCTGGGAGACTTCACCTGGGATGGCATGGTGGAAGATATGGCAAAAAAGGCGGGGCAGAGAAAGGTCTCGGAGATGATGACACGCGACGTGATCACCGTACCCGAGGAGGCCCCTCTCATGGAGTGCGTCGATCACATGATCAAGAATAATGTGAAACGGCTTCCCGTTATCGGTAAGGACGGCAGGGTAGCGGGAATACTCTATGAAGCGGACGTGTTCTTCGCGGTGACAAAAGCGATGCTCGATGAGAATGCCGGAGGTGAGAGATGACCCATGGGGCAGCCGCTGCAACACAACCCTTTGTAATGGACACCGCCTTCTGGACGGCGACGACGATATTCCTGCTCGCCTATGCGGTCATTGTATCGGAGAAAATACACAAGGCCATAGTCGCCGTATTCGGCGCCGGACTGATGCTCGTGCTTAAGATCCTCGAACAGCATGAGGCATTTCACGCGGAAGAATTCGGCATCGACTGGAATGTAATCTTTCTCCTCATCTCGATGATGGTGATCATCAACCTGATGAGGCCGACTGGGGTATTTGAATATATCGCGATCAAGAGCGCTAAATGGGGAAGGGGAGAACCCTTCAGGATCCTGGCCATATTTGCCATAGTAACCGCAGTACTGAGCGCTTTCCTCGACAACGTCACTACAGTACTCTTAATCGTGCCCGTTACGATTCTCATTGCGGACGCGCTCGAGGTGGACGCCCTGCCGTACCTCATTTCATGTGCCCTGGCTTCGAACATAGGCGGAACGGCAACACTCATCGGTGATCCGCCGAACATAATGATCGCATCAAAAGCGCAGTTGAACTTCATGGATTTTGTTTACCATTTGACGCCCGTTATCATCCTCACAATGGTGTTCTACATTTTCTCGATAAAACTTATCTGGGGCAGAAAGCTGAAGACGAAAGATGCCCTCAAAGAGAGGATAATGACCATGAACGAAAACGAAGCGATTAAGGACCCTGTGATGTTGAAAAAGTCATTAGCGGTCCTCGCTATGGTCCTCACGGGTTTCGTGTTTCACGGAATGCTGCACTTCCAGCCTGCGACAGTGGCCCTCTTTGGAGCAGGCCTCCTCCTCTTACTCTCCAAAACCAACGAACCGCATCATATCCTCGCAGAGGTTGAATGGCCCACCATTTTCTTTTTCATGGGGCTCTTCATCATTATCGGAGGCGTTGTGAAAGTGGGTCTTATAAAATGGATGTCAGTAAAGGTACTCGAAATAACACAGGGCAATTTATTCGCGACGAGCATGGTTGTCATGTGGTTTTCCGCCTTTGCCTCTGCATTTATTGACAACATTCCCTACGTCGCCACAATGAATCCCTTAATAGTGGATATGGCGAAACAGTTATGGCCCGAGCTTTCGGGCGTCCAGTTGTTGCAGCACGTTGACCTGATGCCTCTGTGGTGGTCATTGGCGCTGGGGGCTTGTCTGGGAGGCAATGGGACCGCCATAGGCGCCTCAGCCAATGTCATCGTCGTGGGAATGTCGGAAAAACTCGGCAGGAGGATATCTTTTGCAAAGTTCATGCTCTATGGGATGCCGCTGATGGTAATGACTGTTGTTATATCTACAATATATGTATGGCTGAGATACTACGTGCTGAAGATATAATTTGTGACATAGATATTATCTCTTATTGTGAATAAGCCCGATTCTGCCGGGCCCATCTTAGGTGGAGACTGTCAGAGAGGAGAAAATGTTTGAGGTAAGAGAAGATAATGTTATTTCTTGTCCCTCCCGGCCGCTTGAAGGGACAGTCAGGATATCCCTATGACATCCGGAATTCTTTCTCTCAATAAATCCCTTGAGCCTATTCTTCCATGCTCAAGGAAGAGTATTCATCGAAGGGAAGTTCTGACCGCCATTTTATCTTCGAGCATCCATATGTTCTTTCCTCCCTTCTGTTACAGCCTTCGCTCAACAAGTGCACGGAGGTCAAAAGAATGACACAGGAAGTTACCGCTTCAAGCCAAGTCGTGATGAATGCCTCGTTTTGGATAGCGACGGCCCTCTTTATTCTCGCATATGGTCTCATAATATCCGAAAAGATTCATAAGACGATAGTGGGGATATTCGGTGCGGCGCTCATGATCGTGCTTGGCATCGTTACACAGGAAGATGCCTTTCATTCCATGGATCTGGGAATAGACTGGAATGTCATATTCCTGCTCGTGAGCATGATGATCATCATCAACATTATGAAACCCACGGGCGTATTTGAGTATATTGCAATAAAGAGCGCCAAGGTTGCCAAAGGGAAACCCTTTATGATCATGGCGATATTTTCGGTGGTAACTGCGGTTGTATCCGCTTTCCTTGACAACGTGACAACCGTGCTCCTTATCGCACCGGTCACGTTGCTTATCTGCCAGGCCCTCGAACTGGACGTCGTGCCTTTTCTTATCACAGAGGCCCTTGCATCGAACATCGGCGGCACGGCGACCCTCATCGGAGACCCGCCGAACATCATGATCGGATCAAAGGCACAGCTTGACTTTATGGCATTCATTTACAATCTCACGCCGGTAATAATAGTAGTGCTGACAGCATATGTGATAAGCATCAGACTTATTTTTGGGAAGAAGATGAAAGTGAAAGACGAATTGCGGCAACGCGTTATGTCAATGAATGAAAATGAGGCCATCAAAGACCCGGTCCTCCTCAAGAAATCCCTTGTGGTCCTCGCGGTAACCATAACAGGTTTCGTTCTGCACGGAATGCTCCACCTGGAGCCCGCCACCATCGCTTTGTTCGGGGCAGGGCTTTTGCTCCTCGTTTCCGGGAACAAGGAGCCCCACCGCATACTCGCAGAAGCGGAATGGGCGACGCTTTTCTTTTTTATAGGGCTCTTTGTCATCATAGGCGGGGTCGTGAAGGTCGGCCTCATAAAATGGATGTCTATCAAGGTCCTTGAACTCACCCATGGCAATCTCTTCGGCACGACTATGGTCGTGATGTGGTTTTCCGCCTTTGCCTCGGCTTTTATAGACAACATCCCCTATGTAGCAACCATGAACCCCCTGATAATTGACATGGCAAAGCAGCTCTGGCCGCATGCTTCAGGGCTCGCGTTATTGCACCACCCTGACCTGATGCCCATGTGGTGGTCACTCGCCCTGGGTGCATGTCTCGGGGGCAACGGAACAGCCATAGGGGCCTCAGCCAACGTCATTGTGGTCGGAATGGCGGAAAAGATGGGCAAACCCATATCCTTCAAGAAGTTCATGCTCTACGGAATGCCGTTAATGATAGAGTCGGTCATTATCTGCATGGCATACGTATGGATAAGGTATTATGTGCTGAAGATATAGGTTACGAGTTCTTAACTTTTTCGGACATTGTAAGCTACAATGAAGCGGCATGAAAATACGGGATAAGTTATTTTTCGCTTTCTCCGTTTACATCCTCCTCGCCGCGGTGATCGGCTTTTTTGCCTACGAAGAGCTTCGTTCGATCACGAGGAGACTCGCGATCGTCGCGGCTGCGGACGACGCAAGCAATGCCATTCTCGAGGTGAGGAGATATGAAAAGAACTTCCTGCTCTTCAGGGACGACCGCAGCCTCGGGGAACTGAAGAAATACCTCGGAAACCTGAACAATGATCTCGAACATATCGCCGCGCAAATCATACGGGACATAGGGACGAACGACCACAAAATGATGAGGAGCACCATCTCCGAGTACGAGAAACTCATCGGTCGGATTGCGGCGAATTTTCAGTCCCAGCAGGAACTAAGCGCGGCGTTTGTCGGCGCAGGCAGGGCTTCCGAAAAGAAACTCAGGGGCAACGAGATCACGACTTTCCTCGTTCTGAGGAGATACGAGAAAAACCTCCTGCTGTACAAAGATCAGCCCACATATGAAACCTTCGGGAAGATCCTTGCCTCGCTCGGAACAAGCAAGGAAACCGAAAGATACGGTATCCTTGCGGACAGGCTCTTCGCGCTCTTCAAGGACGAAAGAGATTCCGTCGACGGCATGAGATCGAAGGCAAGGCAGATTCAGTCTCTTACCGAAGAGCTTTCGAAAAGAGAACATGCGCAAATCGGCGCGATACTGAAAAGGTCCGGCAACATGCTTCTTCTGGCCCTTTTTACGATCGTCGCGGTCGGCGTTGTGGTGAACGTGAAACTGGCACGGAGTATCGCCTCTCCCATAAGGGATCTCGAGAGGGCCACAAAGAAAGTCGCCATGGGAGATTTTTCGGAAGTGATCGAGATAAAAGGCAAGGACGAAATCACCTCCCTCGAAATCTCTTTCAACCAGATGGAAGACAGGCTGAAGGATACCCTCAGTTCCCTGGAGCTTGCCGTCAGGAACCTTCACGAAAAGCAGGCGCAGCTTATCGATGCGGAAAGACTCGCATCGATAGGGATACTTGCGGCGGGTATTGCCCATGAGATAAACAATCCCCTCACCTCGGTCCTCACCTTTTCGCATCTCCTTCTCGAACAGATGCCTGAAGAAGATCCCCGCCGGGAAAAACTGAAGATGATGGCGCGGGAGACCGAAAGGGCACGGATCATCGTGAGGCAACTCCTCAGCTTTGCGAAGGAAACGCCGTTAAAAAGCGTCACGACGAACATCAATTGTCCGATCAACGAGATAATCGAGACCCTTGCCGCACAGGGACTCTTCGACAACATAGAAGTCGAGCTCAATTTTTCCGACAACCTTCCCGAGATCAACGCCGATCCGATCAAGCTCGAACAGGTAGTGCTGAATATCCTCTTAAACGCCATCCACTCCATCACCCCGCCCGGGAAGATCACGGTAGAGACCCGGGCCCGGGGAGATTTCATAGAAATCGCAATCGGAGACACCGGATGCGGCATACCCCGGGAACACCTGGGGAAGATTTTCGACCCTTTCTATACCACGAAAGACTCTACGAAAGGCGCAGGACTCGGGCTTGCGGTAAGTTATGGTATCATTAAGAAACATGGCGGAGATATCCAAGTGGAAAGCATTCCGGACAAAGGTACGACGTTTATCGTGAGGCTTCCGGTACATGGATAGGTTCAGGGCCCTCGTTGTCGACGATGAGATGAGCGTATGTGAGGCGGTAAAGGCAATCCTTGAGACGGAGGATATGGATATCGTCACGACTACGAACAGCCTCGATGCCATAGAGCACGTAAAGAAGAGTCACTTCGACCTGATCATATCGGACCTGAAGATGCCCGAGATGAACGGCCTTGATCTCTATGAGGCGATACGCGAAATTTCTGTAAACAACGTCTTCATCATCATCACTGCTTACGGGACTATACCCTCCGCAGTCGATGCGATAAAGAAGGGGATCTACGACTATATCCCGAAACCCTTTACCCCGGATGAGGTGCGCATCCCGGTCCGGAGGGCACTTGAGAAAAGGGCCCTCGAGCGGGAAAACGTCGTCCTCAGGACACAGATCGAGACGAGATACTCGTTTCAGAGCATCATCGGGAACAGTCCCGAGATGCATGAAACGTTCCGTGTGATGAGGCACGCGGCGTCGAGCGAAAGTACGGTGCTGATCACGGGCGAAAGCGGAACAGGGAAGGAACTCGTCGCAAGGGCGATTCACAGCAACAGCGTGAGGGCAAGGAAGAAATTCGTGACTGTCAACTGCGGTGCAATCCCCGAGGGCCTTCTGGAATCCGAACTCTTCGGCCACGTGAGAGGAGCGTTTACCGGAGCCGTCTCGGACAAAAGAGGGCTGGTGGAAGACGCCGACAAGGGCACCCTTTTTCTTGACGAGATAGGGGACCTCGCCCCTCCCCTGCAGGTGAAGATCCTGAGGATCCTTCAGGAAGGAGAATTTCAGAGGGTCGGGGACACCCAGCCCCGGCGGGTGAATGTTCGCGTCGTCGCAGCGACGAATCGCGATCTGAAAAAGGCGATCGCCGGAAAAACGTTCAGGGAAGACCTTTTCTACAGACTGAACGTGATCCCGATCGAGCTGCCTCCTCTCAGAAAAAGACCGGAGGACGTCCCTCTGCTCGTGAATTATTTTATCCGGAAACACGGATCGAAAAATGAGGACAAGAAGGTCTCGGGCATCTCTAAGGAAGCGATGCAGGCGATCATGAGCTATCACTTTCCGGGGAACGTGAGGGAGCTCGAAAACACCGTCGAATATGCGATAGCCTTCGCCTCCGGTCGGACCATAGAGAGAAATGACCTTCCGAAATACATTCTGGAAGACAAGAAACTGAGCGATGAAGCGCAGACGATACCGTTAATGCCGTTACGCGAGGCAAAGGCGCAGTTCGAAAAGGGCCTTGTTATGGCGGCCCTTATAGAGTCGGGTGGCAATATATCGGAGGCTGCACGACTCCTGAACATCCACCGGCAGAACCTCCAGCAGAAGATACGACTTCTCGGGATAGACCTTGCAGCGGTCTCGCTCGGAGAAGTGAACAACTGAGTTTCCGAATCGCGGTCAGGATTCTTCGGAAAGCGTGCAATCCTCGCTCTGACTCGAGGCAAAGCAGCGTCACCTGCAGTAATATTTTGCGTCCTCCCGTGCAGTCCAAAAACTGCGTTTTCTCAGTAACCCCTCGAACTATCAAAGTATTTTTTATGGCATGCGCAATGCACTATTCAGATCAATATTCAAATCCTGCGAAAAAGGAGGAAGCAAAATGAAGATTCTGCTTGCTTATGACGGCACACTCCAGTCGAAAGAAGCCCTCAGATACGGTATCCGCAAGGCGAAAGAAGGTAACGGGCAGATTCTCGTCCTTCATGTCTTCAACAGCAGCCTGTTTCTGGACTACGATGCCACCCCTCATGCGGAAGAGATGGCCCGGATAGAGTCGGCGCGTTTCGTCGAAGATGCACGGAGGATACTCGAGACCGAGGGGAACACTGTCCGAAGCCGCATTGTTGTCGATGAGGGCGACCCCCCCGAAGAGATCCTGCGCCACGCCGCAGCAGAAAAGTCCGACATTATTATTGCTCCCCCTGCCTACCGATCGCTTGCGAAAACAGCCCCGTGTCCCGTCTCCGTTATTCCCGGGTACATACTCGTTCCCCTCGACAATACGGAGATATCCACGGCGGCATTGGAACGAATCCGTGAAGAGGTAAAGGCAACGGGCTCAAAAGTGATCCTGCTCGGGGTCGTGCCGGTCCATATTTACAGCAAATGGGAAAAACAGGAACTCGAAAAAGTAAAGAGAGAGACATCCCTTCTGCTCAGGCGGGTGAAGAACTCGTTGAACGAAAACGGGATCGAGACAAAAGAGATCATCCGTTCAGGCTATCCGGACGAAGAGATCCAGAAGGCTGCCGGGGACTACGCCCTGTCCATGATCTTCATGCCGGGAGAAGGCAATGAGCGCTCCGAACTGGCAAAAGCCGCGACAATTCTCTCGGACACCGAGTCCCCTGCTCCGGGCAGGCCGCTTATTGTCATGCACGCCTCTTCCTGACTGCGATAAGCCGGATACGATCTCACGGCTGAGCCTCCAGTCCGTATTTTTTCAATTTCCTCCAGAGCGAAACCCTGTCGATCCCGAGGATCTGGGCCGCCAGGGTTTTGTTTCCTCCCACTTCGTTCAATACCCATTTGATATACGCCATCTCCTGTTCGTCCAGGGAAGGCATCCTCCCTTCCCTCTTCCTGAAGGTCCGTATGCTCAGCTCCCTGAGATCTTCGGGAAGATGCGCAACCTCTATGGTGCTTCCGTTGGAGAGGGCTATACCCCTTTCGATAATGTTTTCAAGTTCCCGGACGTTTCCCGGAAAACCGTAATTCATCAAAAGGGTGAGCACGTCCTGCGATATTTCGCTTATCTCCTTTTTCATAAGAGAGGAATACTTCTTCAGAAAATAATAACTCAACAGCGGTATGTCTTCCTTTCTCTCGGAGAGCGGCGGAACGTACAGCGTCACGACATTCAGCCGGAAATAGAGGTCCTGTCTGAAACTCCCCGCCTTCGTCGCATCCTGCACGTCCCTGTTCGTTGCGGCGACGAACCTCACGTCCACGTTCACCGGTTCCGTTCCTCCAAGCCTCAGAACCTCTCTTTCCTGGATGACCCTGAGCAGCTTCACCTGCATGGAGGGCGGCATCTCCGTTATCTCATCCAGAAACAAGGTGCCTCCCGATGCCATTTCTATAAGGCCCTTTTTCATCGTCATGGCGCCGGTAAAGGCCCCCTTCTCGTGGCCGAAGAGTTCATTGCCGAGAAGTTCCTCGGTAAAGGCGCCGCAATTGAGAGCGAAAAAGGGACCCTGCGAACGGTTGCTGCACAGATGGATGTACCGGGCAAGCAGTTCCTTCCCGGTCCCGCTTTCGCCCGTGATTATGATGTTGCAGTCCGTCGGTGCGATCTGCCTCACCGTGTCCAGGAGCTTCTCCATTTGAGGGTCCTGCGTAATGATCTTCACCTTCCCCTGATATGCTTCGACCTGTTCGCGAAGCTGCCTGTTTTCGCCCTTCAGCCGTACCTTTTCAGTCGCCTCTCTCACGACTTTCCTCACTTCGTCCAATTTGAAGGGTTTTGCAATGTAATAGAACGCGCCGTGTTTCATTGTTTCGACCGCGGATTCGAGCGTCGCGAAGCCCGTTATCATGATCACCTCGGTATCGGGAGACAGCTCCCGGCATTTTTTCAATATCTGCAGCCCGTCGACCTTTTCCATTTTAAGATCCGTGAGCACCACCTCGAAGGGCTGCTCTTCAAGAAGCTTCAGGGCGTTCGCACCGCTCTGGGTCGCTGTGACCTCATAGCCTTCCTTTTTCATCACGTGTTCGAGGCTCTTGACTGCTATCTTTTCATCGTCGACAATAAGCAAACGTGGACTGCCTTCCATGTCATAGCTCCTTTGCGGGTAAACTTATAAAGAATCTGGTTCCTTTTCCGACTTCGCTTTCCACAGCGATACAGCCGTCGTGTTCTTCAATGATCTCATGAACTATCGAGAGCCCGAGGCCTGAGCCCCTCCCGACGTTTTTCGTCGTAAAAAAGGGGTCAAAGATTTTCGGCAGGACCTCGGCGGGTATCCCCGAACCCGTATCCGCTATCTCGATATCGACCGTGTCTCCCTCCAGGGTGCACGTGCCGCGATATTTGAGATAGTTAAAAAGCGCCTCCGTCTCCGCCGTCTTGTCGGCCACCCTGTGCCTTTTCGCCCTGATAGAGATGCTTCCGTCGTCGGCGATCGCTTCCAGGGCATTCTTTATCAGGTTCAGGAAGGCCTGCTGAATCCTTTGTTTGTCTACGAAGACGTTGATTCCCTCCGGGATATCGAGCGAAATCTCCACCCTTGTCGGGACCTGGCCTTTCACAAAACGAATCGTCTCTTCAAAAAGCCTTCTGAGCGGCAATAAGTCTTTCTGAAACTCCCTTTCCCTGGAGAATTCCAGGAGCGAACTCACAATATTCTTTGCCCTCTCCGTCTGTTCGTCGATCATCGAAAGCAACTCTTTGCTCTGCTCTGCGCTGCGCTCCCCGATCTCCTCCATGAGAATCTGGCAGGAGAGCGAGATGTTCGACAGGGGGTTGTTCAATTCATGGGCGACTCCCGAAAGGAGAGTCCCGAGGGAAGCGAGTTTCTCGGACTGAATGAGGTGCCGCTGTCTCAGGTCCAGCTCCCGCAGCATCTTGTTGAATGCGCTCGTCAGAGAGACGATCTCCCTGTCCCCCGAATCGATAGACACCGTCTCGAACTTTCCTTCGGCAATGGCCTTCATATTGCCCTCGAGGGACTTCAGGGGGCGAACGACCATCCTCGTGAGAATCTGACCGACCACAATCGCGAGCATCGCGAGGGAAATGATTGAAAATATGAGGCGCCGCTGCGACTTATAGAGAAGTATCTGCAAGTTCCTTCGTTCAGCCCTCGAGGCCTCCTCCGCAAAGGTGGTGATATCCTTGCCGATCTTCCTTATCTCCCCTTCGAGAATCGTCTTCTGCATGGCGTCTTCGACGAAGGGTCCTTTTTCATCTGTCTTCCTGTGCAGCGAGGCATACCGCTCCATGTGGTTCATGTATTCGGCGAGATTGTTCCTCAGCATCATTATCTGCTCTTCTGAAACAATAGTCTTGAACCTGTTGAGGTCGCTTTCGAAAAGTTCCCGGGCCTTTGCGACATATCTCAGATTTTCGACGTAGTCGGACTCCTGTCGGTAAAGTACATAGTTCTTTTCGAACCTTCGGATCTCCAGGGTCGTGTCGAAGAATTCGGAAATGATCTCCCCGACCATTATTTTTTTTTCGAGAAATCTCAGTTCGAGGAAAGTAAAAAGAGAAAGACCGACAACTACGGCGACAGTGCCGTAATACCCTATGGTGATCTTGCTCCTGATACTCCACTGATACCTGAACATGGTCTATTCTAACAGGTGGTATTGCAATAAGCAACGTTTGCACAGACTCTTGCAACACACGGCCGCCTCCAGTCGAAAGAAACCGGTCATGTCCGGGGAAAACTGCCCACTGGAACAGAGGGACAAAACAATGATATCCTTAAGATGCAAGAGGAAAGACATGAGTTTCTTCAGGAAAGAAGAAGAGAAAGACCATTCGGGGACGATAGAAGAGCTGAGGGGGCTTATCGCAAGGGCCGGCATGCCCGAGTATGCACGGCAGGTCGTGGAGAGGGAAATCGACACGCTGTCGAAGATAACTGCCGCGTCCGCCGAATACGGGATCGGACTTGCCTATGTCGAGTATCTGTTCAGCCTGCCCTGGAGCAGGAAGACCGAAGATACCCTCGATCTCGACAGGGCGGAAACGATCCTGAACGAACGTCATTACGGTCTGGGAAGGATCAAGCAAAGAATTCTGGAACACCTTGCGGTAAAGATCCTGATCCAAGGTAAGGCGCCCCAGGTGCTCGTGGTCGATGACGAAGAGATTGCGAGGAAAAACATCGAGCACATCCTGAAAAAGGACGGCTATGAGGTAGCCGCCGCAGCCAACGGCGCCGAAGCCCTCGGCAAGATGGAACTACGCGAGTTCGATGTCATCATGACCGATCTCAGGATGGAAAAGATGAATGGGATCGATCTCATCGAAAAGGCGAGGATCCGCTGTCCCGGTTCGAAGGTAATCATGATAACCGCTTACGGGAGCGTCGACACTGCAGTCGAAGCGATGAAAAAGGGCGCTTTCCACTATATCACAAAACCCTTCAAACTCGAGGAGGTGCGCGCAGCCGTGAGGCTGGCAGTCGAGAAAAGGCTGTCCGTCCTTTCGACGAAAGGCTCCGTGCTCTGTTTTGCTGGACCCCCCGGGACGGGGAAGACCTCTTTGGGGAGGACAATCGCCGAGGCCCTCGGAAGAAAGTTTTCCCGCATCTCGCTCGGAGGAATAAAGGACGAAGCGGAAATCCGAGGTCACAGAAGGACGTATGCGGGCGCAATGCCGGGGCGGATTGTCGAGGAAATCCGTCGTTCGCAGGTGATGAACCCGGTGCTCATGCTCGACGAGGTGGACAAGATAGGACAGGACTTCAAGGGAGATTCGTCATCGGCCCTTTTAGAGGTTTTCGACCCCGAACAGAACCACAGTTTCCTCGACCATTATCTCGACATCCCTTTCGACCTCTCGAACGTTATGTTCATCATGACAGCGAATGTGCCGGAGGCTATCAGCGAGCCCCTCAGGGACCGGATGGAAGTCATCGAGTTCACGGCATACACGGAAGACGAAAAAGTGAAGATCGCCCTCGGCTACCTCGTTCCGAGACAGATCAGCGAGCAGGGCCTCTCCGGCCTGGCTCCGGAATTCACCGAAGGGGCTATTCGAAAAATCGTTCGGGAACAGACCTCTGAGGCCGGGATCAGGGACCTCGAAAGGCAGATCGCTTCGGTATGCAGGAAGATCGCCTCGGACCTCGTGCGCCACAGGGAAAGCGCAGGAAACGTCACGGTGACAGATGAGACGGTAGAGAGGCTTCTCGGCATAAGGAAATACTACTTCGAAGCCGCTGACGGAAAGGCCCGTGTCGGGGTCACCACCGGACTCGTGAGGACAGTGGTGGGGGGCGACATCATCTTCGTCGAGGCTGCAAAAATGAAAGGTCACAAAGACCTAATCCTGACCGGGTCACTCGGAAACGTGATGCGCGAGTCTGCGCAGGCGGCATTGAGCTACGTAAGAAGCAATGCCGTCTCGTTCGGTATCGCCGAGGACTTTTTTGAGACCTGTGACATTCATATCCATGTCCCTGCAGGCGCAATTCCGAAAGACGGGCCCTCTGCGGGTGCGACCATTGCCGTGGCCCTCATTTCACTTCTTACCGGCAAGCCGGCCAGACGGGACGTCGCCCTGACAGGAGAATTGACGCTGAGTGGAGGATTACTTCCCGTGGGTGGAATCAAGGAGAAACTCCTTGCAGCACGCCGCGCCGGCGTAAAAAGTGTGCTCCTCCCTCTCAGAAACAGGACCGAGGTAGAATGTCTCGGCAGCGAGGTGACGGGAGGCCTCGATATCCGCCTGGTCGACAGGGTCGAAGAAGCTGCCGACCGCGTGCTGTCCGGCAATTAGGAAAAACCAGCCGGCACTACTCGTCTGTCTTTTTCCTCAGCTCTCAGAATGTCGAGGGGTCTTCCTTGGGCAACGCATTTTCCTCAAACGGCATCACCCCGAGTTGAACCATCACAGCCTCTATCCCCTCTAATACCCGCTCATAGTCGAAATCGGCAGAGTCGGTATAGATGACCCTTTCAACCAATTCATCGAATTCACGGTAGTCAAAAGTACCGTCGAGCACGCCTGAGCGGGTCAGGATCTCGAACAGGACTTTTTCGTCTTTCAGGTTGTCCTTCTCCTTGATAAGAAGTCCTCGCCTCCTCTCCGGAGATGCAAAATACCACTCGAGCGCGGCGTTCATCGCATCATACAAAGTCACGAGGCCTTCCGGTATCTTGCCCTGCCGCAATCTCCTTCGCCCGCCCCGGATGTGAAGTCTCGCTCTTTGCAAACTGCCCGCTTCCGGGCCGAGTGCATTTACATCCATCAGTCCTGCGTGCGGCATACCGGAATCTCCTCCCAGCGTCACCAGCAATAAAACAAAGTGATCATCGAATTCATTCTATCACGAAATTGAAAGGTTTGCGACACTGAAGCGCCTCGGGGGATGTTCATCGCTCCGGCCTATCGTTTCATTTATTGTCATGTGGTTGCATAAGGCAACGTAGAATTCATCTTCCTCCTCGGCCCGGCTGAACGGTCTTCCACGCCTTTCTCTGATGCAGACCAAGACTCCTACGTTGCATTTCACAACGCAAGCACAAATCCTTAGCGGCATTCGCAAACCACATAATATCGTTATTTCAATGCGTTACGGTATAAAACCTCATTGGCATGGAAGATGATATATCTCCGGTAAAGTCACGAAAAGGAGGAACAACACTGTGAAAGGATTTGGAAGAAAGTTTGAGAAGATTTTTGCAGCAGTAGCGTTTGCAGAAGTCGGAGAATTCGAGACCGCAAGAGAGATCATGAGAGAAGACACACGGGCCCAAAAGCGTGACACACGGGCTCCGCGAAAGACAGCGAGGATGTCGGCACCCGGAGCGAAGAGGTAACAGCAGTCCATGAGCAGCATCAAGAAGAGAATCGAGGACCTGATGTCCGCTGTCTCTTTCGCAGAAGAAGGAGAGTTCGAAACAGCCAGAGAACTCTTAAAGAAAGAGCGAAGAGTGCTTCTAGCAATCAGAAGAATGCGGCTCGACAAAAAGACTTTCAGATATGCAGCGAACACGTGCAAAAGGATCGGGGCGGGTCTCGACATTCTGTACGTTTCGGCATCGGACGCGCCGGATCCCTTGCTGGAGGAGTGCCTGGCTGAACTTGAAAAGGAAGGCATCAGCCACCGCTTGGTCAAAGGAAACGGTTGTCTGAAGCAGGAGATCATCAGTTACACGACATCGAGGAAGGAAATCCTTTTTGCCGTAACCGAGTCGACGGACAACCTGGATGTCGACTGCAAGGGAAAAGGGAAAGGACTTACCGAGGCATGGAAAAACCTCAAATGTCCCCTGGTCGTGGTTGCAGACTCAGCGTAGCAGACAAACAATCAGGCGCTTTGACGTGCCTTAATGAAAAGGAGGAAGAAACATGGGAACGGGAAGTGCAAAGAAGAAACCCATCGGGAAAATGCTCCTGGCGGGAACCATTTCGACCGGACTCTATATAGTCCTGTTGACGAATCAGGATGCGGTCAATACGCTCTCCGGAAGAGGCGGATTATATGCGATATTGCCGATCGCAACGGCATTATTCTTTTCTTTTATCCATGGCTCATTCACCGGCAATTTCTGGACGGTTATGGGTATCGAGGCCTCAAAAAAGAGAAAGGAGGTAAAATAACATGCATGACATAGTGAGTCAGGCGTCGAATTTCATCACCCTCGACGCCGCACACATCATCTACCTCTTCTTCGTCGGTTTCGTGGGAGGTCTCGTGAGCGGGTTCATCGGTTCGGGAGGGGCTTTTGTCCTGACACCGGCGATGATGAGCATGGGGGTCCCGGGCCTTGTGGCAGTGGCAAGCAACATGTGCCATAAGTTCCCAAAGGCGCTTGTAGGCTCCATAAAGCGCGCCAAGTACGGCCAGGTAGACGTGAAAATAGGTATCGTCCTCGGCATTTCCGCAGAGGCGGGTGTACTCTATGGCGCCCATATACAGGAGGGCATCAAGAAAGCTTTTGGAGATGCGGGCTCAAACCTCTATGTGAGCGCGGCTTTTGTTGTGATACTCGCCGTCGTCGGAGGGTTTGTTCTTCGGGACGCATGGAAGACGCATAAGTCAGTGAACTCCCATGAAGAAGAGAAGCTCACCAAGATAGCACGCTGGGTGCAATCCGTCCATATTCCGGGCACAATGGTCTATTTCAAGTGCCTCAACGCGAGAATTTCAGTGCTTTTCACCATACCTCTCGGTTTTGCGACGGGCATGCTCGCCGCAACGATTGCCGTGGGCGGCTTTATCGGCGTTCCCGCTATGATCTATGTCCTTGGAGCTCCGAGCCTTATGGCCTCTGCATCGGAACTGGTAATCGCCTTTGTCATGGGCCTCGGAGGGTCTTTCAAATATGCGATGCACGGTCTCGTCGACATCCGGCTTGCCCTGATTATCCTGGCAGGTTCTCTTTTCGGGATTCAGCTGGGTGCTATGGGAACCACTTACGTGAAGCCCTTCATGATCAAGATGGTTATGGGCGTGATAATGGTTATCGTCCTTTTCAGCCGCGGCCTTATGGTACCCGTGTATATGGCGCAGCTGGGGATCATAGGCGCTATGAGTGAGTCCACGGTGAAGATCCTGAAAAACACAAGCTTTGCGATCATGGCCTTTGCGCTTCTGTCGGGAGCCTTCATCATCCTGAGCGCCATGTTCAAGGGACGCCGGGCAGAGCGCCAGGCGGCGCAGGAAGTCTTGGAACACGGTAAGATATAGGAATGGGACGATACAGGAAACTACTCGTTGCCGTCGATGGTTCGGAGTCCGCGTTCCATGCCCTGCGGCAGTCTTTCAAGCTCGCGACGAATGAGAAGAGTTGGATAACGGTCGTCTCGGTGGTCCCCCTTTTCGAGGGGGACCTCGAGCTTGTAGGAGTAAAGGACATCAAGACGTTGCTGAGACAACCCTGTGAAAAGGCCCTTTCTGCCGCGGCGGACATCGCCGGCACCGAAAGGGCCCTCATAAAAACCGTTTGCGAGGAAGGAGAAATTTACGAGAGGATCGTCGACCTTGCCGACGCAGAAAACTGCGATCTGATCGTCATGGGGAGGAAGGACGCCAGGCACCTCGATACTTCGCTGGTCGGAAGCGTTACCGCAAGGGTCATCGGACATAGCCGGCGCGACGTGCTTGTAGTCCCGGACAATTCCTCCCTTGGCTGGGAAACCATTCTCGTCGCCACAGACGGTTCCCGTTACAGTCAGGCTGCGGCAGACAGTGCGATAAAGTTTGCGCAGTCCTACGGGGGGCAGTTGAAGATCGTTTCAGTAGTCGATGTCCCGGCCGAATTTTATGCAGAGGCGCCCAATGCAGTGGACGACATGATACGGAAGGCCAAGGAATACGTGAAGGGCATAAAGCTGCGTGCGGAATCAGCCGGGATCGAGGCTGACAGCTTCGTCGGCGAAGGCGAGGCGCACCAAGTCATAACCGATCTTGCCGGCAAGGAGAAGGCAAACGTGATCATCATGAGTTCGCATGGCAGGACCGGACTGAAGCGCCTTCTGATGGGAAGCGTTGCCGAAAAAGTGATCGGTCGCTCCCGCTGCCCCGTGCTCGTCGTCCGTACGTAAGCGCCCTTCTCGCGCAGCCCCCGGAGAAAATGCATCCCGGGAATAGGCGCCGCGACAAGATCCTCCATCTCTCCGATGTCTCCTATTGACCGGGCCGGGCCTTTGGTGCATAATCTATCTATAGTGAGCTGCGGCGTGAGCCCTGCCCACGGATCCTTTGCTGCGGAGGGCGATATGAATGCAACCCTGGTGATAATCTTGTCATGCCTCGTGTCGGTGATATTCTCCGGTGCGTCCTTTGCGAGAGACTGCTGGACGGACCTTGATTGCAGTGCGGGTAATACATGTATAAGAGCTGATTACGACGACGGCTCCAGAGGCGTGTGCACCGAAAGCGGCGAAGGCACACAATCATCACAACCGATGTTCCGACTGAAAACTAATACTGAGACAAAGAAGCCTGAAAGAAATACGAAAGGCAAGACGTGCTTCGGCGACGCAGACTGTGATTCCGGACAGGAATGCGCCATCAAACCCGGACAGATGTACGGAATCTGCCGGTAAGAAAGAGGAGACCCTCTTCCGGCTGCCATCCGGCTTTGCAGCTTCCTGCAGACGGGGGATTACCAATTGACCTTTTCCGTTCCTCTCAGGGTCCACGTACTGCCCGTAAATGTTTGCGATATCTGTTCCCGGAAGCCAACGCCTGATCGACCAGCTGGCAGAAGGCTATTGATGTAAGCAGTTTCCTTACAAACAAAAGGCCTTTGGGATTACAAAGACTCCACTCGCCCGACTTGAATTATGATATAATCAGCCGAATTAAGAAAAGGAGGAAGAAGAACGTCATGAGGGCAGCACTTCTGATCACAATCATTTCGGCGATTCTCCTCGCCATGCCGGCCACGCTCCGGGCAGCGGGCGGAGATGAGGTCAAGAAAGAGGGACAGCTTCACGGAAGGGGTGACCTAATGAACGCAATTCCTTCAGAGGCAGCAAAGGAGAATCCGAAGCCCCGGCCGGGAGAGATAGTAGACATTGCCCGCTCCGTCCCTGAGGTTGCCTATGCGCAGGTGAATGCGCACGGGGAACTGGTAATCGCGTGCAAGGGAGAGTGCCGGTACAGGACTGCAAAGGCAGTTCAGGAGAAACTGAATGATAAAGGGATTTCTATACGCATTCGCATCCTTCGCGGAAACGCGCAGGAGCGCTAGCCAGGGTCCGATTCCCGAAACCCTCTGCCGTATCTTTCCAGGCTTCGAGGTAGCCCCGGGGCCGTTCATTGCGGAGGAGAAGTGAAGCTCTGCACGTCTATCTTGTATTTCCGGATCAGCTCCCAGAAGGCCCGCCTGTTCTTGTGCGCCGCCCTTGCCGCCTTCGAGATGTTCCCCTGATGTTCGCGGAGGAGTTTCCTGACATAGTTTCTCTCGAACTGCGCTATGACCAGGGATTTCGCCTTCTTAAAGGATTCGAGGGGGGGTTCGTCCCTGCCCTGCGGCAAAAGGATCTCTTCCCGATGAATCACAGAATCCGTCGAAAGGATGACGGCCCGCTCCAGGACCTTTTCGAGTTCTCTCACATTCCCCGGCCAGCCATATGACTCCAGCTTCTGCAAGGCATGAGGGGAAAGGCTACGGACGTCACGGCCGAATTCGATGGAATACTTTTCCAGGAAATGGTGCGCAAGGAGAGGGATATCTCCCCTGCGCTCCCGAAGTGAAGGCAGCGTGATCGGGAAGACATTTATGCGCGAGAACAGATCCTGACGAAATTTGCCTTCCGCCACTGCCTCTTCGAGACGATTGCCCGCTGCAGCGATAATCCGGACCCCCTTCCGGCGCCTCTCTTCGGAACCGAACCTGCGGTATTCCTCATCAAGCACGGCTCTCAGGAGCTTCGCCTGCGCGGCAACGGAGAGACAATCTATCTTGTCCAGAAAAACGGTGGCCCCTCCAGCCTTGCGAATGACTCCCTCGCCGCATTCCACAGCCCCGCCGACCGAAAGCTCCTCATGCCCGAAGAGTTCGTCTTCTTTCGATCCCCGGTTCATGGTCCGGCAATCCACCGGGATGAAGGGCCTGTCCGCGCGCAGGCTGAGATAATGGATCGCCCTCGCGCAGGTCCGCTTGCCCGTGCCTCTTTCCCCGGAGACCAACACCCTGGTATCGCGTTTGGCCACCACAAGGACCTTCCCCATCTCTCTCGTAAAGGAATCGCTCTCTCCGATTAATTCTCTCAACGTGATGCCCTCCTTAAGCGTCTGCACAAGTTCGTCGCGCCCGCCCAGCCGCTCAAGGGAATGCCGTAGCCTGTCGAGGATCTGAACCGTATCAAACGGGGCTGTAATCCAGTCTGCAGCTCCCTGCCCGCACAGGTCCACGGTTTCGGACGGTCTTCCTCCGCTGAATAAGACCAGGACCGCCCCGGTAAACGGCTCTCTTTCGATGGATTGAACGAACGCGGCCGCCTTCTTCATGTAGCCGGGCGGCACGGCCAGGATAAGCACATCCGGAGAGAGGCGGGAGAGCATCGTCAAAAGCCTCCCGCCGCCGATGACGGACTCACTCACTTCGAGGGACCTGAAACGGATACAGGAGGAATGATTCAACGCAGCTTCGAGTTTCTTCAGCACCGACTTCCCGAAACCCGACACCGGATCAGGATCAAGTACCAGGATTTCAGCTTCCTTCATACATCCCCTCCCTCTTTGCATGGGTAAACTCCGGGCGACACGGACCGGCAAATTTTCGCACTGCCGGCAACGTAAGGAATTATCTCAGTTCCGGGAAACGACTATCTACACATTTCTTGCTTTTTATTACGCATTTCTTGCAGGACGTCAAAAGGGTCAAAGGCGATTCCGGTTTACCGCAAGCGGCGGCCGGCATCACGATCTCTCTACCTGCCTGACATAACCGGTGCAGCGGCTCCCTTGTTTTTTCGTTATTCCCTGTGGTAAATTACGGTATGCAAAACAAAGGTAGCCGCGACAAAACAGGGAAGTCCGCCTATCGCTTCAGGGGCCGCGTCTGGGTCGACGGAAAGGAAGGAACTTTTCTGGGCTACGGAAGGGTCGTGCTCCTCGAAAGAATACGCGAGCACGGTTCGATCACGAAGGCCGCGAGATCGATGGAGATTTCCTACCGTCATGCGTGGGAACTCGTGGAGTCGATGAACAGGCAGTCGCCGAGACCTCTGGTCGAGACGTCGGCGGGGGGCAAAGGGGGCGGCGGGACGAGACTGACCGAAGAAGGCGAAAAGGCCATCAGCCTTTTCTGGAAGTTTTATGGGGACTTTCAGAAGTTCCTGGCAGACGACGAAAAGGCCCTGAGGAGAGCCTTACCGGGAATTCGATGTCTTCGATAACAGAGAGTTTTGCACGCGCCGTCTTCCTTATTTATCACCTCGACAGGGAATTGCTCAGGATCATCATGCTTTCCCTCGAGGTTTCGGGCACTGCCCTTGTCCTCGCATCCCTTGCGGGTCTGCCCCTCGGCGCGCTCTTAGGCTTCAGAAACTTTCCTCTCAAAGGACTTTTTCTCACTGTCCTCAATACGTGCATGGGCCTGCCCCCCGTCGCTGTCGGTCTTTTCTTGTATCTTGTGCTGTCGAGGAGCGGCCCCCTCGGTTTCCTGTCTCTGCTTTACACCAATACAGCGATGATCATTGCCCAGTGGGTCCTGGCGCTGCCGATCGTCGCCTCGCTCAGTCATGCATCGATCGTGAGCGTCGACCCCGTCATCAGACAGGCTTCGATGACCCTCGGGGCTACTCCTTTTCAGATTTCACTGACAGTAATAAGAGAGGCAAGGTATGGGATCATGTCCGGGGTGATCGCGGCCTTCGGAAGGGTGATAGCGGAAGTGGGGGCGATACTCATCGTCGGGGGCAATATCGCGGGCTATACAAGAGTGATGACTACGACCATCGCCCTCGAAACCGACAAGGGCAACTTTGAACTCGCCCTCGCCCTCGGGCTTATCCTTCTCGGCATCTCGCTCTCGATCAATGTTGCACTCCATGTCGTGCAAAAGAGAGGGCTGGCCGGAGCACGCAGATGGCCCTGAGACTCACCGCCTCGCACATAACCAAGGGATATGACGGCAACCCGGTGCTGCGGGACTGCACGTTCTCTTTTGCTGCGCACGGCGTCTACGTGCTGACCGGAGCGAACGGCTGCGGGAAATCGACGTTCCTGCGAATCTGCGCTCTCATTGAAGCGCCCGAAAGCGGCGACATCGATTTTTTCTCCGTCGGCGCTCCTCTCCCCAAAGACCTTGCGCTGAGGCGCAGGATAACCCTTGTCTTGCCCAGGGTCGGCGTTTTCAATACCACCGTCTTCGGGAACGTCTCCTATGGCCTGAGGATACGAGGAATCGGGGGAAGCCGGGCCCGCAAAAAGGTCTCCGATGCCCTCGAATTTGCGGGACTGACACACAAGAAGGATCAGAACGCCCTGACGCTTTCGAGCGGAGAAACGCAGCGCCTCGGCATCGCCCGGGCGCTCGTCATAGAACCCGAAATCCTTTTCCTCGACGAGCCGACCGCATCGGTCGATCAGAAGAATACGGAGATCATCGAGGAGATCATCCTGAATATGAAAAGGGACAGGATGACGACCGTCGTCATTACCACGCATGACAGGGAACAGGCGAAACGACTCTCCGATTTCCCGCTCATCATGGACGGGGGAAAGATCTCCGCCGTCTGAATCCTTCCCCGGTTTCAGCGAAAGACTTCTACCCTTGCCGAAACACTGGAAAAAGTTTGTCATAGGTGCTCAGGACATGCTCGGGTATCACCCGCACCTCGCCGAGCACCGCCATAAAATGAGTATCGCCCACCCACCGCGGGATCACGTGGAAATGGAGATGCTCTTCAAGGCCGGCCCCGGCGACCTTCCCGATGTTCAGGCCGATATTGAAGCCTTCCGGCCTGAATACCTTCTTCAGGCAGCGCACCGAAAGCTGCGTCATCACCATAAGGTCAAGAAGCTCGTCCCCGTTCAGGTCCGTTATGGAATGCAGGTGCCGGTAAGGCACAACCATGAGGTGGCCGTTATTGTACGGATAGAGATTCATGATGACGAAGCTCAGCGCACTCCGGTGAAGAATGAGATTGTCTCTGTCCGATTGCGCCTTCGGCTTCTCGCAGAAAATGCATTCCGGTCCCTTTTTCGAAAGAATATACTGCAGTCTCCAGGGCGCCCAGATAGGTTGCATCATCTTGCGATATGGCGGGACGGCTTCTTTCCCGTCACCCTGTCCCTTCCTTTAATCTTTCTATCACCTTTCGGGCGTCCTCCCAGACAAGCCACTTGTCTTTCGGGTTTCGCAGCAGATAGGCCGGATGGAAGGTCGGCATGAGAGGCGTGCCCCTGAATTCATAGAACCTTCCCCTCAGTTTCGAGATCGGTATCTTCGTGCCGGTCAGCGTCTGGGCCGATATCCGTCCGAGAGCGACGATGACCTTCGGCGCTATGATCTCGATCTGTCTTTCGATAAAGGGGAGACACATCCTTATTTCGTCCTCCTCGGGGTCGCGATTCTGCGGGGGCCTGCATTTCACGATATTGCCGATATAGACGTCCTCTCTCCTGAACCCCATCTTTTCGATAAGCTTCGTGAGAAGTTTACCCGCCTCGCCGACAAAGGGTCTTGCCTGCAAATCTTCTTCCCTCCCGGGGCCTTCGCCTATGAACATCAGCTCCGCCCGGGGATTGCCTTCGCCGAAAACCATATATTTTCTGCCGTCCGACAACTTGCATCTCGCGCACTCCCCGATCTCCTCGCGCAGGGTCTTCAGGGCAGCGGCCTTTGAAGAGGGTTCCGGGATTCGGGGGTTCGGGGGCATGGGGGAAGAGGCCGCTCGTCCGCCTGAATCCGTGAATCCCCGCCCCGCCGGCCGCTTCGGCGCGATGGTCACCGGCAACCTCTCGAACCCGAGGGACCTGCAGAACTCGAGAATCGCTTTTACGTCTGCCGCCTCGTTCACCGCTCTCCCCATTTCAGCTTCGTCCTCAACACGTTGAAGAAATTCCTCTCGCGGGGGATGAGAAGTCTCGTCCTGAACGGCGATTTTTCTATCACGATCCTATCGTCCCGCCTGAGCGAGAATCCGACCTGGCCGTCGACGGTAAGCAGCACGTCCTCCGCCGGCGATTTGAGACAGGCCTCTATCACGACGTCGTCCGGCAGCACGATCGGCCTGTTGGTGAGCATATGGGGACAAATGGGGGTCAGGATCACGCATCCCGTAGTCGGGTAGAGTATCGGCCCGTCGGCGGAAAGATTGTAGGCCGTAGAACCCGTGGGAGTAGAGACGATCAGCCCGTCCGCCCTGAAGTCTGTCACATACCTGCCGTCGACGAACGTCTCGAGTTCGATTATCCGTGCGAGTGCGCCCTTGTTGATGACGACATCGTTCAGCGCGCTGTATTCGGCCACCCGCTCTCCGCCCCTCTGCACGCGGGCGGTGAGCATGAGCCTGTCCTCGTGAGCGCTCCGGCCCGACAGCACGATTTCCAGGGCGTCGAAGATCGCGGTGCGGGGCACCTCGGTGATGAATCCAAGGCCGCCGAGATTCACCCCGAGAATCGGGACCTCCTTCTCGCAGGCGACCCGAGCTACGGAGAGCAAGGTGCCGTCTCCCCCGAACACGACGATGACCTCCGACAGGGAAGGTATCTCGGAACGTGGATATCCTTTCATCTCGAGAGACGGTGCGGTCTCGCTGTCGATAAAAACCTCCGCACCCCTCTCTTTGAGCCAGGGCAGCAGCTCCCTGAGTATCTCCACGGGCTCGGCCCTTCCGGCCTTACAGATTATCCCAATCCGCTTCATCGATTCCCCTGATCGTGATCTCTCTTGTCTCGTCGTCCACCGAGATGAAAGTCACCTCGATGCATTCGTCGACCTTTCCGATTCTCTCGGCCCATTCAATAACGGAAATCCCGCCCCTACCAATATACTCTTCCAGGCCGATCGAATCAAGGTCGCGTGCGTCTTTCACCCTGTACAGATCGATATGGTTGAACGGCACCTCGGCATCGTCGCGGGTCCCCCGGTATTCGGCGATCATCGTGAAGCTTGCGCTTGCAACCTCCCTGTCGGGGATGTTGAACGCGGATGCAATTCCTTTCACGAACGTCGTCTTGCCGGAGCCCAGTTCACCGAACAGGCAGACCGTATCGCCTATCCTGAGGTGTCGCCCGAGAAGGGCGCCGTACCGGAACGTTTCTTCAGGTCCCCTACTCAGGAATCTCACCTGCGATTCCCCTCAGCAGGTCCTTCTTGCCGATGATGCCTACTATTCTCCCCTCTTTTACGACGGGAAGGAGATGAATCCTTTTCTCGTTCATAACCGTCGCGATTTTATCGACTGGGTCATCCTCGCCGACGGTCACCACGTCTTTGGTGCAGATCTCTCCCACGGTTGAAGCGGCCATTTTCCTTATCTCCGTCTCGAGCTTGCTCGTGCCGAGCGGTATATACGCGTCAAACAGCCTCAGGATTGTCGGAATGTGAAGTCTCGTGTTTTTGCTGATGAGGTCGTTTTCCGTAATTATCCCGAAAAGCCTTCCTTCCGCATCGACAACAGGCGCACCGCTTATCTCTTTTTCGATAAACATCCTCCCCAGTTCCTCCACTGTCGTATCCGGAGATACGGTGACGACCTGCCTTTCCATGATGTCTTTTGCCTTGAGCATAGCAACTCCTTTGGATCGTGATGTGAGTGTCCCACGGGTATTATAGAAAACCCTGATACATCATACAACAAACAGAACACCGCGGGACAGGCGGAAATGGGAGTTTGCCGCCAAAGCGTATCGCGATCTCTGCCGTCCTCCCTGCGCGGGCCTTTGAGGAAAACAGCGGAACCTCATCCCCCTCATACGATCCCTATAAACCCTCCCTGTCTGCCCGTCGGACCCCCGGCAAATCTGTAGGAATAGTACTTGCCGGGAAGGCAGAAGGTGCAGTCCTCCGTCATCCATATGTTCCGGGGCAAAACCCCTCCGGAGAGGGCCTGAAGACGGTTCGCCCTGGGCAGGTCGAGATAGTATTTTTCGCCCTTCTTTACAGAATAGTCGCCCTCTCCCGTCATCTTCCTCACCGCTTCCACCACCTCGTATCCCACCTCGTAACTGCACCACCGTATGGCCGGACCGATCGCGATCTGAATGTCGGAGGGCGATGAAGAGAATCTCCTGATCATCTCCCGCACTGTCTTCCTTACAATCCCTGCCGCGGTTCCCCTCCATCCCGCATGAGCTACTCCTGCCACCTGTCTTTTCCGGTCGTACAGCAAGACGGGCACGCAGTCGGCAGACTGAACGCCGAGCAGCATCCCCTTTCTGTCGGTAATGACGGCGTCGCCGACCTCCGGCCCTGCGGAGTCGAGCAGGAGAACCTTATCCGTGTGCTTCTGAACAGGAAGATAAATCCGGTCTTTTGCTACCGAAGCGATCCGCGCGATCTTCGACAAAGCGATCCCCGGAGCCCTTCCGGTAAAAAAAGCCTTGACCCTGGTGCCGAAGATTTCAGGAACGATAATCGTTTCGGCATTCTCGCGAGGCACCCCTTCCTTCTTCATGCCTCAGTCATCGCCCTGAACGCAGCCGGGAGGGCAGAGATAAGGTCCGACGCCACAAGAGAAGCCGTCCCTGTTTCTCCGGCAGCGAGATCGCCCGCCAATCCGTGCAGGTAAGGACCAAGCTTCGCTGCATCGAGAGGGTTGAGGCCTTGTGCAAGAAGGGCTCCGATGATGCCGGTGAGGACGTCCCCCGCCCCTGCAGTGGCCATCCCCGGGTTCCCGGTCGAATTCAGGAAAGCCCTTCCCGAGGGTTCCGCGATCACAGTCGGCACACCTTTCAGGATGAGATACGTCCCCGTTTCCTTCGAAAACTTCACTGCGGTGTCGATCCTGTCCCTTTCTATACCGGGCACATCCTTCCGTCCCTGAAGAAGCCTCGCCATCTCACCCGGATGAGGCGTGAGGATGAGCGGCGCATGCGCCTTTCTGAGGATGCCCTTTACGCCGCGGCCGCGGGCGCCCGCCTCTGCAAGGGAATTGAGGCCGTCCGCATCGATCACCAGCGGCGCCCTCGAGGACCGCACAAGCTCTTCGATCAGTCTCCGGGTGTCTTCGTTCACTCCGATCCCGGGACCGATACACAACACATCTGCGCCGTCCGCCAGGAAATTGAGGATCCGCCCTGTCGCCTTTGACGAAAGAGACCCGTCTCCCGTATCTGGCAGAGGAAGCGTCATCTCCTCGGTCACCCTGCCCTGAAGGGCCTCCACGAGCGATTCAGGCGCCCCGATCGTCACAAGCCCTGCGCCTGTCCGCATGGAGGCCCCTGCGCTCATGAACGCGGCGCCGGTTTTTCCCCTTGAACCCGCCACGACCAGGACATGTCCGTAGTTCCCCTTGTGGGAATATACAGGCCTTTCAGGTACGAGCCGCGACAACGGACCTCTCTCAAGAGATTCCGTCTTCAGTCTGTCGGAGGCGAGGAGGACCTCCGGAAACCCAATATCCTCGACGAAAAGCCGCCCTGCATGCGCAGCGCCAGGGTAGAGAAGATGCCCCCTTTTCGGCAAACCGAACGTGACCGTATACGCCGCGTTCACGGCTGCACCCATCACCTGCCCCGTATCCGAGGAGATGCCGGAAGGGATATCGACACTCACAACAGGCGACTCGAAACCATCAAGAACGCGGATCGCCTTCGCTGCCGGGCCATCGATATTCCTGCTAAGGCCCGTGCCGAACAGCGCATCCAGGACCAGAGCGCCGTGCAAGTCCTTCTCGTTGATCCCGGCCCTGAACTCCACAGGGACACCCAGCCGTTTCGCAATCTTCAGCTCGAAAAGACAGTCGGGGCTCAATTCCTTTTCCCCTGCAAGAAAGAGTATGCGCACATGCCATCCGGCATTGAACAACTCTCTTGCCGCAACGATGCCGTCCCCGCCGTTGTTTCCCCGGCCGGCAAGGACAATCGTCTTTTTCCTGCCGAAAAGCTCTTTCACTCTGCCCGCCACGCTCAGGCCGGCCCTCTCCATGAGGACCCGACCGGGGATCCCGAATTGCCGGATCGTCTTTCTGTCTATCTCCTGCATCTCCTGCGCTGTAACGACTTTCATAAGATGACCTCCACAAAAAACTCCTCCGCCTCAAAGTGGTCTCTCACAGTTTCTTCCTCCTCAGCCTCAGCGAATTGCTCACCACCGACACAGAGCTGAAGGCCATGGCTGCGGAAGCGATCATGGGATTGAGCAAAGGACCTCCGAAAGGATGGAGCAGCCCGCCGGCGACCGGGATTCCGACGGCGTTGTAGAAAAACGCCCAGAAGAGGTTCTGTTTGATCGTCTTCAGCGTCAGCCTGCTGAGCCTCACCGCCTCGACCACGCTCCTGAGGTCTCCTTTGATCAGCGTTATGTCCGATGCCTCGATCGCTATGTCGGCGCCCGTTCCTATGGCGATCCCGACGTCGGCCTCAGTCAGTGCAGGGGCATCATTTATCCCGTCTCCGACCATCGCCGTCACCTTGCCCTCCCTTTTGAGGGCCTTCACCACTTCGACTTTCTGTCCGGGAAGGACCTCCGCAAAGACCCGGTCGACCCCGACAACCTTCGCGATCGCCTCGGCGGTATTTCTATGGTCGCCGGTAAGCATCGCAACCTCGATCCCCATCTCTTTCAGCTCCCTTACCGCCTCGACTGAACCTTCCTTTATGGTGTCGGCGATCGAAAAGGCCGCCCTCACCGACTTGTCGACCGCCATAAAGACCGGCGTCATCCCCCGGGAAGAGATCCTTTCTTCCACCTCCCTGAGCAGGGCCACATCGAGACCTTCCTTCTCCAGCAGGCCGAGATTTCCGATAAAGACCGAGTTTCCGTTTAGCGAGGCCCGCACGCCGCCACCCGGAATCGCCATAAATTCCCCCGGCTCTTCCAAAGCGATTCCCTGCTTGAGGGCCTTCTTCACTATCGCCTGTCCGAGGGGATGCTCCGAAGTCCTTTCGGCCGAGGCCGCATGTTTCAGGACCTCATCGCGATCATACCCGCCGTACGGCAGTATATCCACGACCTCAGGCTCGCCTTTCGTGATCGTCCCTGTCTTGTCCAGAACGATCGCCTGGATCTTATGCGAAATTTCGAGTGCCTCAGCGTCACGGATCAGTATCCCCTTTTCAGCCCCTTTTCCCGTACCGACCATGATCGCAGTAGGAGTCGCAAGCCCAAGCGAACAGGGGCAGGCGATGATCAGGACGGCGATAAAATTCATGAGGCTGACGGCAAAGGCAGGCTTCGGTCCGAAAAAATACCAGACGAGGAACGTAACTGCTGCCAGCGAGAGCACGACGGGAACGAAGATGGACGCAACGCTGTCTGCCAGCCGCTGTATGGGGGCCTTGCTTCCCTGGGCCTCCTCGACAAGGCGTATGATCTGCCCGAGGGCCGTCTCTTTTCCTACCCTCACGGCCCTGAGTCTGAAGCTCCCCGCCTTGTTGATCGTGCCGCCGAACACGCGGTCTCCCACCGACTTCTCCACGGGAAGGCTCTCGCCCGTGAGCATCGATTCGTCGACGGTCGAGTACCCGTGCACGATCTCTCCGTCCACAGGTATCCGCTCACCCGGCCGCAGGATCACGATGTCTCCGCTCGTCACTTCCTCGATCAGAACGTCCCGTTCATCTCCGTCCCTCAGCACCCGGGCGCTCCTGGGCCGGAGTCTCATAAGCCGCCTGATCGCCTCCGACGTCCTGCCCTTCGCCCCTGCTTCGAGAAGTCTTCCCAGGAGAATGAGCGTGATGATTGCCGCGGAGGTATCAAAGTAGACGCTCCTCGCAATGCCCGACGGGAAGACCCCGGGAGCAAAGGTGGCAGCGACACTGTAGAGATAGGCGGCAAAGGTGCCGACAGTGATAAGCGTGTTCATATTCGTCGTTCCGTGCCGTATCGCTGCCCAGGCCGCTCTGTGAAACCTCATCCCCGCCCAGAACTGTACAGGCGTCGCAAGGAGGAATAACACGGTCCAATCCGAGACGACGGGAATTCTTATCATGCTTGCCGCGAGTATGACGGCGCTGAGGACCGCGCTCACTGCAAGCTTGTTTCGCAGGTCCCTGAACTCCCTATCCCGCATCTCCTTTTCCCTGTCGGCATACTCCTCCGTCACTTGCTCGGCAGTATACCCTGCCTCCCCGACAGCCTTCCTGAAGTCATCGAAACCGACGACCGTAGAGATATATTCGACGGAAGCCCTTTCCGCAGCGAGATTCACGCTCACCTGTAAAACACCGTACAGTCCCAGCAACACCTTCTCGACTGCGCCGACGCATGCAGCGCACGTCATGCCGCGGACTGCAAAGTCCAACCTGTTCGTGAGCACGCCGTATCCTCCTGCCTTTATCGCAACCACCATGGAGTCCACACCGACCGGTCCCTCTATCTCAACAGTAGCCTTTTCCGAAGCGAAGTTTACCGAGGCGCTTCTGATGCCCTCAAGCCTGCGCAGGTCATGTTCGACCGCTGCGGCGCAGGCGGCACAGGTCATACCCGTTACAGGCAACTCGATCTTCTTACCCATCCCTGTCGGTTCCTTCCTCTGCAGTTATCGTCTTCACATATATCGTTTATTATATCAAAAAGCGTCGTCTCCCCGGCCCGGACCGTATGTCGAAAAGAGAACTGCAACCGGCTGTCCCGCAGCGGCATTCCGAAGCAGAAATCGCGGACCGCTTGAACTCATACCGATTTTTTGTTACAAGTGAATCATAGGAGGTGCCGAATGAAATCCTTGTATCCACTACTCATCGGAGGAAAATGGATAGTCGCCGCCGACACGATGGACGTGATCAATCCCTTCAACCATGAGAGCATAGCAAAGGTCTGCAGGGCGGATGCGGAACGTGCGGAGATGGCGCTGAACTCCGCGGCGAAATCAAGGCCCGTCATGGCGGGGCTTCCTTCCCACAAGAAGGCCGAAATACTGCGGAAGGTCTCCGGCGGTATCGCTGCCAGAAAGGATGAGATGGCGAGGACGATCACCCTCGAAAACGGAAAGCCGATCAACGAAGCGAAGACAGAGGTAGACAGGGCGAGTCTGACCTTCGCCATCGCAGCCGATGAAGCTGTGAGGATCGGCGGGGAGTATATCGCCCTCGATAGAAATACTTACTCCGAGGGGAGGTGGGGCATCACGCGGCGCTTCGCTGCAGGGCCCGTCCTCGGGATCACCCCTTTTAATTTTCCCCTGAATCTCGTCGCGCACAAGATGGCTCCCGCGCTTGCAGCGGGCAATCCGATCATCCTGAAGCCGGCGTCAAAGACACCGGTCAGCGCTCTCATTCTCGGGGAGATCCTCCTGGAAAGCGGCGTACCGGAAGGCTCTGTGAGCGTTCTGCCCTGCAGCGGCAGGGTCGCCGAATCGATGGTCTCCGACCCGAGGATCAAGGTTCTGAGCTTTACCGGAAGCGCTTCCGTAGGCTGGCAATTGAAGAAGTTGGCCAACGAAAAGCGGGTGCTCCTCGAACTCGGCGGGAATGCGGGAGTAGTCATCGACAGGGAATGCGATCTCGATTACGCGGTGGACCGCTGCGTGAGCGGCGCCTTTTCCTATGCGGGCCAGGTCTGCATCTCCGTTCAGAGGATTTATGTCCACAAGGATGTCTACGAGACTTTTCTCGCCCGCTTCCTCCCGAAAGTGAAGGCGCTGCAGAGCGGTGACCCCCTCGATGAAAACAACCGGATCGGCCCGATGATAGACGATGAAAATCTCGCAAGGGTCGAAACCTGGGTCAATGAGGCAAAGGCAGCGGGAGCACAGGTCCTGACCGGGGGCAGGAGGAGCGGAAATTTCTACGAACCTTCGGTCATCCTCGACACCACGCCCCAGATGAAGGTGAGCTGCATGGAGGTCTTCGCTCCGGTGGTCACGATCACGAAGATAGACGATCTGATGGAAGGACTTGCCTCCGTGAATGATTCGGTGTATGGCCTTCAGGCAGGCGTATTTACCCGCGATCTGAAGCACGCCTTCACCGCCTTCGAAACGCTCGAGGTCGGAGGAGTGATCATCAATGATGTTCCCGCATACAGGGTCGACCATATGCCTTACGGAGGCGTGAAGACGTCGGGCTTCGGCAGAGAAGGAGTCAAATACGCGATCGAAGAAATGACGGAAATCCGGCTGATGGCGTTGAACCCGCGCTGAGAGCAAAGGGCACGCCCCGGAAAGGCACCGTTCTGGCGCACGTGCGCGACAGGCCTAAAGGATTCCGAACAAGTCGGGACCACAATTTCCTTATGACCTGCACATCCCGTTCAGTGGCGGCTGAATCGTGACCGGGCCTTGTGGTCCTCGATCTTATCCCCGACCTCTTTCAGTCTCCCTTTCTGCGAGCGAATGACGATGAAGCCGAGCACCATTCCCGCTATTGCCGCACCGCCCCAAAGGAAAACGTAATCGAAGACAACATTTCCCTTGATAAATTCCGGGAGCTGTTCCCAAAAAAACTCTTTTGCGACAAAAAACATCACAGCGAGAACGAAGAGAAACTCGGTCAACCTCAGAAATCCCCTGACGCTCCTTCCCTGTCTGAGAAGATTGTTATACAGGCTGATTCTCTCTTCGGCGGCACATCCCGAGCAGACCCGGTATTCGGAGTCGAGATGATCGAGACAGAGGGGGGACTTCCGGCACCTCCTGCAGGCAAAGCTCCTGGAAGCCTCTGCTATCTTCCCGCAGATTTCGCACTTCGGCACGTCCGTTCCGGATTTCTGTAACACTGCCCCCTTCCCCGGCATGCGGTTATCCCCGGGCACCCTCTTTCTTCGCCGTATGGCACTTGAAGCACTCAT
>JAMCWJ010000018.1 GCA_023475105.1 Nitrospirota bacterium
CTCCAACGGGTAGGGAGATCCAGCGGCCGGGTACCACGGGTAGGGAGATCCAGAAGCCTGCTCCAACGGGCAGGGAGATCCAGAAGCCTGCTCCAACAGGCAGGGAGATCCAGAAGCCTGCTCCAACGGGTAGGGAGATCCAGCGGCCGGGTACCACGGGTAGGGAGATCCAGAAGCCTGCTCCAACGGGCAGGGAGATCCAGAAGCCTGCTCCAACAGGCAGGGAGATCCAGAAGCCTGCTCCAACGGGTAGGGAGATCCAGCGGCCGGGTACCACGGGTAGGGAGATCCAGAAGCCTGCTCCAACGGGCAGGGAGATCCAGAAGCCTGCTCCAACAGGCAGGGAGATCCAGAAGCCTGCTCCAACAGGCAGGGAGATCCAGAAGCCTGCTCCAACGGGTAGGGAAGTGAAGCAAGCCCCTGCTAAGCCTGTTCCTCAGCAGGGCGGCCAGCAGAAGAAATCTACTCAGGAGGAAAAGGAGCAACGTGAGGCGCCGGTTATCCCCGGCATGCGGAGATAGAGTAAGAACCTGTATTTTCTTAAATAGGGCCGTAGTGCGCGAAGAGCCCCTCGCGTATTACGGCTTTCTATTGAGGGTCTCTCCGGCGGCCTGGATATTATATGCCTTTATCTTCCGGTGAAGATTGCTCCTTTCAATATCCAGAAGTTCCGCTGTCCTTGAAATGTTCCAGTTGTTTTCCTCGAGCTTCTTCAAGATGAAATCTCTTTCGAACGAGTCCCGTGCTTCCTTCAGGGTCCTGTAAGTGAAGTAATCCGACCCCTCGTGGCTTCTCATAAAGGCGAAGTTCTCGGGGGTGATTACCTGCGATGGTGTCATTATCACGAGTCTCTCGATGAGGTTCCTGAGCTCGCGTATGTTGCCCGGCCAGGCGTGTTGGGCGAGGCGCCTTAATGCTTCTTCCGTTATCCTTTTCGGAGGCTGTCCGTATTCCGCGGCGAGGGATTGTATGAAATGCTCGACGAGCAGGGGAATATCCTCCCTCCGTTCCCTCAGGGGGGACACGGAAAGGGGGATTACGTTCAGCCTGAAGAAGAGGTCGTCCCTGAAGGTACCCTTTTTCACTTCTTCGGCCAGGTTCTTGTTTGTCGCAGAAATAATTCTCACGTCGACCTTTATGTTGGTGTTCCCGCCGACCCTCTGGAACTCCTGCGTCTCGATCACCCTCAGCACCTTGGCCTGCGTCTGGAGCGACATATCGCCGATTTCGTCGAGGAAAAGGGTTCCCCTATCGGCCAGTTCGAACTTGCCCTTTTTCTTTTCGAAGGCGCCGGTGAAGGAGCCTTTTTCATGACCGAAGAGCTCGCTCTCGATAAGTTCATGTGGCATTGCCGCGCAATTCACTTCGACAAAGGGCTTTTCGGCGCGGTTTCCGAGACTGTGCAGCAATCGCGCCACGAGTTCCTTGCCTGTCCCGCTTTCTCCGGAGATGAGGACCCTGCTGTTGCTCTGAGCAGCCAGTTCTATCTGGGCACGGAGGGTCCTTATGGAGGGCGATTCCCCGATAAACTTCCACTTTCCGGTCAGGTTCTCCCGCAGTTCCCTGTTCTCCCTTTCGAGGGCGCTTCTTTCGAGCGCCCTCCTCGTGCTGAGGAGAACCCTTTCCAGGGAAAGGGGTTTTTCTAGGAAGTCATAGGCGCCGATCCTCGTCGCTTTGACCGCCACCTCGATATTGCCGTGTCCCGATATCATGATCACAGGGATATCTCTCTTCAGTGTCTTTATCTCCCGCAAGGTCTGGATGCCATCCATTCCGGGCAGCCAGACGTCGAGTATCACGAGATCGGGTGTCTGCTCCTGCAGAAGCCTCAGCGCATCCTCCCCTGACCCCACTGTCACAACTCCGTAGCCTTCGTCCTCCAGAATGCCCGAGAGGCTCTCCCGTATCCCTTCTTCGTCGTCGACGACAAGTACCGAAGGCTCCACGCTATCCCTCCTTTATCGGAATTTCGATTGTAAAGACGGTACCGTGCGGCTCGTTATCCCTGACGCGGAGATAGCCCATATGCTCCCTGACGATCCTGTTAGCTATGGCGAGGCCGAGTCCCGTCCCTTCCTTCTTTGTCGAAAAGTAGGGGAGAAAAAGCTTGTCCTTGTCTTCCTCCCGTATTCCCGGTCCGTTGTCCGCAACATCGATGAATACCCTGTTGGCAGGGGTATCGCAACTCACCGCCACCTCTATCCTGCCTCCGCTCTGCATCGCCTGAAACGCATTTTCAAAGAGATTGATCAGCACCCGCTTGAACTGTTCTCCGTCAAGCTCTATGGGCGGCATATCCTGTGGCAGCGAGGCCTTTACCGAAAACTCCTTATAGTCCCTGTAAAGATTCATGACCTCCTCTATTATACCAGCGAGCGGCGTGGGCGATTTGTTGATTGCGGGCATTTTCTCGAAGCGTGAGAATTCGTCGACGAGACGTCTCAGACTGTCGACCTCCTTTATGATCGTTCTCATCGACGGTTCAAAGACCTGGGAGAAATCCGCATCGTTCTGCTCCCACTTCTTCAGCATCCTCTCGGTCGAAAGCTTGATCGGGGTGAGGGGATTCTTTATCTCGTGGGCGATCCTTCTGGCCACTTCCCGCCAAGCAAGCGCTTTCTGGGCCTTTATTACGTTGGTCAGATCATCGAAGACGACGAGGAGGCCGAGGTAGTTTGAAAGAGTATCCCTCAATCCCATGATCGAAACGCGCAGCATCGTCCGCTTGCCCCTGATCGTGACCCAGACTTCTCGTTCGATCGTCCGGAGGGTCCTCAGGTTTATCCCCCGGATCATCTCCTGAAGGGAATCGGACCGTATGACGTCGAGAATCTCCCCATAGCTTTTCCCCATAACGCTCTCCGAGGAAAGGTTGAGGATCTTGCAGGCAGCGCTGTTGATCGTGATGACCTTGCCCTCAGCGTCGAACGAGATCACTCCGGTCTGTATGTTCCCCACGATGTTCTCCATGCAGAGCCTTCTTCTGTCGGATTCGGCATACGCCGCCTGAATCGATTCCTTGTTTTCCCTGAGCTCCCGGACCATATGGTTGAAAGAGTCGATGAGAAGCCCTATCTCGTCGTCCCTCTTCAGAAGCACGCCGACCTCGAGATTCCCCGAAGCAACCTCTCCCGTCGCCTCTGCGAGCTTCTGGATCGGCTCGGAAATGCCCCGCGCAATCCTGAGCGAGACCCAGATGGCCGTAAAGATCACGATGAGGGTAAAAAACCCGAGAAAAATGAGATAATTCACCTTGAGGGGTTGCTTCCAGGCCTCCAGTTTTATATAGTCCTCGTACGCGTTCTTGATCCTTTCGACATTGCCGGTGATTTCCTTCGGAATATGCGATTCGACGACCACCACGCCTCTCTGCCTGCTGGCCGAGATGTCGGGAACGACCGCCCTGACCGTATCCCCGTTCTCACCGGAAATCACCTCTGTCCCCTCCTCTCCTTCGAAGGCCTCCTGCACGACGTCTGAAGGGTTTTCGGGAAGCGAGGAGAGACGCGTAACTGTGTAGTCCGTGGGAAGGGCGCCTCTGGAAACCACCGAATGTGCGGCTTCAAGGGTCTTTCTGCGCTCGGTGTCGTAAATGGCCTTGGCGATGCTCAGTGTGCTGTCGATGGGTTGCCTGAACTGCGGAGTGAACCACCTGTCGATGTAATTGGCGACGAGACCGCTGGCGCCCAAAAACAGGAGGACCGAGGGTATCGAGGTGAGTATCACGAAAATCACCACCATTTTTGTTTTGAACCTGGACCCGAGAACCCTCTGCTTTCTTTCGAAGTAGAGTCGCGTGAGGGCCTTTGCCACGAAGAACATCAGCGTAAGGAGGGCGATAATGTTTACATTCAGCAGGACGAGGAAGATGATCCTCGTCGTTATCGAGAGCGTGCTGAGCCTTACAAAGTGAAGTTCGACGGTGAAGGCCGTAACGATAATGAGGAGGAGGGCAGGAATGATGAGGCTGAATCTTTTCATCGTTCACTTCCTATGGTGAGCGAAGGGGAATCCCGGAAGACCTTAAAATCTTTTTCAGGAACGAAGAAGAGAAGATACCCGATCACAGGCGGAAGTTTTCTCACACGCGATTCGACTGTGAGCTTCACAAAATACGAAGAAGGCTGAAGCTCCCTGACATTGATCAGTTTGAGGTCCCTGACGGTGAGGGTCCAGTTGAGCATCGAGTTGAATGTCTTGAACCTCTTTTCGATCATGACGGCGCCGTCAAAGGACGTCGCCACATATTCCTTCTTTATCGGATCGCACCAGAGGGTCTTCACGATCTTTTTCCCCGTGATGAATTCGTCGGGCCACATGTTCCATACCCTGAAGAGGTCCGCGTAGAACGTAATTTCCTTTGATATCCCGTTCTTCACGTCGGAAAGATTTCTGTCATCGAGCGTCAGGGCCGCGTTCACCACGATCTCGTTGCCTTGAATCCGTACTTCGGGCCCTGAGATTTCAGCAGGGAATGCCTTTACCGGGGAGAGCAACAGCAGGAGAAGGGCTAGGCGAAACGCGATCCTGGTCATTTAATGCTTGACATCTCCGACAAAATTTACTTTGATTATAGCATACTCGGAATTGCCGATTTCGGGGGATAAGTGCAAAGGTTTACTCACAAATCGACTGCCTGAAACCGTGCGCTACGAGGAAGGAGGACCTATGGAATTCAGGGCAGTGGAAGTCCGCATACCCGAAGGCGCCAATATCCTGCTGGGCCAGACCCATTTCATCAAGACCGCCGAAGACCTCTATGAGATCATCGCGACAAGTGTTCCCCAGGCCCGCTTCGGCGTCGCGTTTACCGAGGCATCGGGTCCCTGTCTCATCAGGACGGAAGGCAATGACGACGGTCTGATCGAGGGGTGCGTTACCGTGTTGAAGGACATAGGCGCGGGGCACGTCTTCTGCATCCTGCTGAAAGACGCCTATCCGGTGAACATCCTGAACCAGGTGAAGAGCTGTCAGGAGGTCTGCAGGATATATTGCGCGACCGCAAATCCCCTCGAGGTGCTGGTCGCCTCAACGGGACAGGGAAACGGAATAATCGGTGTGGTCGACGGTTTTCCCCCAAAAGGGGCAGAGAGCCCTGAAGACAAGACAGCGCGGAAAGCGCTTTTAAGGAAAATAGGATATAAGCTTTAGCGGGAACCTGAAAAAAGTGTTTTGATATGTCCGTCGCCATTCTCGTGGAGAGGGGAATCCAGTTGTCTTTAGGAAACAAAGAAGCTCTGGATTCCCGCCTGGGGACTGCGGGAATGACGGCCAAAAGACACTCGAAGCATGGGTAAAAAAGCATTGGAAACACTACATTAGTCCTGTGTGGAATGGCCGTAAGAGCCGATAACCGGGATTTGTTGCCGGGAAGGTCCGCCTCTTGACAAGCCTTTGTAATGAGGTAGACTTTGAGTATGAAGAGAATAGGTGTCATTGCCTTGGTCCTGTCGGCGTCTTTTCTTTTTTCCTGCGCCCCCGTCATCAAGAAGGAGTACATGGACGTCGGCATCAGGAACCTGCCCCTGTCGGAACTCAGGCAGAATCCGGACCAGTACAGGGGAAAGCTCTTCATCCTCGGCGGCATCATCGCCAATGCCCATGTCACCCCCGCAGGGTCGCTGATAGAGGCGATTTACGTGCCTGTCGACTCGAGGGGCTACCTCGAGGGGAGCACGGACGGAAGATATCTTGCCCTCTTCCCGAAGGAAGGCGGCATGCTGGATCCCGCGATCTATCACAAGGGGAGAAGGATAACGGTCGCGGCGGCGTTTGTCGAACTGCGCGAGGGGAAGATCGATGAAACAAAGTACCTTTATCCTTTCTTCGAGATACGGGAGATTCACCTCTGGCAGCAGAGGGTATACGTCTACCCCCCGCCCTACTATTACTATCCCTACTATCCGTATTCCTGGTGGGATTATCCGTACGGGATGTACCGTCCCTTCTGGTAACGGCAATCCCTTGAACCCGTGATTTTTCGGGGGGCTTTGCACTGAACGCCTCTGCTTTCCGCTGCAGGACTGCGCGTCCCAATATTGAAAAAACACTACCCTATCTGGTAGTATTTTCCAATGTCTGATGAGTCAAAGAGGGCCGGCCTGCTGCTCAGGATATTTGCGAAGGTCCTTGATTTCATCCTTATTGCCGCTGCGGCCGAACTTGTGCCGAGGGTGGGTTTTTATGCCGGTTTGGTCTACCTGCTCATCAGCGACGGGCTCTTTGACGGGAGGAGCGTAGGAAAACTGCTCATCGGGCTGCAGGTTGTTTCTGAAACGAGCGGAGAGCCCTGTTCCATGAGAGAATCGATAGCGAGGAACGCTCCGCTCGGCGCAGGGCTTTCACTCTATCAGCTGCCGTGGATCGGCTGGATATTCATCGCGGTCGTTTCCGCGGTCGAATTCCTGATCCTCCTGGGCAGCAAGAATGGTATGCGTCTGGGAGATGAGCTTGCAAAGACCTGGGTGGTCGAAAAAGTCAGGAAAAAGACGGCGCAGGAGGAATAATAATGCTTTTCAATAAAATAGTGGGGATGTTTTCGAATGACCTTGCCGTCGACCTGGGCACGGCGAACACGCTCGTCTATGTCAAAGGCAAGGGTATCGTCTGCAACGAACCCTCCGTCGTCGTAGTGAGGAAGGACGACAAGAAAACCGTGGCGGTGGGTGTGGACGCAAAGAAGATGCTCGGGAAGACACCGTCGAATATCGTCGCGATACGGCCGATGAAGGACGGAGTGATCGCGGATTTCGATGCCACGGGAGAGATGCTGAAATACTTTATCAAGAAGGTCCATAACCGGAAAAGCTTCCTCTCTCCGCGGGTGATCATCGGCGTGCCGTCGGGTATCACCCAGGTCGAGCAGAGGGCGGTGAAGGACGCCGCACAGGCATCGGGAGCGAGGGAGGTATATCTTATCGAAGAGCCGATGGCGGCCGCGCTCGGAGTGAACCTGCCCGTGGGAGAGCCCTCCGGGAATATGATCGTCGACATAGGAGGGGGCACCACGGACATCGCAGTCATTTCGCTCGACGGCATCGTATACAGCAAGGCGGTACGGGTGGGCGGCGACAAGATGGACGAATCGATCATCGCCTTTATCAAGCGGAAGTACAACCTCCTCATCGGCGACAGGACGGCCGAGCAGATAAAGATCGAGACCGGTTCGGCCTGCGTCGTCGACCCCGACAACACGAGGACGATGGAGATAAAGGGAAGGGACCTCATCTCGGGCATTCCGAAGACGATCGTTATTACCGAGACGGAGATACGGGATGCCCTGCATGAACCCGTGACGGTCATTCTTGATACGATAAAGGTGACCCTTGAAAATACGCCCCCTGAATTGGCAGCCGACATTGTGGACAGGGGGATAGTCCTCGCGGGAGGAGGCGCCCTGCTGAGGGGCCTCGACATACTCATCCGGGAGGAGACGGGCCTTCCCGTTATTGTCCCTGATGATCCGCTCACTGCCGTTGCGAGGGGAGTCGGCAAGATGCTTGATGAACTGGAGCTTCTGAAGAAAATCGCCATAACCTGATGTCTATCCGGCGTCTTCTTCCTCTTTTGCTGCTCCTGCTTTTCTCGCTGACCCTTATGACCTACCAGAGCAACAAAGGGATAATCGCTCCCCTGAGATTTCTGGGCAATCCTCTCAACTCTCTCAATGGGGTGCTCCACTCCCTGTCGGATTCTCTCAGTGCCCCTTTCAGAAAGATCATGCTTAGGGATGAGGACAACAGGAGACTGCGTGCGGAGATACAGAGGCTCGTGACGGAGCAGCAGAAATACCGGGACCTGTTCTTCGAAAACAAGAGGCTGAGAGAGCTTCTCGATCTCAGGGAAAAGGAAAAGAGATACGTGACCGCGGCAAGGATCGTCTCGCGGGGACCGGACCGTTGGTCGAATGTCCTTGTGATCGGCAAAGGGGCGCGCGATGGCATCGCCAGGGACATGGCGGTCGTCACCCCTGCCGGTCTCGTCGGGAAGGTCACTCTGGTGGCGGACGATTCCGCCTATGTACTCCTTCTGACCGACAGTAATTTTTCGGCTTCGGTCAGGGTCCAGGAGACCCGTAAAGAAGTGATACTGTCGGGAACGGGAGGGGCGCGCTGCACCCTGAAATACGTGCCGCAGGAAGAGGAGATCAAACAGGGAGAGGTCTTGGTCACCTCCGGGCTGGATGAACTGTTCCCCCGGGAGATTCCCGTAGGGTTCGTTTCGAGGGTCTCCAAGAAGAGCACGAGCATCTTTCAGGAGATCGAAGTCACCCCTTTTCAGGACCCGGCGAAGCTGGATGAGGTGGTCGTAGTACGGCGATGAAAGCTGCGGGACTGGTCTTCATTGTCATTGCAGCATTCGTCCTCCAGATGAAGGTGTCTCTGTTCGGCGTGGCCCCCGCCCTCACCGCGGTCGTCGCCTACTCCTTCGGGATCAAGAGCGGAGCGACACGGGGAATGTTCTTCGGATCGCTCATCGGGATCGTCGAGGACAGTATCAGTGGAAACATGCTCGGACCGAATCTCCTCGGGAAAGGTATGGTCGGTTTTTTTGCGTCTTTCAGTTCGGGCAGTGTATTCAGGTGGACGCCTCTTCTCGGGGTGATCTCCCTTTTCATCCTGACCGTTCTGGACGGCCTCGTCGTTTTTCTGGCAAGGACCCTGTTTCAGACCATGCCGACGTCACCTTCCTCCGCACTCCTTATCCTGCTTCTGCAGGGGCTATTGAACGCATGCGTCGGTTTTTTTATTAAACCCCGAAATGTCGAATAACGGAAATTCATCAGAGAAGATGCTGATTGCAGGGTATGTAATCACAGCCCTTTTCCTTATCCTTGCCATACGGTTGTGGCAACTGCAGATATTGCAGGGGAATGAGTATAGGAAAATATCTGAGGGCAACAGGCTGCGCATCATCAAGGTCGCTGCGCCGAGGGGGATAATTTACGACAGAAACGGGGTCCCGCTCGTGAAGAATACGCCGTATTACTCCGTGGCGCTGAACCCGCAGGTCCTCGACCGGGTCGATATCCCCGCGCTGGCGGGGCTCCTGAAGATGGACAGGGATGTCATTGCCGAAAAGATCAGGGAGCAGGCGAAACGGAGCATGTATGAACCCGTACGCCTCAAGGAGGGACTCTCTTTCGGTGAGATTGCGCTGATAGAGGCGCGTCGGTCCGACTTTCCCGGTCTCTCGATCGACGTCGACGTGAGCAGAGATTATCTTTACGGGAGCGTCGGAGCGCATCTCATCGGATATCTCGGAAAACCGAATGAATTTCAGTCCCGGAGTCCCGATTTCAAGGATGTTCCGACCGACGCGTTCATCGGACAGTGGGGCATCGAGAAGCTTTACGACAAGCACCTGAGGGGCACGCCGGGAGAGAGGATCATCGAGGTGGACGCCCTGGGGAGGGAACTGAGGCTTCTCAGTGAGAAGTCCCCTGTCAGGGGAGAAGACCTGAGACTTGCGATGGACATACGCGTCCAAAAAGAAGCGGAGGATGCCTTCGGAGAAAAGACGGGGGCCGCGGTAGCGCTCAAGCCCGACACAGGAGAGGTCCTCGCCTTTGTAAGCAAACCATCTTTCGATCCGAACCTGTTCGCAAGGGGTATCGAGTACGATCAGTGGAAGGAACTGAACGAGAACCGCCGGCTGCCGCTGTTGGACCGGGCTCTCCAAAGCCAGTATCCGCCGGGTTCCACCTTCAAGATAGTCACCGCGATTGCGGCGCTGGAGGAAGGGGCTGTCGATACCGGGACCAAAGTCGCCTGTAACGGAGGGATAAGCTACGGGAGATGGCATTTTGGATGCTGGAGGAAGACCGGGCACGGGATTCTTTCTTTGCATCGGGCCCTGGTTGAATCATGCGATGTGTATTTTTACGAAACGGGAAAAAGGCTGGGCATCGACAAGATCGCATTCTACGCAAGAGAGCTGGGACTCGGAAAAGGAAGCGGGCTGGAGTTGGTCAGGGAGCGCCGGGGTCTCATTCCCGACACAAAATGGAAGGAAGAGAAGCGGAAGCAGCCCTGGTATCTCGGCGAGACCTTTAATGCCGCTATCGGTCAGGGCTATGTGGCGGTGACTCCCTTTCAGATGGCGGAGTTGATGAGCGTGGTTGCGAACGGGGGATATGTGTACAGGCCGTCACTCCTTATGCTTTCGAAGAAGCCCGAGCCGGTCGAGAAGCTGAAGATAAAGGAGGAGACGCTCGCGACGATCAGGAGCGCCCTTTTCGGTGTGGTGAATGAAAACGGAGGGACCGGCTGGTCCGCGAAATCATCGCGCGTAAGCATATGCGGCAAGACGGGAACCGCGCAGGTGGTGGGGTTGAGAAGGGAGTCCAAATATCTCTCGGAGATGCAGCGGGACCACGCGTGGTTTGTCGCCTTCGCGCCGTACGAAACCCCCGAGATAGCGCTTTCGGTGATGGTGGAACACGGAGGCCACGGGGGAGTGGCGGCTGCTCCGATAGCAAAGAGGGCGATAGAGGCTTATATGAAGTCAGCCGGACCGGCCACAGGCGCGGCGCCGGCTGCGGCCGGCGGCAGGGCAGAGGAGGGCGCCGTCGGTCCCGGCGAGGTGAAGGCGAATGAAAATCGACAGACGACTCCTTAAGAATTTCGACTGGGTGACCCTCGCTCTCATAGTTCTTCTTTCCGTGACGGGGATCATGACCATCTACAGTGCGACGCGCCCGCCTCTGCCTGGAGGAGAGATGCCGTCGTTCTATATAAAGCAACTTTACTGGCTCTTCGTCAGCGTCTTTGCCCTGATTGCGATCGTCAGTTTCGATTATGTCTGGCTGAAGAGGTTTTCCTATGGTTTTTACGCGATCGGTCTTTTCCTTCTTCTGGCGGTCCTTTTTCTCGGCCGGACCGGGATGGGCGCTCAGCGATGGCTCAATTTCGGGATCTTTTCGTTCCAGCCCTCGGAAATATTCAAGCTGCTCTATGTGATAGCCATTTCCTGTTATCTCAGCGAGATGCACGGAAGAGTGGGGCTCTTTTCCCTGCTCAAGGCGTTCTTCCTGCTTGCCTTTGCCCCCGTCGTACTGGTCATCAAGCAACCGGACCTCGGCACTGCGGTCATCCTTTTGCTCGTTTTTCTTTCACTCATGGCGGCCAAAGGGCTTCAGAAGAAGTTGATCGCACTCATTCTCCTCATAGGTCTTGTCTCGATCCCTTTCCTGGGCAATATTTTCTGGGAAGGGCTCAAGGACTATCAGAAGAACAGACTCGTCGCTTTTCTCGAGCCTCAGGTCGATCCGGCAGGCATCGGATATCACATAAACCAGTCAAAGGTCGCGATAGGCTCCGGCAGTTTCATAGGGAAGGGCTACCTGAAAGGGACACAGGGACCCTTCAGATTTCTGCCCGAGAAACATACGGATTTCATTTTTGCGGTCTTCGCCGAGGAGTGGGGGTTTACGGGAAGCATGTTCCTTCTTTTCCTCTACCTGTCGTTGATCCTCCGCGGCATCGACACCGCCAGGAAGGCGAAGGATGAGTTCGGCGGCCTCCTTGCCTCGGGCGTTTCTTTCATGTTCACGATCTATTTCTTTATCAATATAGGCATGACTCTCGGCATCATGCCCGTGGTGGGAGTGCCTCTTCCCTTTATGAGTTACGGCGGGACCTCCCTGCTCGCAAATTTTGTCGCCGCGGGCGTGCTGATCAACGTCAGGATGAGGCGGTTCGAGCTGTTCTATTAGAAGCGGGGCGCGGGTGAATCCCATAAGATGATGATCCAGCATAAAGAGGATGGCGAACCGGAGTTAAGCGGATCTTCCGTAAGAAACAATAGAGGTAAATTGTAGTTCGCTGCCGGCAGTCGCAGCAGGGTCAATTTCCTTTCTTAAGCGTAACCTTTCAGTTATGCGTGCAAAAATCCTCCCCTTTGCAAGGGGAGGCATGGAGGGGTATTGGTGGAATTACCAAAACCTCCCCCACCCCTCCTTGCTAAGGAGGGGACTCAACCCGTAACTGAAGGGATACTCTTAAGCGCACTTTTGGCTTGACAACACCTGGTGGGGCTGATAGCCTTACAAGAGGGGAGGCAGTTAGTTCCGACAAAGTGATCCTGGAGCCGGAGTTACGGAAGAGACATTCCGAGCTTTGATCCATCTCGAACGAAGGCTTGTTTCAGTAGCGCCGGCCTCGATCCCTTCATCTCCTCAGCCTGCCCTTGAGTAAAGACCGCTAAGAGTTGATTTTTGCGAGCCTGACGACTGGTTTCGCGGGATGATCGCGCATCGGGGCCCCGGTGGGGGATTGATCTTGTCCTGCGCCGATGCCTCTTTCGAAGGGCAGAGGGCGGGAAGCGGCGTGCCGAGTCGCGGAGGGCAAGCCAGCGAGGATAGAACTGAAATGGAAGAGTCCCCAGATGGGATGACAAGTCACTATTCCTGGTCGGATCAGGAAGGTCATCAGCACGACTTATGGATCAGCGTCGAAGGCGCGCATCCCGACGGGAACTGCCACGGCGACTGCATCGTCCATGCATTGCATGAAGTCCACGATAAGGACGGGACATTCAACCATTCAGAGCAAAGAGTCGAAACTCCAGATCGCAGCCGAGGCGCACATTCCGGCGATTATGTCGCTCACACTACTCGCAGGACTACAACCGGGCTAGAATTGCATACCACGCAGCGTTGCCGAGGCGGCAGGTGCACCCCAGATAGTCACCGGGTGAGTCCGGCTATGGCCAAATGAAGGCTCGCCCGTGGTTCTGCGCTCGCAATCCGAAGGCGAAGGGATGCGAGCCCACCACGCCGGGGTCTCAAATCGACCCGGCCCATCCCGATGGCGAAGGCACGCCAACGGGGCGTCCGCACGCAGAGACTCCAAGGCTCGGCAGAAGTGCGGTGGTCAATCCGGGCCCGGCCGACAGTGAAATTCCCGGCACAACCGGTGGGGGCGGTTCGGGACCGTTGGATATGAAGGATCCCATTGAGCCGGGCGGACCCGGCCGATGAGCCCTTCCGGCACCCGACGGCATGACGACTGGTCATGGCAGAGGACGCAGGGGGGAAACTGCATGAAGGAACCGGGGGAGATGAGGGGAAGATGATGCCGGGGCATTTATGAGCTACATCTTGAAAAACACACTGATGCCAATAGTTTTTTGTTTTTTGCTCGTTGCGACGGCATCGGGTGACTCTCTTCCCCTTGTGGACACGCCTACAGGACAGGCTTTCAAGGCCAGGCACTATGATCTGGCACTGGCAGAGTTCCAGAAACTGGCGGCAGCTCAGCCGAAAGATGCCCTCATCCTCCGCTATCTCGCGATGACCCTTGAGCGTCTGGGGCGCTACGATGACGCCATACTTGTCTTTCAGCAGGCCCTTGCCCTGACTCCGGAGAGTCCTGCCCTCCATTTTCATATGGGGGTCACTTACTATAATGCGCACAGGGGAGATCTTGCACAAGTCAGTTTTAACAGGGTGCTTCAATTGGCTCCTGCTTCCCTTTACGGTGAGCGGGCGCGACAATATCTGGAGGCGCTTGCACAACAGAGGGTTCAACTCCAACCGTTAGGGGCCCCCCGGCCGTTGGACCTCTACATTCAGGGAGGTCTCCAGTACGACTCCAACATCCCTGCCGCGCCGGGCGATTCCTCTCTCTTTAACGGCGAACGTTCGGGAATCCGTATGTTCGGATACCTCTATGGCGCATATCGTTTTCTCAGGGAATCGGGCTGGGTGGGATCTATAGAAGTCACGACATATCAGGCGCAATACGCTGACAGCGCATTCAGTAAATTCAGGCTTTCCACGTATTCCCCGGGAGCATCACTTCAGCGGACGACCACTCTTTGGAAGCTTCCCCTGGCTGCCTCGCTTAAATACGAGTTCCGCCAGACAAAAACCAGATAATCAGGTGTCTTAAGGACATATGAGGGAGGGGGTCACAGGTGCATAAGGGCTTGATATTTAAGAGGGAAAATGGTGGAGCTGAACGGGATCGAACCGTCGACCTCTTGAATGCCATTCAAGCGCTCTCCCAACTGAGCTACAGCCCCGCTAGTAGATAAAATAACGATTTCCTCCAACCAATGTCAACCGGCCGGGGCAAAGACCCCGGGAGCTTGAGTATCATGAAGAATATCTTTTATAATCGACTGTCCGAAAAAATACCGGTTGATCCGGCACCGTTCGGGATTACAAGGAGGGGCTGTGAACAAGAACAAACTGGCGGCCGTAAGGTTCTCTCTTCGCTTTCTTTTACTTTTTGTCTCTGCACTCTCCGTAAGCACATGCGGAGGTGTCCCCGACGTGCAGAGGAATCCGCCGGGACCGGCGCCTTCCCCGCTCCAGGGCACCTGGGGGAACGGTTCGTCGACCGTGACATTTATGTCCGATGCTACCTACATAGTGAATTCTGCGCAGACCGGCGCCGTGGAAGTGTGGGGAAAGTTCTCCTCAAGCCGCGACCAGGTGTCGATGACGGATGCGGGCGGCAGCCAATCATGCGGAGCCGTCACAGGTACGTACCTCTTCGGGATCACCGGGATCACATTGACCTTCGTACTGGCGAGCGACCCCTGTCAGACGAGGACGGACCGGATGCTGCAGGGCCCGTGGAATAGAGAAAACACTCCCGATCCTTCCCCTCCCTCGGTTCCTGCCGGTTTGACGGTCAGCGCAGCCTCCACATCCGAACTCGATCTTGCATGGTCCGCCTCTTTCGACAACGGCGGCGTGAAAGGCTATAAGGTATACAGGGGCACGGTGCTGCTAATGTTTACCCAGGCCCTCTCCTATGCCGATACAGGGTTGACGATCGATACAGAATACTGTTATACCGTTTCTGCGTACGATGCCGCGGGGAATGATTCCGGGAAGAGCGGCAAGGTGTGTGCGAGGACTCTTCCTGGTCCGCCTGCAGAAGTGGCCGGTTCCTGGAAAACATTTCACACCGTGACCGGAAAGGAGGGCCAGATCGGACCGGACTACTTTAACCTTACGCGATCGGAGGATACGATCGGCGGCGAGTTCGTTTCCGGGACAGGTGACACCCTGGGGAATGCGTATCCGCTTTCCGGGACGGTTCGCGGATCGAATGTCACGTTTTCATGGACGGTGGACGGCCTCGGCCAAACCGATACAGGTTCAGTAAAAGACACCCTCATGTCGGGGACGTGGTCGGATTCAGCCGGCGCTTCGGGGACGTGGAGGGCAGAGAAGATAGCGATCCCCGATCTGGATATTACCGGCGTCTGGAACGGAGTTCTCAACTTCATGTGGGCCGACGGCACCCGCACAAGCGAAACGATCACCTTGACCCTTGCCCAGTCGGGCGGCGTCGTCACCGGCACGTCCGCGGGACAGGGCGGAACCCTGAACATCGCCGGCACATTAAGCCGGAATACCCTGGTTTATGACATGAATGTGCCGTGCGGGAGCGAAAGCAACAGGGTTACGCTCACCTTTAACATCTTTCCCTCGATACTGTCTGCCAGCTCTGCCTTTGGCGTGGGCTGTCCGGAGGGGGCGGTGCTGGATCTTTCGACGGTGTCCGGAGATTTGATAAAACAATAGGGACAGTGCCTGTTCGGCGGGGGGAAGGGGAAAAAGGAAGGCAACCTGGTCATGCCTGCGCAGGCAGGGATCGCAGGAGTTATTTACTACGGCAACTAAAAACATGGCGCATCCGGCTTTTTAATGGGTCTATGCGAGATATAGTGGTTATCCCAATTTTTTTCGATGTCATTATGTCTTGTCCGGAATCTTTCTGATATACCGGCTGAGTGAGAGAAAATATCTTTGTGTGT
>JAMCWJ010000114.1 GCA_023475105.1 Nitrospirota bacterium
CTGCTTTACGGCCAAGTACTACCTGCATAAGCTTGTATATTATGAGATTTGTCTGGACAGCCGAAGCGTCATAATCCGGGAAAAACAGCTAAAGAATATGAGCAGACAAAGTAAGATAGAAGTTATCAGGCAGGGGAATCCTTTGTTAAGAGACTTGTATGAAGACATTGTCGGAAAGATTCCGGACAAGCCGGAATGACAAAGTAGGAGGGTATTACTATTCATAATGAGCCAGTACAATATGTTGGGGCTATCCATGAGAAACCCGGATGCGGCATTATAATAGTTGTGAGTCATTATGTATGAACTTTTTGATCCTGTTTCTTCGAGGTGAGATGTGGCATTAGTGAGTTTGCAGGAGGTGAGGATCGCCTTCGGCGGCCCCGAGCTGCTCGACGGGGTGACCTTTCAGATCGAGCGGGGGGAACGGGTCTGCCTCGTCGGAAGAAACGGGGTGGGCAAATCCACATTTATGAAGATCGCGGGCGGCGAGCTCACCCCTGACTCGGGCGAGATCATAAGAGAAAGAGGCGCTCGGGTCGCGTTTCTCGAACAGGAAGTGCCGCGGGAACTGCCCGGAACGGTCTTCGACGTCGTCTCTGAAGGACTCGGCGGCATCGTCGGCCTGCTCTCCGAGTATCGCTCCCTGGCCCACAGCCTTGGCTTGGGGAACGATGCCGGCGTTATCGCGGATCTCGAGCGGGTGCAGCATCTTATTGAGTCCTCGGGCGGCTGGAAGATACAGAAACGGGTCGAAACGGTCCTTTCCCGCCTCGGGCTGGAACCTGACGCTGCTGCGGCCGAGCTCTCCGGTGGCTACAAGAGAAGGGTCCTTCTTGCGAAGGCGCTCGTGAATGAGCCGGATCTCCTGCTTCTTGATGAGCCGACGAACCATCTCGACATCGAATCGATCGGCTGGCTCGAGGAATTTCTCCTCGAATTCCGGGGCGCCATACTCTTCATAACCCACGACCGGAAATTTCTCGATACCCTTGCAACGCGTATCGTCGAACTCGACCGGGGGCGGGTCACCGACTGGCCCGGCGATTACAAAGTCTACTTGGCGAGAAGGCAGGCGGAACTCGATGCAGAAGTTGCTCATTACGCGCTTTTCGATAAGAAGCTCGCCCGGGAGGAGGCCTGGATACGGCAGGGGATCAAGGCCCGCCGCACACGCAATGAAGGAAGGGTGAGGGCATTGAAGGAGTTGAGGAGGGAAAGGTCGGCAAGGCGTGAACAAGCAGGTTCTGCCGAGATGAGACTGAACGAGGCCGAAAGGTCGGGCAGGCTGGTTCTTGAGGCCAAAGGAATAGGGCACAGCTATGAGGGCCGTCCCGTGATCCGCGATTTCTCGACGGTAATAATGAGGGGCGACAAGATCGGCATTATCGGCCCCAACGGCGCGGGAAAAACGACCCTACTCAATATCCTGCTCGGCTCGATTGTGCCCCTTCACGGTTCCGTGCGCATGGGTACCCGCCTCGAAGTCGCCTATTTCGACCAGCACCGGGAGCAGCTGGACGACGGAAAATCGGTCATCGACAACGTTGGAGACGGATGCGAAAAGGTGACGGTCAACGGAAGGACGAGACACATAATAGGCTACCTTGAAGATTTTCTGTTCCCCCCTGAAAGATCGCGCTCGCCGGTAAAGGTCCTTTCCGGCGGGGAGAGGAACCGCGCGCTTTTGGCGAAGCTCTTTACGAAGCCTTCGAATGTGCTTGTGCTGGACGAACCGACGAACGATCTGGACGGCGATACCCTGGAACTCCTGGAAGAAATGCTTATGGAATACCAGGGCACCGTTTTGCTGGTTAGCCACGACAGGGACTTCCTTAATAACATCGTCACCAGCACGATCGTGTTTGAGGGCGGCGGAAGGCTCGTCGAATATGTGGGAGGCTACTACGACTGGCTGCGACAGCGCAGTCTCTCATCCCCGGGAGGGGCAGAGAAGGCGAAAAAGAAGGAAAAGCCCGAAAAGTCCCGTCCGCAGCGGGAGCGTCTGCGGACCCTGACATTCAGGGAGAAGAAGGAGATCGAAACGCTGCCTGCGCTCATCGAGTGTATGGAAGCGGAGCGGGCGGGCCTTTATGAGGCACTTGCGGACCCCGACTTCTACAGACAGGACGGAAGCAGGATCCCGGCAGTGAAAGCGAGGGTGGCGGAACTCGACAAGGAGATCCCCGCAGCATATGAGCGCTGGGAGCTGCTGGAATCTATCCCTAAGGGGCGGGAATGAGAGATGTTCGGGCTTCGGACGGGGAGACTAATGCATGAATGGAAAAAGAAGGTGCGACATAAGACCGGGACTTCGTGTTTTGATCGTATTGAAAAAGGACCAGCGGACCGGGAAACTGACGGAGGGGATCGTAAGAGACATCCTGACTAATTCACCGGCTCATCCGCACGGAATCAAGGTCCGCCTCGAAAGCGGCGAAGTAGGACGCGTAAAGGAGATTTTCTGTGTGTAATGGTCTTGCTTTAAAGTAAACGACAAGAACATATGAAAGACAGAGGATACATTGCGAAGACGGGAAAAGCTGACAGGGTGAGGGTCACAAAAAAACTTGATGATAAGAGCAGCCGCAACGTTGCCTCCCCTAAGCCGGACAAGTTCCCCGATAAGAAACTGGTCGAATTTCAGGAAGGCCAAAGCGTGGAATTGCTGATTTGCGACCGGACCGCTATCGGCTACAGGGCGATTATCAACAACTCCCGCGAGGGCCTGCTTTACAAAAACGAGGTGTTTCAGACCTTAAGAAAAGGACAGCGTATCGCGGGATTCATCAAAAAGGTGCGGGACGACGGCAAGGTCGATCTCTGTCTTCAAAAACCCGGTGCTGAAAAGGTTGATGATGTATCGGAAAAAATTATCGACAAACTGAAGGCGCAGGGCGGGTTTATTGCCCTGGACGATAAGAGCCCTCCTGAAGTCATCTACCGTCTGTTCGGGGCAAGCAAGAAGACATATAAAAAGGCGATAGGCGTTCTTTACAGGAAACGGCTTATTCTTCTGGAGAGTTCCGGTATAAGGCTCGCAAAGAAAGGCGGTATGTAAGTAATATACACTCTTGGAAAGGTCACTGAAGACAGAGGCAATCTGTTAATCGGGCTGAAACATGACTGAGCGATCGCGGGTATGACGGTTCTTTCAGGGGAAACCGGTTTTGAGATAGGTTCTCATGATACTACCTTAGGGCGGTAAGTCTAGGGCGCTGAGCTCAGTGCTGGGCCTGGGAATCTCCGATGCGATCACCACGTTCCCGATGGCTGAAATGCCGCTGGTTCTTGTCCCCACATTCTTCGTGCCGCTGTTTATCATGCTGCATATTGTTTCACTGCTTCAGGCCGTGCGGCTTAAGGAAGCCGGGAGGGTATGCAACTGGGCGGAGCCGGCGATCCAGTGCGGACCCGTACGCATCTGAAGCGGCTGAGAAATGTGCAGGAGGAGACGGAGTACCTTTTCAGGACGTTGTCGGCCCTCGAAAGAAAACTGGGGCCGGTCCTCTTCCAGTTCCCTGCAAGTTTTCGCGCGGACAAGGAGGCGCTGGAAGATTTTCTCGCCCTGATCCCCGGCAGCATGTCCTGCGCATTCGAGTTCAGGAACCCGTCCTGGCTCGACGCCGATATTCAGGGTCCTTCGTGAAAGGGGAAGCAGCCTTTGCATCGCGGATGTTGATGAGAATCCGGCTGACGAGATTATCGCTACTGCACCGTGGGGGTACCTCCGCCTGCGCCGTTCCGATTATACGGATGCCGATCTGTCACAATGGATCGAAAGAATCCTTTTGCAAAAATGGGAGAGGGCCTTCGTCTTCTTCAAGCACGAGGAAGGGGCAAAAGGGGCTGAAATGGCGATGCGGTTTCGCGAGCTTGCCGAATTCAAGGGTAAGGAGAATTCAGAAGGGAAGAAAAATGAATGAGAAGATAGACGGGGCCAGATGAAACTCCGGAAAGAATTGGAAAAGTTATGGAGGGTATTATAGGGTATTATAAGGAGATGACAACTCACACTGCATTGCCGAGAAGCGCCCCCTGGTACCTCCTGCCGGGATATCATGGTGGCTGGGCGAGAGACAGGCGGACGATCCCCCGGCGTCTGCAGGCCCCCGAAACATTCCGGAGCCTCTCTGCTAACTGTAGCAATGTCATCCTGTTGTGTGCTATCTTCTTCTCGGCAGTCATGTTCTCCTCCTTGGGTTCTCGTTTTGTGCTGAAACATCTTTGGGTTGGGGGAATCCATCGTTCAGGGACAGATTACTCCGGACCACTATCGGGTGAGCAAGGCGTCCCTTTCCGTCGTCGCTTTGTTTCCATCTCCGCAGGAAAAGGGAATTTACCGGCTGGACGACGGGTCCACCGGCTGGGAAAGCCTTGACGCCGCGACTGTATCACGGCAAAAGCTGGACAACGCAGAAATAGCGAAGCTGGCTGAAATAGTCGTCTCTATCGAGAAAATCGCCGCTTTCCCTGCGACATCGAATGGGCTTATAATAGGGGTCAGTTCTACATCGTGCAATGCCGCCCCATAACCACTCTTCTATGAGGAGGACGACATGAACGCAAGACGACCCTTGGGTCCGCTTCTGCTGGAACGGGCCCGGCAAAAGAGAAGGAAGATCGGCATCGGGGTGACCTCGCCGACGGACACCATAATTGCCGGCTTGCGAAAAGCGGACGAATTTTGTGAACCCTATCTTTATGGGGCCGATGTGCAGGGTTTCGCTTCCGTCGCCTCGTCAACGCCCGAGGATGCGCTTTTTACGGATCTGGAGCGTGGCGTAATCGATGCGGCGGTCAGAGGACAGATTCACGCCACGCCGTTCAGGGAGCGTTTCATCCGGCCTTACGACCGGTCCTTCCGGCCAATAGGAGAGATGATCACCGTCCTGGAGTTTCCGGACGGCAGGCCTTTGCTGGTGAGTCCGGCCAGCAACCTGGCCATGGGCACGGTCGAAGAAAAAGGAAAACTTATAGATGCCTCCATCCGTTTTTGCCGACTCCTTGGTCTGCAGGTTAAAATCGGATTGCTGGCGCAATGCCGCGAGGAGGATGTGCAGGACGCCGCCGGGACCCCGATAGAGCAAATGTATCGCGGAACTGAGAGACTGGTTGAGCTTTACAGCGATCGTTTTTCCGTCAGGAATTACGGAATCGATTTTGAGAAGGCATACGAAGACGGCGTTACCATCCTGATCGAGCCCAACGGGACCACCGGCAATCAGGTGATTCGCACCCTGTATTTTCTCAATGTCGTCCGGTTTTACGGCGCCCTATACATGAATGTCTCACAACTCGTTGTGGAAACGTTCAAAAACGCCTCGGATTTTCCCGACGTCATGATGCTGGCCGCAGCCATGGCCAATTCAAAAACAGCCGCGGGGAATGAAAGCGCGCCATGAGTATGATCAAGTTTCTCACCAGGAACTATTCTTTCCTCAGCGTTTCTCTCATGATGGATGCCTGGAGAGACGCCGACGGATGCACGGCGATGACCGGCATCCCCGATGGCGTCCGTGATGTGGAGTACGCGCGGACTGTCTGGCGGCTCGACGAAGCATGGATTGACGGCGTTTCCCGAAAATACCTTACGGCAAAGCCGGATCTTTTCCGGAATTTTTTGAGTCGCGGTCAGGAGGTCGGCAACAAACTGACCGTTGTTTCGCGGGAATTGTACGAAACGGTCGATGCCGGCCGTTCCGCCCTGTCTGATAATAATCTTCGGGATTTTATGACCTGGGCAAAGCACTTTCATGAGAATGCCACCTTTATTCTGGTGACTCATCCCCTGGCGAAATCCGTGGAGATTCGGTTGCTGGAAATTCTGAAAAAGTACGGGATGCCCCCGGCGGCCCTGGAGCAGGCGCTGCTCGATCTGTCGATCAGCCGGAAATCCAATGCCGCCGAAGAGGAGAATTTCGATCTGTTCTTCATCCAGAACCGCATGGGGAGTCCTGATTTCGATCTCGAGGCAGCGCTGCAAGAGCACACCCGAAAACATGCGTACCTCAAATATCGGGACCCTTTCTCGGGGGGTTATACAATCGATGATTTCCGGGAGCGGCTGAAGGGGAAGCTCGAATTGCCCAATTATTTTCAGCCTTATGCGGATATCATCGGGCAATTTGGGACAGACGAAACGGAATTGGTTGAGCTCCAGGAGGAATTCGTTTTCTACCGCACCTTCAGGACTGAACGCTCTTATGAAGCGCTGTATTATTTGGAACGCTATCTTGCCGCTCTGGAAGAAGCCAATGGGCTGGGCCCGCATGAATTGTCCTATTGTTCCAAGGAAGAGTTGATTCGTTTTCTCCAATCCGGCCGACGGGTGGATCTTTCTTTGCTTGATGAGCGCCGGCTCGACTTCGCCATGCTCCTGCATGAGGGGTCCGTTTCCGTCCTTACCGCGCAGGCGGCGCAACAGTGGATCAGTGGAAAGCTTGTGGAAAGCAGCCTGCCGGTGAGCGAGGTGCGCGGCCTGACTGCTTATCGCGGGTCGGCTATCGGAAGAGCTCGGATCGTGATGAACACCGCAGACCAGGACGCGGTGAGCAGTGGGGATATTCTGATCGTTCCTATGACAACGCCTGATTATTTGCCGAGCATGCAAAAAGCGGCGGCCTTTGTAACCGATGAAGGAGGCGTGATCTGTCACGCCGCCATTATCGCGCGGGAATTAAAAAAGCCCTGTGTAATCGGCACAAAAAAAGCCACCTCTGTTTTCAGGGATGGCGACTGGGTCGAGGTGGACGGATTCACCGGAGTTGTCCGTCTCGTCCCTCGCTCCGCCCAAACACGAAAAATGGGGAAATAGGGGAAGAGGAGGCCAGCTGCAATGGTAGTATTCGTGCCGCAAAGCTGCATGTGCAAAATGGAAAATGTTATGCTATAGCGTTTCATATGCAACTGGGCCGATTGTCCGCTTGACGCGGGCAGGGGAGGGACTACAAAAATATCCAAGGTGAAACTGAGCGACAGGGACTGTTCGACGGGGAAAGGTTCGGATCCTCTTGTTCGAAAAGAACCGTATGTCATCCGTCAAGGTCCTTCAAGGTCAGCAGATCGGAATTCTTAAATAGATGCGTAACGCTTGATTTCATCAAGCAACAAGAGGTGAAGGAGATGGAAGAGTTCGGTTTAGTGTTTGATCCGGCGACAAAAGTTGTCACCTGTAAGTTCGAGGGGAGGATGGATACCGTAAGAAGCAACGGGGCCATGGAGTTTTTTAGAAAGGAGTTTGACAATCTGCTGAGTTCCGGCGTGAGAGCGGAAGAACTCAAGATACGTTTTGATCTGAGCGGGGTCGACTACATATCGTCGTCGTTTCTGCGTCTTTGTGTAGGCTCGGCCAAGGATATTAAGAAAGGGAACTTCTCGATTGTCAATACCGGTCCGGAGATCATGAAGGTATTCAAGATAGCCGGAATTGACGGCCTGCTGAATGTTTCTTAGCAGGTATACGCGGCAAACGCGCGAGCGGGCTTTGACGGAGACGGATCCGATCCGTCGAATCCACTTTGTGAGGGAGGATGAATGCGTATGAAGAGGATGTTGATGGGCGTGCTTGTTGTTCTCTCCGGTATCGGTCTTTTCTGTTTGTCCGCCGGCGGCCAGACGGGGAAGGGAGAGTCGTCGCAGGATTTGCTGATCAAGAGTGAAGTCGAAACGGCGGTCAGTATGTTACAGGCGGTCTACGCGAGACATACCCGGGGGGAAATGACCCTTGATCAGGCGAAACAGCTCGGCGCCGACCTTCTGCGGGGACTTCGCTACGGAACCGACGGGTATTTCTGGGCGGACACTACGGAAGGTGTCAACGTCGTCCTGTATGGCCGGAAGGATACGGAGGGAAGGAACCGGCTCGAAGACAAAGACCTCAAAGGAACTTTCTACGTCAAAGCATTTCTCGCAAAGGGGAAAGCCGGCGGAGGCTATGTAGAGTATCTGTTTCCGAAAAAGGGTCAAACCACGCCTCTCGCCAAGAGGTCGTATGTGCTTCCCTTCCAACCCTTCGGGTGGGTCGTTGGCAGCGGATACTATCGCTGAAGACAGATGACACGGACAGTGCGGGCGGGATCGTACACGCTTCGCGTTTGAGAAGAATGTACGCTCACCGTCTTCTGCTCGCCAGCTTGTTCGAGAATATGGAGATCAGACCCCCCAGCATTATGTAGCCGACGACCACTTCCGTGGTAATCAACATCGCAGCGAGTTCGGTCTTCGGAGCTACGTCCCCAAACCCCAGGGTCGTAAAGGTGACCGTGCTGTAATACACCATTGTCATCAGGTTGAACGGCAGGTTCGCAACATGGAAGTGCTGTGTCCCCATCTCCCAGAAGACGAGAGCAAAAACCAGGACGAAGAGCAAGGACCAGCCCGCCCATCGCATCATCGAGCGGCCGCAGTCTGCGAGGACCCACCAGATGAACACTATCGGCTTGCCCCATTTGGTTTCCAGAAGTTCCTCGAGGTAATCCTGGTCTTCGAGGAAAAACCGGAACCTCTGACTGCCATAGCAGGAAGCCGTGTGAACACCCTTGCAGCGGCACGTCGTTCCGAGCAGAAGATCATACCTCTTTTTCCACATCCTCACGGGGCTGAACTTCAGCTTCTTCAGGGTCCCCCAAAGAAACTCCCGGTCATAAACGACCGAGGCAACCTTTGCGCTTTCCAGGCTCGCACCCATCAGGTTCGCACCGGTCAGATTCGCATACACAAGATCGATGTTCCTGCAATCGGCATGAGCCATCATGGCCCCCTTGAGGTTGGCGTGGGAAAGGTCCGCGCCTGAAAGATTTGCGTCTTCCAGCGAGGCGTTCTGCAGGTTGGCTCCCCTCATGTCCGCCCCTTCAAGAATAGAGAAAAGAAACAAGGCGTTTTCAAGGTCGGCAAGCGCAAAGGTCGTGCCGCTCAGGTCGGAGTTGGCAAAGCTTGCTCCCTTCATCGACGCACGAGAGAAGTTGGCATTCCGCAGGTTCATCGAAGAAAGGTCGGCGCCCTCGAGTTCGGCGTCGCTGAGATCAATTTCCGTTCCGTGGTTTTTTTCTCTCCATTCGTTCCACAGCCTCGGACCCTGCGACAGAATGGTTGTCTGATCGGTATTCGCCATTACCCGATCTGCAGCAGAAGACTCTCTCTCGCCGCCCTTATGCCCGGTGCCGGATATTCTGTTGCGCATCCCTCCAAAGAAATCCTCCTTTGCGTGTGTAAATCGTAAAGCAAACACCGGCATTTGTCAACAGGAGGCGGCAGGCCGGGGCCGAATTCGGGTTAAGCCTGTGTGCACTAATTTTGTGCACTTCTTCCAACTTGCAAGAATGTATCAAATCGGTGATTTTGTTACGTTTATCGGCTAAAAGGCAATCAAACTGCATCCCTGCCTCGTATATGGGAGCGCCAAGGGGCTTCTCACTTCTCTCACTCAGGATAGACCACACCGCGATGCCGTCCAAAGATAAGGCCACGTTGTCTCGATATCCGAGCTGTAATGAGTATTTTCGGCCGATCTCCAGCCTTCTGTCGGCCTTTAACGAAATTCCGCCAATGCCGATGTCGATGAGCTTGACTTCACTGGAGGAGGTCATCTTGCCGACGATATCGGAGCGTCCGACAGAAAATCTTTTCTGACATCTTCTCTCTTCCATGCTGCCCTTTCGGATATGCGTAATTGTCAATACGTATGGCTTTTGGGAGCCCCCGGCGACTGCCGGATGTCTTAACTTTTCGAGCCGTCTTGAATAGGCTCACAATCGACTAAGAACGCCAATAGACACGGTCCATTCCGTTCTCAATCAAGCAGTTTGAGCGAGTAACAACACATGTGGTTATTAAGAATTGCGTCTACTGCACTCTTCAGGACGCGGCTTTCCTTTATCCACTTTTCGGCAAAGCCCTTTTTCCCCGAGCCGGACTTGCACCCGAGCTGATAGATCCGGATCTTCCTGCCGCTTATCTTGATCTTTTCGGCAAAAGCGCTCCTCATGGGCTGGTGCACCGAGCAGAAGGGACTCACCCCGGCGCCTTCCCCGACCCGGTATTGGTCTGTGACGTTACTTGGTTTGTTGAATTCAGCGGTGAAATCGGCGAACCCATCGGGAAGCTTCTCGAAGACCTCCATGTAGTTTCTTATGGACGGTCCGAAGGGACAATCCTTCAGACCGAAAACAAACTCTCCATGGTGAGTCGATTTTCCCTCTATCATAGTGATGGGATTGGTCGCAGTTTCAATCCCCTTGAGGTAGTCGTTAAACGTGTGATACTCTGTTAATGATACGCTTTCCGCCGTTTTCAGTGCATTTCTGATCAGGGCGCCCTTGGCGCTGGCGGCGCCGCTCGTGGTGATCATGATCTTTATCATATCCAGAAAACTTATGTGCGCGATATCGAGAATTCTTCCCTCTTTCATAGTCGACCTCCTCATCATCCACCAATGCGTCGCAAAGTCCACGGCTTCCTATATTGCCGCTGCAGTTGCAAGTTCACGGCCGTGTTTTCTGAGCTTAAGCCTCACCAGCCCGAGGTTCGCCTCCCTGTCGGCCACTATGACGATAAAGGCTTCATCTCCGACGGGGGCGAACATAACGGGGCCGTTTTCGAATTCGAGCATGCTCATAGACGACCCTCCTTTGCCGAGTTGTCTGCCCATGGCTTCGGCTGCGCCGAAACCGCTCGATGCAATGGCGCCGAACATCTCCGTGTCAATACCGGTTCTGGCTATACTGTCAATCACAAAACCATCGCGCCCGACAACGCAGACCGCATAAACACCCTGTAGTTTCGTAAATTCGGTAAGCATGTCTTTTAAACCCGTCATTTTTTCCTCCTTCTTTTTCTCCGCTTCTGAAGTTGACTCCGCCTGAAACAGGCTCTTGAGCTTCCTGCTGAACATTTTTCCCTCCTCTTCCCTCTCCTCCGCTTCTGAAGTGAGACCTCCCGGATCGGGGTCCCCGCTGTTCGTATCCGTTAAAGCGGAGTCCCAATCCTCCATTGCGGCCTCGATTGTATTCTCCGTCCCGTCCTTATTTTTACTCCTCTCACTTTCGTCCTTCAGAATGCACGCTTCCAGCATTATCTGGGTGAGAGGGGTCCATATATTCCTTCCCTTTTCCATTGAGATGCCTTCTATCTCTATTTCGGCATCTTCCCAGGATACGATATCACGGGCTGCATTTTCCCCCGTCTCGGCTCCGTTGCCGGCATCCATCAATTCACCCTCGCTGAAATAGAGGCATCCTGTTCTTCCCCCGGAGGTAATTCTGAGAGAGCAGGTCTTTTTCTCCATCTCCACGAGCTGCAGGAAGGCGGGCAGCGTGATCCCCCGCAAATATCCCCTCGTTCGTCTTGCAAGCTCGTCAAAGATGCTTTCGACCATCTTCCCGAAATCGATCGGTTTTTCGAGCAATCGAAATGAGCCGAGAGCGTCAATTCTCTTTCTTATCTCCGAGCTGCAATAGGCCGTCATAATGATTGCGGGGATATCCGGATGGTTCTTGCTCATGAATGCCAGCAACTCGAACCCGTCCATCTCCGGCATCTTGAGGTCCGTGATCACCAGGTCGATATGAGTCGATCCGAAAACTTCGAGCGCGTTCTTACCGGTTATGGCTGTATGAATGTTGAGATCGGCTGCATGGCTGCTGAGTCCCTCATAAAGGCTGAGGAGGAAAGACTTTTCGTCGTCCACAATCAGAACATTTTTCATCTTTGGCATCTCCGTCTGCCGATCTCCTTGTCGCTTCTATAATCTTTCGCGGAATCGTAAAAAGTCCTGTCGTCATCGACGATTAGGACCGTTCTCTTGACCTCAGGAAATCCCGTCACGTCCCCCCGGCAGGTTTAAGGTCACAACAGTACCGATTCCCTCACTGCTGTCGATTTCCATATTGCCGGCCATCTTTGTGAGCATTTTTTTCACAATCACCAGACCAAGTCCGGTGCCTTTTGTCTTTGTGGTCGAGAAGGGCTTGAAGAGGTGCTTCTTTTGATCTTCCGGTATCCCGCAGCCGTTGTCTCTTATTTTTATTATTATGCGGCCGTTCATTCTGAACATGCTGATGAGGACCTCCGGTGATTCCCTTGAGGCTAGGGCATCTGAGGCATTTGTCAGGATGTTCAGCATGACTTGCTGGAGCGCCCTCGGATCGATGCATCCCCATCCGACCTCCGGACGGAAAAAGGTCTTTATCCTTATCCGGTTCCCGGCGAAGTCCTCCTTAACCATGGACAAAAAGTTATTCATAAATGAGGGCATGTGCACGTCCCTGATTTCCGGGTTCTCGAACATGCCGAAGGTCTTCAGGTCATTCAGAAGATACTCGACCCGGTTCACGTCACGGAGCATCCGGTTCACGTATTCGAGTACAGTCTCCCTTGAATACGTGTGAATATTGTTTTCGAGCACGGTCATCGTCGTCTTTATAGAGTTAATAGGGTTTCCAAGCTCATGCCGTATCCCCGAAAAGATGTATCCGAGGTTATTCATCGTGTTCACTGCCTCCGCAATGGAATCGAGCCGGACCTTTTCAGTAATGTCGGAGACATATATCCATCGATACCTCTCGGAAATACGATAAATGGTATAGCGTATGAATTTCTTCCCGTAGCGAAAGGTCTTCGAAGCATTCCCGGCTGCGGCCGGATCCTCAATGTCCGGAAGCAGCATCGAAGCGAGTGCACTGTAGTCCTTCGGCTTTATTGTGTTTTTAAAGATATCGATAGCGAGTTTATTCTGGAAGAAGACTTCCTTCTCTTCCATGTCCATGCCTATTATTCCGAGATTGATATCGTCGAGGATGTTCGCGTAAATGCATTCGTCCGAACACTGGGGATTGCCTATGAGACAACTCCTGCCGCTTTCGTTGTCGGCGTATCCGGTCAGATACATGATATTGTTATTGTCGAAATCGATTTTTCCAAAGTGAATAATACTTTGCAAATCTCGGTCGGGGTCAATAAAACGTCCCGGCGATGTTTCATTCCATCACTCCCGCCTGCGTGCTTACCACTGTGTTGCGTCCTCTTCTCTTGGCCTCATACATGGCACGGTCGGCCGCATTTACCAGGCTCTCCCCGCTGTTGATGCAGGGGTCGGGGAGGCCGGCAACCCCGATACTCACTGTAATGCTCTCGTCCGGGAGTCCGGAGAACCTGTGCACGGAGACTTTCTTAAGGAGCTTTTGTGCCACCTTCACAGCGCCTGCATTCTCCGTCTGGGGGAGCAGAATAAGAAACTCTTCGCCGCCCCACCTTGCTGCGGCATCACTTCTTCTCAGGGCGCTCTTGAATATCCTTGCAGTTTGTACAAGGACCGTATCCCCGGCGCGATGGCCGTACATATCATTCACCCTCTTAAAGTGGTCTATATCAATCATGAGACATGAAAGTGGAAAGGGGAATCGCACAACCTGCCTGAATTCATGTTCGAGAATGACCTCAAAACTCCTCCGGTTAAAGAGATTAGTCAACGGATCCGTGTCCGCAAGCAGCTTTGCCCTTTCGAGCACCGCTGCCATTTGCTTGTTTTTCTTTTCCAGTTCGTCCCGCAGTGCCTTTGTTCTTAAGCAGGCGTATATGCGCGCGTTAAGTTCCAGGTAGCTGTAAGGCTTAGGGAGATAATCATCAGCCCCTGCCGCTAATCCCGCCACTCTGTCGGTAACCTTGTCTTTTACTGTAAGCATAATGATCGGAATTCCATTCGTATTTCGGCTCTTCCTCAAGTAGCGGCATACCTCTCTGCCGCTTATGTCGGGCAGCACAAGGTCAAGAAGTATGACATCGATGGGTTTTGTCTTCGCTATTTTAATCGCGGATCTGCCGTCTTCGACCCATTCAACGTCATAGCCGGCCCTCTCCAGAGAATCCTTCGTGGTCCGGGCCTCGACCCTGCTGTCTTCCACAAGGAGGATTCTTGACTTCGCCCTGTTCTCAGACGCTAAGGACACGGTGTTATTCATTCTTTCAAGACATCCGTCAACCATCTGACGACACCATGAGCGACACTATCACTTTTCCTGTCATTACTCTTCCATTGCCGATAATATAATGTCCTCGGAACAGTGTTGTCCTCTTCCTTTTCATGCATTAATCAGGATGAGAAACAGCAGCAATCCGCCCGAAACAAAAAAGCAGGCAAAAGCAAGGAAAAGGAGTCTTACCATAATTTCATCTCTGTACATAATATCCACAGCTTTCGTCGAGGATGAAGCAGAAGTTTCGTCCATTTCTTGTCAAAGTAATTGCCGAACTATTCACCGAATCACCGAATACACTAATGTTGAATTGTAACAACCCCAAGGAAGGAAAGCTATCGGGTAAATACAGTATTTTTGTGCGGGTCAGGAAAGTGCGGCCGGAATTTTCATGAGCCCTCGGCTCACAAAAAGACTCGAGATTCCCGCTTTCAACCTCGCGGCCTTCGCCCGAGTGAACCCGCTAAAACAGCCGCTGCTGTCCAATGAACCCGGCGCTCTCAAATGAGGCCGGATTCGACGGCGTAGCGGACAAGCGCGGCCACCGAGTGAAGGCCGAGTTTGCGCATAATGTTGCTCCGGTGCGTCTCGACCGTCTTATGGCTGATGAAGAGACTTAGGGAGA
>JAMCWJ010000016.1 GCA_023475105.1 Nitrospirota bacterium
TTCATTTTTATTCTATAATAAACAAAGTTTATTTTCGCATAAATCTGTTGAAAAAGAAAGAAATACTTCGCTAAAATACAGATCCAAATCTTTTTTGGAGGGAAACCATGGCAGAAACACTCGAAATACGATGGCACGGGAGGGGGGGGCAGGGTACCGTCACCGCCGCCAAGGTTCTTGCTGATGCCTGTCTGAGCGGCGGGAGACATGTACAGGCCTTTCCGGAGTATGGTCCGGAGCGTTCAGGGGCGCCCCTGAGGGCTTACAACAGAATAAGCACAGGGGAACTGCGCATGCATTGTCCCGTCCTCCATCCTAACGTTGTGGCGATAGCGGATGCAACCCTGCTCGACGCGGTAGATGTTGCGGAAGGCGCAAGGGAAGACTCGATATTCATCGTCAATACCTCGAAAGAACCCTCGGAGCTCAGGGCGAAGCTGAATCTCTCGCCGAAGCAGAAGGTCTATACTCTCGACGCCACGAAGATAGCGATGGAGTGTTTCGGGAGGGCCCTCCCGAATGCCCCGATGCTCGGCGCGGTTTCGAAGGCCACGGCGGTGGTCGGCTTGGATTCGCTCGTCGAAGACGTGCGCAAGAGTTTCGGGAAGAAGTTCTCTCAGAAGATCATCGAGGGAAACATCGAGGCGACGAAGAGGGGTTATGAGGAGGTAAAGGAAGGATGAAACCAAAGGGCTGGAAAGAACTGCCGCCCGGTTCCGTAGTCACCAAGCCGGGCAGTGCCGAAGAATTCAAGACGGGCTCGTGGAGGAGCTTCAGGCCGGTCTGGGTACCCGAGAACTGCATCCAGTGCCTGTTCTGCTGGATGTACTGTCCGGACATGGCGATCAAGGTGAAGGACGGGAAAAGGGAACAGTTCGACTACGATTATTGCAAGGGTTGCGGAATCTGCGCAAGGGAATGTCCCGGCAAAAAGGGGCAGAAGGCGATCATCATGGTAGAGGAGGGCAAATAAATGGCAAAAGTGGTCGCAGTTACGGGAAATGAGGCAGTGGCCAATGCCCTCAGGCAGGCGAACCCTGACGTGTGCGCGGCGTATCCCATCACTCCGCAGACCGATATCATGCAGAGGTTCTCGGGCTTCGTCGCCGACGGCCTGGTGAATACGGAGTTGATCCTTGTCGAAAGCGAACACAGCGCGATGAGCGCATGCGTCGGCGCCTCAGCGGGCGGCGGCAGAGTCATCACCGCTACCTCGTCGCAGGGCCTCGCCCTGATGTGGGAAATCCTTTTTATCGCAGCGGGCGACCGGCTTCCGATCGTGATGCCCTTGGTGAACAGGGCGCTCTCAGCCCCCCTTAACATCCACGGGGACCATTCAGACGGCATGGGAGCGAGGGATTGCGGCTGGATACAGCTTTGGTCGGAGAACGCCCAGGAGGCGTACGACAACACCCTGCAGGCCTTCAGGATCGCCGAACACATGGACGTGAGGCTTCCGGTCATGATATGTCTGGACGGCTTTATCATAAGCCATTCGATCGAGAGGCTCGAATACCTCGATGATGCGGAGGCAACGGACTTCGTCGGCAAATACACGCCGCTCTATCCCCTGCTCGACGTCGACCATCCGGTAAGCTACGGTCCCCTGATACTCCCCGACCTCTATATGGAATACAAGCGGGCGCAGCACGAGGTGATGACGAAGGCAGGCAAGGTCGTCCTCGATGTCGCCGCGGACTTCGCAAAGGTTACGGGCCGGAACTACGGCCTCTTCGAGTCTTACAGGCTCGACGACGCGGAGATCGCACTCGTCATACTGAACTCCGCCGCGGGCACCGCGAAGGACACGGTCGACGAGTTCAGGGGCAAGGGCATCAGGGCGGGACTGCTCAAGCCGAGGCTCTTCAGACCTTTCCCCTATCGGGAGGTTGCCGAGGCCCTGAAGTCCGCGAAGGCGGTATGCGTCCTGGACAGGGCCGATTCTTTCGGCGGCTTCGGTCCGATGTATATGGAGATCGCCTCTGCCATGATGCTGAACGGCGCGAAGCCGCTCCTCATCAACAAGATATACGGGCTCGGCGGAAGGGACTTTCTTCCCGAGCATGCGGAACTGGTGCTTTCGGAACTGGCGGAGATCGCGAAGAGCGGCGCGGTGAGAACCTTTAAAGAATATATAGGAGTGAGGGAATAACATGGCGACTACGACGTTGACGTTGAAGGAGCTTTCGAAAAAGGAGGACCGTTTTACCCACGGGCACAGGATGTGCTCCGGATGCGGCGCCCCCATCGTAGTGAAACAGCTTATGCTTGCCTCGGACTTTCCCCTCGTAGTGGCAAACGCGACGGGATGTCTCGAGGTCTCGACATGCATCTCCGAATATACGGCATGGAAGGTGCCCTGGATACATAACGCGTTCGAGAACGCGGCCGCAACCCTCTCGGGCGTCGAGTCGATGTACCGGTCACTCAGAAAGCAGGGGAAGATAGACAAAGAGATAAAGTTCGTCGCCTTCGGCGGCGACGGCGGCACCTATGACATCGGCCTGCAGAGCCTCTCCGGAGCGATGGAGCGCGGCCATGACCTGCTGTATATTTGCTACGACAACGGGGCATACATGAATACGGGCATCCAGCGCTCGAGTGCGACGCCTATCGGCGCGGACACCACCACGTCCCCGGTAGGCAGCGTCATAAAGGGGAAGACGCAGCCGAGGAAGAACCTGACGCGGATCATGGCCGCCCACGGCATACCCTACGCCGCCCAGGCATCGCCGGCCCACTGGAGGGACGCGATCTCGAAATTCAAGAAAGCGCTCGAGATAAAAGGACCCAAGTTCATCAACGTCATCGCCCCCTGCAACAGGGGCTGGAGATCGAGCACCGATGACGCGATCCTTCTCAGCAGGGCGGCGGTCGATACCTGCTACTGGCCTCTCTACGAGGTTGAAGACGGCGTGACCAGGATCACTTACGTCCCGAAGGAAAAGAAACCCGTGGAGGAGTTTCTCAAGCCGCAGGGGAGGTTCAAGCACATGTTCGCACCGGGGAACGAACACCTCCTCGCGCAGTTCCAGGCGGAAGTGGACAGGGAGTGGGACAGGCTGAACAGGGAGGCCCGGGAGCAAACTCCCGAAAAAGCGTAGGCCCTGGAGTCCTCCGCATCCGGCCGGTCCCGCAAAAACAGGGCCGGTTGCTATAAAAATCGTAATGTGCTATTTTTGTCTGTGACGCGCAGAGAGGGGATATGGCCGAATTCGATCTCGTAATGTATGAGGAGGAGTTCAGACGCATCGACGAAGAACTCCAGAAGCTGTATCAGCAGGCGAACGCGAAGGTCCTGTTCCTCGTCGACAAAAACGGACAGCTCATAGCCTCCGCAGGCGACACCCATAATATCGATACTACCGCCCTCGCCTCTCTCACCGCGGGGAATATCGCCGCAACGGGAGGAATTGCAAGGCTCCTCGGCGAAAGGGAGTTTACCATCCTCTTTCACGAAGGCGAGAAAGACAATATCCAAATATCCCTTATCGGTCAGAGAGTCATTCTTGTGGTGATATTCGATCAGAGGTCCTCTCTCGGTCTTGTCCGGCTGCGCGTGAAGAAAGCCTCCGAATCCCTCACCAGGATATTCGATGAGATCGCGTCAAAGGCGGAAAAAGAGAAAGCCGAAGGAAGACTGGACGAATCGCCCTTTGCCGAAATCAGCGATGAGGACATCGATAATCTTTTCAGGTAGGGGCAGGTCCACGTGTCTTTTATAAACTACTCTTCGCGCGAGATAAACTGTAAAATCGTGTATTACGGGCCGGGGCTCTGCGGAAAGACGACGAATCTCCAGTACATCTACAGGAGGACGAACCCGGAGCAGAAGGGAAAGCTTATTTCTCTCGCCACGGAGACGGAACGGACGCTCTTCTTCGATTTCCTCCCTCTCGCTCTCGGCGATATCAAAGGATTCAGGGTGCGCTTCCACCTCTACACCGTACCCGGCCAGGTCTTTTATGCCGCGAGCAGAAAACTGATCCTCAAGGGAGTCGACGGCGTAGTCTTCGTCGCCGATTCCCAGATAGAGCGGATGGAGGCGAATATGGAAAGCTTCGAGGACCTGAAGATCAATCTGGCGGAACAGGGATACGAGCTCGAAAAACTTCCCTTTACCATTCAGCACAATAAAAGGGACCTCCCGAATGTCGCGCCTGTCGAACAGATGAACGCCATACTCAATCCGAACGGCATTCAGTCCTTTGAGGCGGTGGCGATGACGGGACAGGGCGTCTTCGAGACCCTGAAAAGCGTGGCGAAGCAAGTGTTGTTCGAACTGAAGAAGCATTATTAACTATTTATGACCCGCAGGGGTTGCATGAAGGAGGGTGTCATGACAGCGTACCCAAAAAACTACCTGAGGATTCAGAAACGGTTCCCTGAACTGATGAAGGCGCAGGAAGAGGCGGGCAGGCTTTCCAAAGAGGCCGGTCCGATCGACGAAAAGACGTGCAATCTGCTGCAGCTCGCCGCCTGCGTGGCCCTTCACTCCGAAGGCGGCGTACACTCCCATGTAAGACGGGCCGTAAAGGCGGGGGCGTCAAAGGATGAGGTCTATCATGCCGTCGCAGTCCTTATGAATACGGTCGGTTTTCCGACGGTGGCGGCGGCCATTTCCTGGATCAGCGATCTCTGCGAAAAGAAATAACAGAGCGCTCTCTGCGACCGCCGGCGCGGAAATGCGTCTGTCCGGAGGTCGCAGAGAGACACGTTCGGCAGGGGGAAGGATACGCCGATGAGACCGGGGCTCGGGTTGCGTCTGCTTGGATTGCTCATCGCAGGGGTAATACTCTCATGCGGGGTCCTCACCTATCTCATCGTGAGGAGGGAGAAGGCCCTCCTCATCGGACTCAACCAGAAGACATCTGCTCTTCTTGCCGATTCGATCACGACTGACCTGAAAGCGGCGATGCTCGAAGAGGACCCTGCAGGCGTAAAGCGCATGCTGAACGGCCACAAGGGGCTCGAAGGAGTGAGGACCTCCGTGTTCGGGAGCGATGGCTCTCTCGTATACGGAGACAGTGATTTCGGCATCCCCCACGATATGTTTTCCTCGTTGAAAGAGACGCTCATAGAGCGTAAGGACTCGCTCATTTTTCTGAAGCCTCTCCTCAATGAGACGGCGTGCCACAAGTGTCACGGAGTGCGGGACAGGCTGCGGGGGGTTGTCGCCGTCAGCCTCTCGACAAGAAAAGTCGCCAGGGAAGTGGACGCCACTGCAGAGCATATGGCAGTCTTTGCCTTCCTTACTGCGTTCCTCAGCGGAACGAGTCTGATCTTCGTCCTGAGGAAAATGGTCCTGACCCCGCTCACTGTGATAAGGGACGGTTCGGTGAGATTGCGGGACGGCAATCTGGGTCACCGCATCGAGGTGGACAGGAAAGACGAGTTCGGCACACTCGCGATCGCCTTTAATCAGATGGCCGGGACGATCGAGGCCGCACAGAGAGGATTGGAAGAGGCGGTGCACAGGAGGACGAAGGAACTGCGGGTCGTCGCAGAGCTGTCACAGGACGTCTTCAGGGGGGACCGCACCTTGAAGGAGATTATCGGCCGTTTTCTCGTCCCTGTCACGCGGGACCTCGGATACTCCTTCTGTGCCCTCTGCCTGATCGACAAAGAGACCGGAACCCTCCATGGCGAGTATGAACGGGGGACCGGGGACGTCTTCTGTTCCCATGTGATCACTCTCGCGGACGACCACCCCTTTACAAGGATCCTGCGCGAAGCAAAACCCGTAATCAAAAGGACCGGGGATGTGGATCTTCTCCTTCCCCCGGCCCATCTTGCAATCGTTCCGCTCGTCTCGCACCGGAAGAGGAGATGCAGGGATATAAACGTCTGCACCCTATCGTCATGTCCGGCCTTTGATCATGCCGATGAAAGGTGCTGGCTTGTCGCGGACACGCTCTGCAGGAGCCCCCATTCGGTGAGGGGCAAGAACAAGATCTTCGGGTGTCTTCACTGCGAGGTCTTTCCCCTTTCCGGCGTCCTCATCGTCGGCGATGAGCGGGAGATGGGAAAGAGCTCCCTGCATTCCCTCGAGATACTCGCCTCGGAGATCGAGTCGGCCATCGAAAACCATGCGATGATTCATGAAAAGAAAAAGGACATACAGAATCTGATACGTCTCCACGATACCTCGGTCGAGCGCATTGCGTCGGTCTTCATGCAGGAGCTGACCGCTTCGATCGTCTCCGCAGCTGCGTCCTTCGCAAACGCCGACGCGGCGCTCCTCTGGCTCGTAAAAGGGGCCGACTCGCTCGCGCTCCAAAACTCCTCGCTCCCCGATATAGGCCTCATTCCCCTCGCACTTTCGATCAGCGGGAGTTTTGTCGGGAGGTCGCTTATCGAGGCAAGACCCTTAGAGACCGTGAATACCGCAGATGTCGGGTGTCTCGATGATCTCATCGCCGCGCATCATTTCCTTTACGCGGCAACCGTCCCGCTGAAAACCAAAGAGGCCCCGATCGGCTGTCTCACTCTTCTAAAAAAGAACGATTTCTTCATGACCGATTCAGAGAAGGCTATCGTCACGCTCTTCGCGAGCCAGGCCTCTGCCGCGATCACAACCGCGAGGATATACGAAGAGCTCAAGGCCCAAAAAGAGTTCTCGGAGGCGATTTTCAACGGCGCGCTGAGCGGGGTCATGGTCCTCGACGGACAGGGCAGGGTGATGAAGATAAACCAAGCCGGGAGAGACATCCTGCAGCTGGACGAAGACCTCTCGGGACAGGATATCACGGAAATCCATCCGGAGACGAGGAAAATGCTCCTCCTCGCCGGCATTTCCGGCAAGGAGGTGACGATTACCCTGAAGAAGGGCGAAACGAGACCCATCGGCTTTTCGAACTCTCCGCTGATCGACAAGAACGGAGAGGAAAAGGGGATAATCGTCGTCTTCAGAGATCTCACTGAAATCAAGGAATTGCAGATCCAGCTGAGAAGAAAACAGCACTTCGATGCGATGGCGAAGGTGATCTCGGGAGTCGCGCACGAGGTGCGGAATCCACTCTTCGCGATCCAGTCGATTACGCAGATACTCGAGGGGGAGATCGAGTCTGCAGAGCATCAGACCCTCATAAAGGCCCTTCTTAAAGAGACCTACCGAATGAAGAATCTCATAGAAGAGCTCCTTCTCTACAGCAAGCCGTCGCGGCTCAACCTTAGCGAGGTCGATCTCGCAAAGCTTCTGGCTGAAGTGAAGGGATACGTTCGGGCAAAAGACGAAACCGTGATCGTTTCGGCAGAGGTTCCGGCCTCCTCGACGGTAAGGGCGGACAGGGACAAACTGATCCAGGTCCTCCTGAATCTAGTGAATAACGCCCTCGGCGCAGGGAGCAAAAGGCTCACTATCTCCGTGACCGGGGGGGAGCGCAGCACCGTTCTTGCCCTGGAGGACGACGGCTCCGGCATCAGGAAAGAGCATATGGAAAGCATATTCGACCCCTTTTTCACGACGAAAAGGGAGGGAACGGGCCTTGGCCTGCCGATATGCAGGAAGATCGTCGAAGACCACGGCGGCACCATCGAGATCAGGAGCGAAGAGGGAAGAGGCACGACCGCGTTCGTCACCTTCGCGGCGTGATACCTTTCTGTTTGCCTTTGCCGCCTGTCCGGGGTCATCCCTCCGCCCCCGATGCTCCGGTCCTTGCTCCTTGAAGACTTCTGAAGCACCGAATCTTCCGATGAAGTTTTCTTCATTCACATCACGTGGTATTCCTGGTATCCTATATAAAGACTGACGGAGGAGAAACTCTCATGACAACGCCTGTGACGTACGGGCATTCTAAACCTTATCCCCTCCCCCAGTGTCCAATCACAAGAACGAAAACCGATAAGGAGGTATGACTTATGAAGCAGATCGCATTCTTAGCGGCCTTGCTCTGTCTCGTCGCGACCGTGCCGACGGGGGCGTCTGCCGGAGATGTGAACATCAACATCGGCATTCCCCTCCCGCCTCTGGCCTTTGCCGGCCCGCCCGATGTCGTCGTGGTCCCCAGCGGAACGGCCTACGTGTATGTAGTCCCGGACACCACGGGCCTTTATTTCTACGGCGGCTACTGGTATCGCTTCCACGGAAGCCGCTGGTACCGGTCGAGCATCTACAGCGGGCCTTGGGTCGTTATCGAGACCCGTCGCGTCCCGCGGTTTGTCGTAAACGTGCCTCCGGATTATTATCGCCACTTGCCGCCCGGATATCACAGGATACATTACGGTGATCTCCATAGAGACTGGCGGAGATGGGACCGTAGCCGGCACTGGAACAAATATGACTGGTACAAACGCGAGTACCGGGAGCACGAAAAAGGCCGTCATGGAGGCAGGGACTCAATGCATGACGGCCGTGGGCACAAAGAAGGAAAGAGAATGCATCCGGACGATAGACGAGGCATGGAACGGGGACGGTAGAAACAAAAGAACGAATTGAGCCCGGCGCAGAAATGCTTTTTTCTGTGACGGGCTCATGTATGGGGAGGTCCGTCCCATCCGGCTTCGCAACCCTGCGGCGTCACGCCCTCTTCAGTATTTCCACGGTCATGTCGGCAAGCGAAACGACCCCGTCGACGGCCCCGCTGTCGATTGCTGCCTTCGGCATTCCGAATATCACCGCGGAGGCCTCGTCCTGCGCCCCCCTTTGCCGGAGCGGGATGCATGCAACCCTCAGGTGCAGCCCTGACGGCGCGACGAGGGCGACACCCGGCTCCACGGGGTCGCCATCCCTGGCCTCCTTCACCCGAATAGAGCACGTCGTGTCCAGCCGTTCCGCCAGGGCCGCGGTAAACCCTTTCGGCATGTGCTGCACCACAACAATACCAAAGCTGATATTCGCAGGAAATCTCTGCAGGATCATATGGAGCGCCGGAGGCCCCCCGGTCGACGCTCCGACGGCTACCACATCCACGAGACCCCGCGAGCCATAGCCGGATATCTCCCCCCGTTCATACCGCCACCTTTTCGGTTTGTTGCGGGCAATCGCCTTGACCTTGCCCGTGATCTCCGAGGCCAGCGCGGGAAAGTCCATCAGTCCCCTGCGCGATTTATCCACAAAGTCCATGGCGCCGAGTTGGAGCGCCTTCAGGGTGAGCTCTGCGCCTTCGTGGGTGAAATGGGAAAGGATAAGCACCGGAACGGGATATCACTCCATAAGCGCCTGAAGCGTCTCGATGCCGTCCATGACCGGCATCATTATGTCAAGCGTCACGACGTCGGGCCGGAGGCACAAAACCGTATCGAGTGCCTCCTTTCCGTTCCGGGCGACGCCGGCGACCGAGGTCGAAGCCTCCGCCTCGAATATCCGCACGAGCGCCCTGCGCACAAAGGCGGAGTCATCCACGATCATGACCCTTATCGCACGGTCTTCAGTCACCACCGTTTTCGGGAGAGGGCCCGAGGGCTTTCCTATACACGACGGAGCCTTCCTTGAACTGGGGAGTAAAAAGCTCTGTTTTGTTCAGCAGGCTTTCCGAGGAGCCGATAAAAAGGTACCCCTCATCTGCGAGATGGTCGTAAAAATTCCGCGCCACACGCCTGATGGCCTCCTCGCCCATATAGATAAAGACGTTCCTGCAAAAGAGTATGTCGATCTCGTCGATGCCGTCGAGGGACCGCGGGTCCAGGATATTGCCTCGCCTGAATTCGACGTGGGAACGATAGGCCTTCTTGAGGACGTATGCGTCGTCTCTTTTGTCGAAATACTTCCTCGAAAAGTCCTCATGGCCGTCTGACGCCCTGAAGGAGTTCTTCGTATATGCGGCGCCTCTCGCTTTGGTCAGGGCACGCATGTTGACATCGACGCCTATGATCCTCACGTCCCATCCCCATGCGAAAAGGCCGCTTTCGATAAGCATAATGTTCAGCGTGTATACCTCTTCGCCGGTCGCACATCCCGCAGAGAATATCGTGATCCTGTTTTGGTTCTTCTTTTGCCTGTACCGCTTCACTTCGCTGAGGAGCGAAGTGAAAAGGGTGATCCGTCCCGTTTCCCTCAGAAAGTATGTCTCGCTGTTCGTGATATGGGATATGCAATGAAACAGTTCCTCCCCCGAGGCCTCTGAGGTAATCAGGTCGTAGTAATCCCGGTATGACGCAATGCCCAGCACGGCGAGTCTGTGCGACAGCTTTGCGTGAAGGGTCGAGCGCCTGTCACCTTTGAGAACAATGCCGAATTCGCCGGCGAGGAGTTTCCTGAAGAGGGCATACTCCTCCTCGCTCATCGCCCGGTCCCCCCCGCTGTTTTCCTTCATGTCGGCCATTTCTTTTCTTTCTCGAACTTGCGGCTTGCCTTCCGGGCGACCAGCCTCACCTCCTCTTCGGGATCATCGAGCATCCGCGAAAGGAGTTCCCCTGTTCTCGGCGAATGCATCAGTCCGAGGGCGAGGGCCACCTCCACCCGTACCTCGGGATCCCCATCTTCAGAGAACTGGAGCAGTGCAGCGTACTCCCCCATCATCGAGATCATCTTTGCGAGAACGCATCTCTGAGGTCTTCCCGTGTCCTTGAGGGCGCTGATGATCTCCGGCACCGCCGCCTTTCCGAGGCCCATGATGCCGTTCAGCGCATATTCCTGAAGCTCTTCATCGATGAGGGCATCGATAAGACAAGTCAGTCCCCTCAGGTCCCTGGCCCAGCTCAGGGCGATAAAAGCGGCCCGCCGTATCTCCGGGTAGAGGGAGCGCTGAAGCTCTATGAGCAGAGGGACGCTGCTCATGAAATACTCGGGCATCAGCCGTATCCTCTCCCTTTCCGCGATAGTCACAACTGCCTTGAGCGCCAACTCCCTCAGATCGTCCTTGTCCAGAAAGGGAGTAAGATACTCTATCGCATCCTCCTTTCCCGCCTTCTCTATTGCAGCGAATGTCATCCCGCGGTATTCGTCCTTCGCGAGGCAGCCGTAAAGCACGGAGAGGGCGTCCTTGCCGCCTATATCGCCCAGGGCCTTGATGGACGACAGGGTGACCCAGGATTCGTCCTCCAGCAACTCGCTCAAAGCGCCGACGGCCGCGGGGTCGCCGATCTTTCCGAGGGCCTCGGCAGCTGCCACCCTTACGTTCACCTCCCGGTCCTTCAGCGCGGAGGCCAGCTCCGGAACGGCCCTCTTGTCCGCGATCTCCCCCAGAAGATTTGCCGCAAAAAGCCTCGCTTCCGGATTCTCGTCTCCGAGCGAAACGATCAGGGACGGCACTGCCCGTCCCGCCAGAACCACATAGAATTCCATGGCTGCATTCCTGAGAACAGGGTCGCCCCGGTCTCTCAGGGCCTCCCCGAGGAAGGGAAGATAATACTCTTCGGAATAATTGAGAAGGCCGTTCATCGCCTTGCTTCTGGCCCACCAGTCCGCATTTCCCAATTCCCCGAGCAAGCGTTCCACTTCACGTATAACGTTCTCCTCTCCCATGATCGCTCTCTCTGCGCCGGACGGTTTATGCATCCACTCCCTGAATCACCCTGAAGGCTTCGCAGGTCATGCAGTTTCTCAGCTTGGCCCTGGCGTCTCCCTGCTGCGCCCCCTTGCACCAGGTGCCCGTTATGAGCCAGCAGCGGTCTTCCGCGGCGTTATATGCAGGACATTTCCGTCTCGAACCCGAGGGGCAGTTCATAATATCCCAGCACCTTCTGTCTCCGTTCACATGAAATCTGAAACTGCTTACGGAGTACTGGAGGTTTTCTATCTGGAACAGCGTTTCTTCAGCCGCGCCGACCATGTCCCGTGAAAGCCTTAGGTTTTCGGAGGATATCTGCCCCATGCCCTCCATGGCCTTCACCACGACCTCCCCCCCATCTTCTGTTCGGCGGTGGCATTCGCCACCCCCCGGGTCATGCTATGCATCGCCTCCACTGTCCGGACTATCTGCCTTGTTCCGCCGACCTGCTCCCTGACCGCGATCCCCACTTCGTGAACCATGTTCCTCATGCGTCCGACTGCTTCGGTCATGGCTCCGGTATTCCGCGCCGTCTGCTCCACAGAGGCAAGCATCTGTTCGATCGTCGCAGACGTCTCCTCCACAGAGGCGGCCATAGCTTCGGCGCTCTTGCCGACCTGCTCTATCGACGCCGCCATCTCGGTTATCGTCGAAGATGTTTCATCGACGTTCGTCGCGAGGGTCTCCGTATTCTGTGCGACCTGCGACATGGACACCGCCATTTCTTCTATGGATGAGGTCGTCTCCTCCGTTGCGGACGCCTCCTCCTGGGCGGCCCTCACTATCTGATCCGAGTCCTTTGCAACCTTTCCGGCCGAAAGCGCCACATGATGTGAAGACTTCACCGTATTCCTGATGATCTCCTTCATGTTGGCAGCCATGGCATTCGTCGCAGCGAGCAACTGTCCGATCTCGTCCCTCCCTGCAGCGGCGATACCGGCAGTGAGGTCGCCGCCGGCCAGCCGGTCTATCACGGCGATGCCGTTCGCCAGCGGTTTCGTAATACTCCTGGTGATGAGGATGCCGAGCATCGTCCCCAACACCATCGCCGCCCCCGCGGTAATGAACAGGAACAAAAGGGTGTTGCGATAGACCGCCTCCGCCTCTGTATGACGGAACAGGATGCGTTTCTCCTGATACGTGACGAGTTCCGTCAGGGCCGCATAGACCTTGTCCAGCAGAGGAACGGCGCTTCTCCCATAGAGGGAAGCCGCCTCGGTGACTTTCTTCGACGCGACGAGTCCGATCACTGCCTTGTCCGCTTCTCTTGCATCACCGATGGCCGTTTTCACGCTCCCGATCAGCCTTTTCCCTCCTTCGCTGATTTCGAGCTTGTCGAGTCTCTCCAATGCTTCGTCATAACGCGCTCCCGCCTCCTGCATTTTTTCGAGCTCCTGCCGCACCGGGGCGCTACCTTTGAACAACAGCATCTTCTGCAGAGAGTCCGCCCTGCGCGTGATCGAATCCCGCATTTCTGAAGTATACCGCATTCTTGCGTTATTGACCTTGACAATGCGGTCGAGCTTGTCGTTCATTCTTTTCACGCCGGATACCCCGATGAGGATCATCACGAGCAGCAGAACCAGGACGAGGCCGAAACCGAGCCCGAGCCGAACGCCGATCTTCATGTTTCCGAGCATTTCCCCTCCCTCTCTTCAACCGGCAGACACCGTTCGATCAAGAAAGGTCCGCTGCCGAGGACCTTTTCTCGTTGTGCAATCCCTGCGACTCCCGGACATCCCGCCCTAAGGCAAATGCGCCGACATGGTCACAGTGTCTTGTCGACAACCAGTCCCTTGTAGAAATCGCACTCCCTGCAATTATTGATCTTGAGGGCATACATCCCCTGCACCTTTCCCCCGCACATCGTGCCCGCTACCAGATAACAGACCCTCCCGCCCTTCGGGTATGCAGGGCAATCCCCGGTCTTCTCTTTCCCGCATTTCTTGAATTCCCAACAGTTCACTCCTTTTTTCATCATTCCCCTTCCTTCATCTCACTCTTTTCTCTCCTGAGCAGTTTTTCGAGGTCGAGTAGAATAATGAGCATCTCCTTCAGCCTGCCGACTCCGGTTATGTAATCGGTACCTGCTCCAAGCACCTCTTCCGGAACGCTCCCGACGGATTCGGGAGACACCTTGACGACGCGGCAGACCGCGTCCACAAGCAATCCGGAAACCTCGTTTCCCGTTCCCGCAACCACAATCCTCGACGCCTTGCCGACTTCCCTGACGGGAAGTTTCAGCCTCTTCCTCAGATTCACCACGGGCAGTATCCTGCCTCTGAGATTTATCACCCCTTCCATGTGACCGGGAGAACGGGGAACGACGGTTATGCGCCCCACTCTCACGACTTCCCGAACCTGACGTATCGGAACGCCGTACTCTTCCCCGAGACGGAAGGTGACGAGGTGCAATTTCTCCGTGTGTTCCGGGGTGCTCCCCGGTCCGTCCTCCGCAAAACCTGATGCGTGCAGCCGTTCGGACATTCTGCGGGTCCTCCCTTTTTCAGTGTGCGGGTCCGCGACCAGCTACGCTCGCCGCAGACAGCGGCCCCTCTTCGCTTTTCGCATCCTCTCTCTCATTCCACAACGCAGGGACATCGACAATGAGCACTACCCTTCCGTCGCCGAGTACGGACGCCCCCGCGATTCCGTATGATGTGCCGAAGACATCGTCCAGAGGTTTTATCACGATCTCCTGGCGGCCCCTGAGGCCGTCGACCGCAACCGCGATACGCTTCTCGGCTGAGCACAACGAGATAACGTCTTTCCTGTTTGTGCGCGGGAAGGCCGAAAAAACGGTCGAGCCTGACCACCGGGATAACGCTGTCCCTGAACGTGATCACCTCACGGTTGTTTATCACATGGATATCCTCTTCCCTGACCCTGATGCTCTCGTCAATCGTTCTCATAGGGATGGCGTACACCTCCTGCCCCGCCTCGACCATCAGTGCAGGGATTATCGCAAGACTGAGGGGAAGCTTGATGGTGAAC
>JAMCWJ010000008.1 GCA_023475105.1 Nitrospirota bacterium
TACCTCCACCGCAACCCTCCCCGGCTCTATCCTCAGTTCCCCCAGCAGTCCTTCCACCGTCTCTTGCTCCGTCCCGTATTCCTCTCCATTCACCCTGATCTTCATTCCGTCCCTTTCCGCTCTCCCCTCCAAAAAAAATCCCCTCTCCCTCGCTGCAGGGAAAAGGGGACCTCTCCTCACGTCCATCCCGTTCCCTACGCCAGCATTGCCTGGATCAGGTTCAAGGGGTCTTCCTCTTTCAGGAAATTCTCAGGCCTCCCGGCCTCCCCCACGGTGCTCTTATGCTAAAGCTTCTCTCAAATTCTACACCATTTGCATCTATTTTAGCAAAGCCCTGCCAGGCCAAAACCACCACCAACTCTGCGTGACGATGTATTCGAGCGGTTTCAGCGGGCCATATTGCCTCGCTTTCGGCCGGGGCCTCGAAGCGAAGAGAGATAGGAACGATGGCGTCGTCACGCAGGTATCGGCTTTTTAATGGTGGATAGCGGTACTGTGCGCATTGACATCGGGCTTCCCAAAGAGAAATAATTAAACATGAAGACGAGATATAACTCCTTCGGGCCGTACCTGAAAAATAAATTCGGCACTATCGTTTCGAAGGTAAATGTCGATGCGGGGTTTACCTGCCCCAACCGGGACGGAACTCTCGGGGTGACGGGCTGTATCTATTGCAATAATGACAGCTTCAGGCCTTCCGAGTGCAGGAACGAGATACCGATCAGGGAACAGATCCTGAAGGGGATTCAGTATCTCTCGGTGCGCTACAAGGCAAAGAAATACCTTGTCTATTTCCAGCCCTACACCAACACCTACGCTCCGGTGGCGGAGCTTGAGCGGATGTACCGGGAGGCGCTTGCGCTTCCCTCTGTCGTCGGCCTCGCCATCGGTACGAGACCTGACTGTGTTGACAGCGAAAAGATCGCCCTGCTCAGTCACCTCGCAAAGGACCATTTTGTTCTCGTCGAATACGGATTGCAGTCGATCCACGACAAATCCCTTCAGTATATCCTGAGGGGACATGACTACCGGGCATTTCTCGACGCCGTCGATCTGACAAAAGGAAAGGGGATCGAGATCGGAGCCCATATCATCGTCGGCCTCCCGACTGAGACGAGGGATGAGATGCTTGCGATGGCCGATGAACTTTCGTCTCTCCCGATCGGGTTCCTGAAGATACATCAGCTCCAGATAGTGGAGGGCACTCCTCTCGCAAGGCAGTACGCCGAGAGACCGTTCCCCACTTTCGGCTATGACGAATATCTGGATTTTCTCGTCGATTTCATAGAACTCCTCTCTCCGTCGATCGTCCTCCAGAGGCTTTTTGCCCTTGCCCCCGACGACATCCTTCTCGCCCCAACATGGGGCAAGGCGAGGCAGGAGATCCTGCGGGATATACACGGGAGGTTCGTGCAGAGGGATACTGTGCAGGGCTCGAAGTTCCTCTGCTGCCGGCATTGATCAACGGATGGGTCGGCTTCCATGCCTGAAGAAAGAACTGAAGTGACCGCATATTCCGGCTCCCGGGGTGAAGAAATCCCGCGATCCTTCATCCTTCGCGGCGACGTGGTCGTTGTAGAGAAGATCCTCGGGATGTGGATCGAAGAGGAATCTTCGGGGAGGCAAAGGAAGAGATGCTTTAAAGTCAAAGGGAGCGACGGATACACGCATATACTCTCTTATGACGAGGCGAAGGGCGCGTGGTCTCTGAAGAGAACCGGCGCCTGAGCGGTCAGTCAAGTATCTTGTAGCCCAGTTTTTCGACGCTGTCCTTCGAGATCTTTACGATATCCGTTTCATCGACCTTTGAGTCGTCAAAACGTATCACGATTTTCCCGCTTTCCACATCGACGGAATCCACGCCGTCCATCTTTCCGACAAAGCGCCTCAGCGCAAGGGAACATTCCTCACAAAACTCCCTCTGGACATTCAAGGAGACCTTACCCATGAGCTTCCTCCCTTCGATGTCATTATAGGGGCAATCGGCAGGCAGGTCAACCGCGGGAACCCCCAAAAGGTCTCCCTTCGCTCCGAGGCGCCGGGCCGCCTCACCCAAAAAAGGTGAGGCAATACGGCCCGCTGAAGCCGTTCGAATGCATCCCCACGCAGAGTTGATGGTGTGCCTTTTGAGCGATTCGTTCTCTTGACAAATCGCTCTGAATAGTATACAAATGTATATATGAAAGAACTCACCGAAAAACAGAGGACAGTGTATAAATTCCTGGCTGAATTCATGCGGAGACGAGGTTATCCTCCGACTATCAGAGAAATCGGGGAGCATTTCGGTTTCCTCTGGTCTGCTGCGAGAGGGCACCTTCAGGCCCTTGAACGAAAAGGGTATGTGAGGCTGGACCGGGCGAAGTCGAGGGGGATAGAACTCAGGGGATGGAATATGTCGGGTGGATTAGCGGTGCCTGTTGCGGGGAAGGTAAGGGCCGGGAAGCCGATGCTCGCGGCAGAGCAGAGTGAGGAGAGTCTTTTTATCGACAGGGCCCTTTTTCAGGCGGAGGATGCCTTTGCGTTGAAGATCACGGGCGACAGCATGATAGATGCAGGGATATGGGAGGGAGATTATGTGATCGTAAAACCCCAGGAGACTATCGGCAGCGGCGAAATCGGCGTCGTCTTCCTCGGAGATGAAGCGACGGTGAAGAGGATATATGTGAAAAAGGGAGAAATAACCCTCAAACCCGAAAACAGGGAGATGGAACCCGCGACCTATCGAGCCGGCGAAGTGCGCATAATCGGGAGGGTGATAGGGGTTGTGAGGAAACTGTGATGGAAGTCGGCGAAGCGGTAAGCGTTATCGCATCCTTCAGTCAGGTTTACAGAATAAAGCCTTTGAGGTTCAGATGGTCCGGAAGGCTCTTCGAGGTGAAAGATATTACCTATGTATGGAAATCGAAGGAAGGGCGGAACGAAATCTATCATTTTTCGGTGTCCGACGGAAACTCGCTCTATGAATTGAGCTTTCACACGGAATCGCTTCTCTGGAGGCTCGAAAAACTGGAGGCATAATCTACTGCGCAGCAGCGAGTAACTATATTGCTTTTTATATGCTAATGATTCATACTTTGGTATGAAGTAAGTTATACCTGAGGTGATCATTATGTCAAAGGCTGTTAAACTGGCGATAAGCATAAGTAGCGAGGACTTTAAAGCGATCGAAACGATAAGAAAGAGAGAGGGCATTACGAGGAGCGGTGTTGTGAGGGAAGCGATAAGACTTCTCAGAAATAAAACCGAAAAGGATAGATTGATACGGCTCTACGAAGAAGGCTATCGAAAGCACCCGGAAAGTCTGCAAGAGATAAAGGCCAAGGAAAAAGCTTCTCTTGAGGCGTTATCGCAGGAGGACTGGAATTGAAGAGGGGCGAGGTTTGGTGGGCCGACCTCCCGGCACCTATAGGCAAACGTCCTATAGTGCTCCTTTCAAGGGATGAGGCTTACGCTGTCAGAAATGCTGTGACGGTGGCGGAGGTCACGGGGACAATACGGGGAATCCCCGTTGAGGTGCCACTTGGAACGGAAGACGGGTTACCGAGAAAATGCGTGGTGAATCTCGACACGCTTATGACCATCCGCAAAGAACTGCTTGGTGAAAGGATCGCCCTGCTTAAGAGCGATAAAATGGAGCAGATAAAGAAGGCCATACAATTTGCTCTGGACATGGAGTAATAGAGGAATACTTATGACGGAATCTCAATAGGAACATTTGTGTTGCCCCTACAGTAATTCTAATTACAGAAAAAAACCGGCAGGCTACTCGAAGGAAGAACATTGGACGATATGCCAGATGTGTGTGAACGGACGGCTTCTGCGAAGAGATTATCTGCTCATTACTTTCCGTGAGGAGTACATAGAAGACTTGAGAATAAGAGAAAGGTTTCGCAAGGAGGCACAGGTCTGGATTGCTCTGGAGCGACATCCCTATCTTGTACGGGCATATTTCATTGAAGAAATCTCGGGGCGGCTCTATATCGCAACGGAGCACATTGCTTCTGATGAGCAGGGTCTGAATACCCCCGAAGGCTATTTTATAAGACGCTCGCCGGATTTGGTACAGAGTGTCCGATGTGCTATTCAATTCTGTAGCGGAATGGAATACGCATATTTAAGAGGAATCAAGGCCCACCGTGACATCAAGCCAATGGGCTTTCAACTAAACTGCTATGGGAATAAACAGGACCATTTAGGACACGGAACTCGTTATGAACGTTTTTCCAAAACCTCAACCTCCCCTAACCCCTCCTTGCTAAGGAGGGGAGCAAGAGGCCGGCTCTTTGTATACCAGAGAGGGACTCTTACTAAGAAGTACATAAGTACGATAACGTTATTTGTTACTCCGGCTTGTCCGGAGTCTTTCCTAAGAAGGATTCCCGGCAAGCGGGAATGACACCCTACTAATGAACTCATTAGTAATTGGTGTCGGGGTCGAAGGGGGCGTTTTTGAATCCTTCCCTTTCCAAGGGGAGGTTAGGTGTGGTAGTGATTTGATCAAATGACAACAAGAGTTTTTTGACAAGACAGACGAGAAGACTAAACGAAAAATGCTGAGAAAAAACATGCCTCGGGCTGAAGTTATACTATGGTCAAAGCTGAAAGACAAGGGATTGAAAGGTTATAAGTTCAGACGCCAGTATAGTGTTGAGGGGTTTGTAATAGATTTCTACTGTCCGAAAATTAAACTGGCGGTGGAAGTTGACGGTGATTCCCATTTTACCGAAGGAGCGGATACAAGGGATAAGGAGAGACAGGCAATCATAGAATCTTTCGGGATTACCTTTTTGCGGTTTACGAACAAAGAGATTTATGAAAATACGGACGGAGTGCTTAATAAAATTATGGAGCATTTGCCAAAACCTCCCCTAACCCCTCCTTGCTAAAGAGGGGGTTTCAAAGTTCCTCCCCTTTCCAAGGGAAGGGTAGGTGGGGAATGGTGAATGAGAATTTTTCAAAAAACCTCCTCTTTGCAAGTGTAGGTCAGGAAGGGTATTGGTGTGCTCTTGTCACGCATCATCATGTGTATCGATATGGACGCCTTTTTTGCTTCGGTTGAGCAGAAGGCGAACCCGCGCTTCAGGAGCAAACCCATAGGGGTCATAGGAGGAGGCCCGAGGACCATCATTACGACCGCTTCCTATGAGGCGAGGAAGTTCGGCGTCAAAACCGGGATGAGCATCCCGGAAGCAAAGAAGGCGTGTCCTCACCTCATCCTGGTGATCGCGAACAACGCTCGATACACCCACACCTGCAGAGGGCTCGAGGAGATTTTCCGCCGCTTCACTCCCGATGCGGAGATCTATTCCGTTGACGAAGCCTTTCTCGATATCACAGCGACGCACCATCTTTTCGGGGGACCGGAGGAGATAGGCAGATCGATAAAACGTTCTGTGAAAGATGTCTTCGGAATCAACTGCACCGTCGGAATAGCTCCGAACATCCTCCTTGCCAAATTGGTAAGTGATATTGCGAAACCGGATGGGCTTCGATGGGTGAAGCCCGAAGAAGTAGGAGGATGCATCGAAGATATTCCTGTGAAAGAACTCTGGGGGATAGGGGCCAGGACCGCTGAAAGGCTCGCGGTCCTCGGGATACGGACCTGCGGGGAACTCGGCAGGACACCTTCGAGCCTTTTGCGGAGCAAATTCGGGATATACGGCGAGGCCTTGAGGGCGATGGGGCTCGGCGGCTGCAGCCGGCCGGTGCAGACAAATACGGAAGAGGCAAAATCCATAGGACACAGCATGACGCTGCCCCGGGACATCCTGGAGAGGACGGACATCGAGCATTGTCTGCTGCTGCTCAGTGAGAAAGTGGGCAGACGGGCGAGGAAGTATGGATACCTGGGGAAAACAGTATCTCTCACTCTTCGTTATCCGGACTTCGAGACTTTTTCGAGGCGGAAGACCCTGGCTGAGTTTACGAACGATACGCATGATATCTATAAAAGCGTTCTGAGAATACTGGAGGGAATAGGGCTGAGGGACAGGATTAGGCTTTTGGGAGTGAGCCTTTCGACGATTGTCGACGACCCGCACCAGATTCCCCTGATCGAAGAAGAAAGGAAACGGAAAGCGGTTCTTCGCGCCATGGATTGCGTGAATGACAGATTCGGGGAATTCAAACTCACGTGGGGTTCTTATTTTCGACGGGAAAGGGAAGGCGGGGTGATCTCACCCTCCTGGAAGCCCTCGGGGGTCAAGAGCGTTCACTTGAAATAATCGTGCAAGAAGTCTTTATTTTAGGGAGAGTTCGATAACCCGAGTTCGGGTGGCAGCGGAAGCAGAAACTTCAGCCATATTGTTTAGTCATGTGTGTCTTTCAGGAGAGGCATCCGTCTCTCGGCAAGACAATAGCCCTTTTCGGCTCTCCCGGCGCGACTATACCCCTCATCCATATGATTCATAAACTTTGGACATGCAGATCGGCAGCAGGCGGGATGGGGTCTCCGCGCGGTTTGTTTTGCCGATAGTCCTGCATTATGGATATGGAGAATAAAGAGGCAAAAGCCTCGGAGCGGAGCGAGAATGAGCGCGGGGACTCTGTCCCGCCTGCCGGACGTCAATTCCAGCCCGTATGAATTATCCGGGTACATCGGCGTGGATGAGCTCCACTATGGTCACCTCGGGGGGTGCGAGAAAGCGAATCGGCGGCCCCCATGTCCCGGAACCCCTGCTCACATACATGAGGGAACCGTTCGGGAGAGCCAGTCTTCCCGAAGTGATCGGATAGAGAAGCTCGGTGACAAGGGTGAAGGGGAAGATCTGTCCCTTATGGATATGTCCTGAAAGCTGGAGGTCGAAAAGCCCTGCAGCGCCTTTATCCACAAGAGGCCTGTGTTTGAGATAGAGGAGAAACTTCTCGCGTCCGAACCCTGAAAGCAGCTCTTTTTCCGAAATGTCCTTTGCGAGGCCGAAGAACTTTCCTGCGGGGTCGTCGATGCCGACGACGGTGATACCGCCGGCAACGGTCGTCCCTTCGCCCCTGAGCATTCTGAACCCTGCCTTTTCCGTGAAACAGAGGGAGTTCTCGAACCCTGCATAAAATTCATGATTTCCCGTAACCGCAAATTTTCCGTATCTCGGCCGGACCTCCTTCAGGAGATCTTCGAGCCCGTTCAGTTTGCAGACCTGCCCGTCCAGGAGATCCCCGGTAGAAACCAGGATGTCGGGCTCTTCGGCTTTCACTTTGGCGAGTATCCTGTTCAGCCTCCCTTCCCTGACCATCAATCCGAGATGGACGTCTGAAATCTGGGCGATTTTCAACCTGCCGATTTCCGGAGGCAGTTTTGAGGTCCTGATGAGGATCCTCTCCGTGCGGATATCCCTTGCCTCAAAAAAGCCGTACATAGTGACGCAGAGAGAGAGGAAAAGAGGGATGAAAAAGGCATATCTCGATGAAAATGCGGCGAGATCTCTTTGGAGTATGAGTTCTCCCAGATAGATTACGAGCCGGCAGAGATCTATGAAGACTGATGCCGAGAAGAATAAAAAGAGAAGCCCTCCCCACACAAAACCGATATGCGCCATGATTCGTGCAAAGAGCTCAAGGCCAACCTTTTCTGCATAATGTACTATGATCGGCGCAAGGATCATCACAAGCATGAAAAGTATCAAGATAACGGAGATCGAAGGGCCAAAGGCAAGGGCGGCCTTCGCTTTCATGAACGTATAGAAGTGGATGCATCCGTACAGCAGAAAAAAGGCGAGCAGAAAAAGACTCATCGGGGCGTCCCTATTTTCTGAATATGGCGTGGCACCTGACGCATGCGTCGAGGAGCCTGTGCGTCTCTCTCCGGACGGCCGGCACCTTTTTCTTGGCCGCGGCCCTTACAAGGGCTCGGACGTCTTTATGGAATTTATCGTCGAGTCTCGCAAATTCCCTGAACCGTTTCTGGTTCCTGGGAAGGACAATCGGCGTGCCCTCTTTTTCCGCGCGTTTGAGGCGTTCCCGTATCCTGTTCACGTCTTCGTAAGCCCCGGCGATCCTTTCAGGTTCATTCAGCACCACGGCGTCGAGTGTCGTCTTGAAAGCCTTGTCGAGGGCCGCCATCTCCTGTCTGATCAGGTTCTGAGGCTCAGGTTTTTCCTCTGCACCGGCCGCGGACAGCAAGACGAGGACGCACGATACGGAAAAGCAAAACAGTTTCGATCTCATCACGGATGTTCCCTCCTGATCATTGTCTCCGGCCCGCAGAAGCAGAATAGGGCATACAGTCCATTATATCATGGAAGGCGAGGGTGTTCTTCGTCCGCAGGCTGAACCGCTCCAATTGTATTCATGAGTTTCCTTTGTTTCAGAAGAGGTATCCGTTTCCCGGCAAGACAATAGCCCTTTTTCGGTTCTACCGGCGACTATACCGCTCATCCCTATGATTCATAAACTTTGGACATGCAGATAGGCAGCAGGCGGGACAGAGACTCCGGGCGGTTTTTTTTTGCCGATAGTCCTTCAGTATGTTTAGGGAAAATAAGGAGGCAAAAGCCTCGGAGCGGAGCGAGAATGAGCACGGCGACTCTGTCCCGCCGAGGACTCATAGATAAGCGGGTTAGGTGAGGGGGGAACGGGCGAGAGTCACGACGGTCACTTCACCTGCGCCCGCCTTGATGAGCGTTTTCGCACATTCCCTAACCGTGGCTCCCGTGGTCATTACATCGTCCAGGAGAACCAACCGCTGTTTGTGGAGCTTTCCCCGCACCGCGAAGGAATCCCTGAGATTGGCGGCCCTTTCCCTTGCATTCAATCCGATCTGGGGAGGTGTCTCTCTTTTCTTGATGAGGAGATCCATCATGACCGGGACCCCTGCGGCCCTTGAAAGGACCCGCGACAACAAAAGGGTCTGATTGAACCCGCGTTCTCTCAGGGTCCTGCCCGAGACCGGCACAGGCACGATCCCCGCTGCCGCAGGAGGGGTCAGCTCTGTCAGAAAGGCCCCGAGGGGCCTTGCAAGTCTCCTCACGCCGGAGAACTTCAGAAGGTGGATCGCCTCGGAAAGGGCGCCCGCATAGAGCCCGAAATTCAGGACACCGGTAAAGGGAGGAGGGCGCTGAAGACATTCGCCGCACTCTGCGGCATATTCCGAAACGAGAGGAGCCGCGCATCTTGCACAAGACGGTCCCTCATACTTCGTGATCGATTCCCAGCAGACCCTGCAGAGGGGAGCATGGCGAAGCGTGTCGGAGGGGTTATTGCATACGGGGCATGCGGAAGGATAAAGCAGGGAAAGAAGGGCGGCTCCTAGAGAACGATCCGCGTGTCGAGAGCTTCGCCGCATTTACCACACTTCGGTCCGAAGGGAAGCTTCACCCTCGGTACGCGGTTTTTTGCCTTGCAGCTGTGGCAGGCAATTATTATGGATTCAGGGGAAGTCTCTCCGTGTGTGCGATCGGTCCCAGGGGGACCTTTGCCGTCTGCGTCGTGGGACGGAGCTGCTTTTTCCTGGGCGGCGTCCGCATCGAACTGCCGCAGGAAATCAAGATAGCTCTGATCCTTCTCGATAAGTTCTATTCCCATGCCGTTCTTGACAATCGAAAGGGGGGTCTTGATCGTTCTTCTCACAACGCCCCTGAGACGCGACCTTTTGCCGTCGGGGAGATAGATCTCTATATCTATCTGGGTTCCGGGTGTGAGGCCGTGCTGAGTCCTTATGAAGAGCCCCCCCCCGGAGAGATCGCTCGAGATGCCGGTAAACTTGGAATCTCCCGCGGCGAAGGTGAGCTCAAGTCTTTTCGTGTGTCTGCTTGCGACTCTTTTTCTCACTCAGAACTGATTCCTGAGCACGATAAGTTCGTTTCTGCGCTGGCCTGTCGAGATCATATCGACCTTCACTCCCAGCGTCTCCTCTATCCTCCGGATGTATTTTTGTGCGTTTTTCGGAAGCTTCTCGAATCTCTTTATTCCGACGGTGCTCTCGTTCCACCCCTCCATTTCTTCATAGACGGGCACGGACGTGTGGAGCAGCGAGGTTTCCTTCGGGAAGTCTCTGTACAGGGTTTTCCCGCGCCGGTAGGCAACGCAGACCCTGATGGTGGGGAGAGCGTCGAGTATGTCGAGCTTCGTGATCGCGATCCCCGTGAGACCGTTGACGCGCATCGCGTGGCGCAGGCCGACGAAGTCGAGCCACCCGCACCGCCGCGGCCGGCCGGTGGTAGCGCCGAATTCCCCTCCCTTCTGCCTAAATTGCTCTCCGATATCACCGGTCATCTCGGTCGGAAAGGGTCCTCCCCCGACCCGCGTCGTATATGCCTTCACCACGCCGAGAACCCGCGATATTCTGGTAGGCCCGACACCGAGGCCTGTGCACGCGCCTCCCGCAACGGAGCTCGATGACGTGACAAACGGGTAGGTCCCGTGGTCGACGTCGAGAAGGGTGCCCTGTGCGCCCTCAAAGAGGATCTTTTTCTTTTTTTCGATCATCTCATTCACGATGATATCGGTGTCCGCTACATACCGGGCGAGTTTCCTGGCATACGCCCTGTACTGAGCGAAGATCTCCGCGGCCCTGAACCCTTTCGTCCTGAAACGGTTCTTCAGGAGGTAGTTTATCTCGCCGAGATTTGTCTCGATCTTCTCTCGGAAGACCTCGGGACGATAGAGGTCGATCACCCGTATTCCCGTGCGCGCCATCTTGTCGACGTAGGTCGGTCCGATGCCTCTCCCCGTGGTGCCGATCTTGCCGGCGCCTCTCACCCTCTCGCGGGCGTTGTCCATCGCGATGTGATAGGGCATGATGAGGTGGGCGTTCTTGCTGATGAGGAGATTGCTGCGGACATCCACGCCCCTCTGTTTCAGACCCTTCATCTCATCGATAAGCGCTGCGGGTTCGATCACGACGCCGTTTCCGATGATGCAGAGCTTGTTTTTGTGAAGTATTCCCGAGGGAATCAGATGGAGTATGAACTTCTGTTCGTTGATAACGACCGTATGCCCCGCGTTGTGCCCCCCCTGAAATCTTGCGACGACATCCGCCTTTTCTGTCAGGACGTCAACGACCTTCCCTTTCCCTTCGTCTCCCCACTGGGCACCTACTATCACCACCGCAGACATTTCCCTGTTCACTCCTTACCCATGCGCCTGGAAGCCGCGACGCGTGGCGCACGGCCGCCCCCCCTGGCACATACAAGATCGCGCAGTTTTTAAGTTAAAGATTGACCACCCGTACAGACAGGATATTAGGAATCTTCCTGATATCTTCCAGTTGTGTCTGGGAAACGGGAGCATCTATGCTCACCACCGATATCGCCATCCCCCCCGCCGATTCTCTTCCGAAGTGCATCCGTGCGATATTAATGCGGTTCTTCCCGAGATAGGACCCTATATTGCCGATTACACCGGGACGATCGTTATTATACATGAAGAGCATGTTCCCTTCCGGGACGATCTCTACCGGGAAGTCGTTTATCCTGACTATCCTCGGGTCCGTCTTTCCGAGGAGGGTGCCGCCGACCGTGTTTTCCTTCCCGTCTACTTTGACGCGGAGGACGAGCATGCTCTGATAGTCTCCTCCGTCGGGGCTCTTCATCTCTTTTACGGCGATGCCCCGTTCTTTGGCGATGATCGGGGCATTCACAAAATTGACTGTCTCTTCGAGAATGGTCGCGAGAAAGCCCTTCAGGAGGGCGATGTTCACCGGCGCCGTGTTGAGCGCAGCTGCCTCTCCTCTGTACTCAATCGTGATCTCAGTGACAGCGCCCTCGAAGACCTGGGACGCAAAACTCCCGAGCCTCTCCGCGAGGGTGAGGTAGGGTTTCAGCTTCAAGATCTGGTCTGCGGGCACGGAGGGGAAGTTCACCGCATTCCGGATGACGCCGTTCACGAGATAATCGACCACCTGCTCGGCGATCGCGACCGCCACATTCTCCTGGGCTTCCTCTGTCGCGGCCCCAAGATGAGGAGTGCATATCACGTTGTCGAGGGAGAGAAGGGGGTTGTCGACAGGGGGCTCTTTTTCGAATACATCGATGGCGGCGCCCGCAACCTTGCCGCTCTTGAGGGCCTCGTAGAGGTCCGTCTCGTTGACGATGCCGCCTCTCGCGCAGTTGATGATTCTCACCCCGTCCTTCATCTCCTGAATGGTCTGTCTGTTGACGAGATTACGTGTTTCCGTGGTAATGGGCGTATGGAATGTGATGAAATCGGAACGCCTGAAGAGGTCGGGCAGATCCACCTTCTCTATTCCCATCTCCTTCGCGTTCTCATCGCTCAGGTACGGGTCATACCCGATGACATTCATCCCCAGGGCGAGGACCCTCGTCGCAACCTGCTTGCCGATGTTGCCGATGCCGACGATCCCGATCGTTTTAAGGTAAAGTTCGACGCCCATAAAGCGTTTCTTTTCCCATTTGAAGGCCTTCATGGACGCGGTCGCCTGAGGGATCTGCCTCGCGAGGGCGAACATGAGCGCTATAGTGTGCTCCGCGGTCGTGATCGTATTTCCGCCGGGTGTGTTCATCACCACGATCCCCTTTTTCGTCGCCGCAGCCTTATCCACATTATCGAGCCCCGAGCCTGCCCTTCCTATCACCCGCAGGTTGGCTGCCGCGCCGATTATGTCGCTGGTGACCTTGGTGGCGCTTCTGATGACAAGTCCGTGATACTCGCCTATGCATGTCTTCAGTTCCTCAGGTTTCATCCCGGTCCTGACGTCGACTTCAAGGCTCGCCCCCTTGAGAATCTCTATCCCCCGAGGGGACAAACTGTCGCTTATAAGAACCTTCATCAGTCCTCCCGGGTTATTCCATCAATAATTCTTCGGCAACCGAAACGCCTGAGCCGAGCTTCACAGGATGCCCCATCGATTTCAATACCATCTCGACACCCGCGACCACAGTGATGATATCGAAGGTGTCGGCGTATCCCAAGTGCGCTATCCTGAATATTTTTCCCTTCGCGCGGCCCTGACCCCCCGCAGCGGTGATCCCGTATTTTTCCCTCAGATTCTTATAGATCTCCTGGCCGTCGAGCCCGGCAGGCGACTCTATGGCGGTCACGGCATTACTGGGGGATTCTTTCGAAAAGAGTTCGAGATTAAGGGCCTTGATAGCCTCCCTTGTAGCATTCGCAAGTCTTCTGTGGCGCTCGAAGGCGTTTTCGAGGCCCTCTCTCTGGAGGAGTTTCAGACATTCATTCAGCCCGATGATCAGTGTTACGGGAGAGGTAAAATTCGTCTGGTTCTTGGCAAGGGACTCCCGTTCTTTCTTGAAATTGAAGTAGAACCTCGGACATTTGGCGCTTTCGGCGAAGGTCCAGGCCTTCTCACTTATGCCGACAAAGGCGAGCCCCGGCGGAAGCATGAGCCCCTTCTGCGAGCCGCCGATCAGCACATCGATACCCCATGCATCCATTTTGAGATCATGTGCGACAAGGGCCGAAATCGCATCGACGACGAGGAGGGTGCCGCTGAAGTTCTTCACGACCGAAGCGATCGCCTCTATATCATGGTAGACACCGGTGGACGTCTCCGAGGCCTGCACGAACACGCCCTTTATCGAGGGATCGTGCCTCAGGGCCTGCTCTATTTCTTCCGGCCTTACCGTATATCCCCAGTCTTTCTTTATCTCTTGCAAGCTGAGTCCGTAAGCGTTGCAGATCTTGGTCCACCTCTCGCCGAAGTTCCCCGCATTGATGACGAGCGCCTTGTCCCCGGGGCTGAAGAAGTTATTCACGGACCCCACCATGCCCCCTGTTCCGGTAGCGCAGAGGATGAGCACATCGTTTTTTGTTTGGTAAAGCCACTGCAGGCCCTTCTTTGCCGCGCCGAGCACGGGAAGGAAATCAGGGGACCGGTGGTGGATGACCGGCATGGCCATCGCAAGCAGGGCCTCGGAGGGCACCGGAGTGGGTCCTGGAGCGACCAGATATCGTTTCAACATCGAAAAACCTCCTCCATCGTCAGGTAGTATGTTGCAGGCAGCGCAGCGAATCGGCCTGAAGAGTTTTTCTCCGGCGCACAGTACGCATTACCTTTTTACAGTTGTTTAGCATATCTTATGAGACACTCTTTGGTCAAGATTGCTTTACAACATTATGGGGGGATTAGTATAATTAATGAATGAAGAAAAAGTTTTTTGCGGGAGTAAGTATCCTTCTGGTGGGCTTTCTCCTGGGCGGGATTTCGTATTATCTCATCGGAAAGGTCCTCTCTCCTTCCTCCGTCAGAACACCGTTTATCCCCCCGCGGGTGCCGAGCCAGATAATCGAGTCGAGCAAGGCCTTTTCGGAGATAGTGCATTCCGTTTCCCCCGCAGTCGTTAACATATCGAGCACAAAGGTCGTCCAGAGGGAGCCGTCGCCCTTTACGGAGGACCCTTTTTTTGACCTTTTCAGGTCCTTTCGCGATTTCGGTATTCCGAAGAAGTGGAAGGAGCAGAGTCTCGGCTCCGGTGTGATCGTCTCGAGCGACGGGTACATCGTCACCAACAATCACGTCGTCGAAAAGTCCGAAGATATCAGGGTGATTCTTTATGACAAGAGGAGTTTCCGGGGCAAGGTTGTCGGAGCGGACCCCAAGACCGATATAGCCGTGGTGAAGATCTCTGCCGACGGACTTCCTACTGCGCCCTGGGGCGATTCCGACAAGCTGCAGGTGGGGGAATTCGTTCTCGCCATAGGGAACCCCTACGGGCTGAGCCACACCGTCACTATGGGGATTATCAGCGCCGTAGGGCGTGCGAATGTCGGGATCGCGGATTACGAAGATTTCATACAGACCGACGCGGCCATTAATCCGGGCAACTCGGGCGGACCCCTCGTGAACATACGGGGGGAGCTTGTCGGGATCAACACCGCGATTTTTTCCCGGAGCGGCGGATACCAGGGAATAGGCTTTGCGGTGCCGAGCAATATGGCCAGGCTTGTCATGGACCAGCTCATGAAGCAAGGCAAGATCGTTCGGGGCTGGCTCGGGGTGACGATCCAGGATATCACGCCGGACCTCGCCCAGAAATTCGGCCTCAGGGATTCGAAGGGGGCTCTGGTGGGGGACGTATCGAAGGGCAGTCCCGCGGAAAAGAGCGGAGTGATGAGGGGTGATGTGCTTCTCGAATTCGACGGAAAGGAAGTCACGAGCGTCGGAAGCCTGCGGAATATTGTCGCAAAGAGCAAGGTCGGGTCCCGGGTGAAGCTGAAAATCTTGAGGAACGGCAAGACGCTCGAAGTGACCGCTGTGATCGCGGAACTGCCGAAGGAGGAGTCCGGGGCCCCTTCAGAGCTTGCTCCCGAGGACATACAGAAGAACGCCTTCTCAGGTATTTCCGTCATGGACCTTACGAGGGACATCGCCAGGCAGCTCGGTCTCGGGAATGAAAAAGGGGTCGTGGTCGTAAGAGTGGAGGCGGGGTCTACCGCTGACGACGCCGGCCTCAAGAAAGGTGACGTCATTCAGGAAATAGACAGGAAAAAAGTGACGGGAATCAGTGATTTCAATACCATCACTTTATCGATCCACCCCGGCGACACAACCCTTCTGTTTATCGACAGGGGTGGGAGGAAATTTTACGTCACGATAAAGGGTAGCTGAAGAACGGACTCAACTGGTTCGAACGGCAGACAGCTGGTTTGTATGATTTCGGAGCTGTTGGTCCTGCCGTCTACAGAGAAAGGAAAGGAGGTGAAATCATGTTATCGATCATAAGGTTAGCAGTGTTTCTGATATTCGTATTGTCCGGATATTTTCTTGGTCTCAGATATAATGCACTTATCGAAGGGACGGCCTTTGGCGCTGTCTGCGGAATACTCGCGCTCCTTATTGAGCGGCTGCTCAAGAAGGTCAACCTCGGGAGAATCATCGGGGGACTCGCAGGGCTCGTCACCGGTATCGTGTTCGCAAATCTGCTTCTTCTGCCGTTGAGAAGGGCGGTTCCCGATATATCCGTAGCGTCTTTTGTCTTGAATGCATTGCTCGGGTACGTGGGACTCCTGATAGGATTGAGGAGAGGGGAAAACCTCACCCTTCCTGGTTTGTTCAGGATTTTTAAGGGACAGGAGACGGAGGAGCATGTAAAGATACTCGACACGAGCGTCATCATCGACGGCAGGATAGCCGACGTGTGCGAGGCAGGTTTTCTTGACGGCGTTTTCCTGGTGCCGCAGTTCATCCTGCAGGAACTTCAGCATATCGCGGACTCTCCGGACCCCCTGAAAAGGGCGAGGGGGAGGCGCGGACTCGACATCCTTCACAGGATACAGAAGATGGCGCACATCAATGTGAGGATAACCGATGAAGATTTCCCGAAGATCAAGGAGGTCGACTCGAAACTTGTCGCCCTTGCGCGGGTCCATGACGCAAAGGTGATCACGAACGATTTCAACCTCAATAAGGTGGCTGAACTTCAGGGGGTTACCGTATTGAACATCAATGAGCTTGCGAACGCGCTGAAGCCCGTCGTCCTTCCGGGAGAGACCTTGAAGGTCTTCGTCATCAAGGAGGGGAAAGAGTACAACCAGGGCGTCGCCTACCTGGATGACGGTACGATGGTCGTCGTCGAGAACGGCAGAAGGTTGATCGGAAAGAATGCCGAGGTCGCGGTCACGAGTGTGCTCCAGACGACCGCCGGCAGGATGATATTCTCGAAGCCAAAAGAAGAATACGAGAGGGAAGAATTCAAGACCGTGAAATAGTGCCGGGCATGCTGCCATGAAAGAGACGATCATCGCCATTGTGCCGGCGGCCGGTCTCGGAACGCGGTTCGGTCCCGGCACGAACAAGCCGTTCCATCCTATCCTGGGCAAGCCCCTCATCGTCTGGGCCCTCCGGATTTTCGAAGCAATGGACGAGGTCAGCGAGGTGATCCCTGTGCTCAAGGAGTCTGATAGGGAAAAGGGGATCAGAATTTTTGAAGAATACGGCCTCGCGAAGGTCAAACTGATCGCGCCCGGCGGGAAGGAACGGCAGGACTCGGTTCATCACGGACTCGAGCTGCTGAGGGGAAGAGCGGACATGGTGCTTATCCATGACGGAGCGAGGCCCCTCGTCGATGGCGCACTCGTGAGGAGAACGATACGGGGTATCGAGGACAGCGACGGAGTTATCACCGGAGTGCCGGTGAAAGATACGATAAAGGAAGTACGGGACGGCGTTGTGGCAAGGACATTGAGGCGGGAGATCCTATGGTCCGTTCAGACCCCGCAGGTTTTTCGCTATGAGTCGATCATGAACGCATACGGAAGAGCGATCAGGGAGCGGTTTTATTCTACCGACGACGCTGCACTCGTCGAAGGAGCGGGGGGGCGTGTGAAGGTCGTGATGGGGTCCTATGGCAATATCAAGGTCACGACGCCGGAGGATATAGCGGTTGCGGAAGCGCTGCTGCGAGCAAGACCGGAGGGCGAAGCGTGAGGGTGGGCGTGGGGTATGATTCCCACCGGCTTGTGAAGGGGAGGAAACTTATCCTGGGCGGAGTGGATATCCCCTTCGGCAAGGGGCTTCTCGGTCATTCCGACGGGGATGTGCTCTGCCATGCACTGATCGATGCAATTATCGGCGCCTTGGGGGCGGGCGACATCGGCAAGTACTTCCCGGACACGGATCCGAGATGGAAGGACGCCGCGAGCGTGGAGATGCTCAAATACGTGGTCGAAATAACGAGGGCGTGCGGCTTCGAGATCGCATGGCTCGATTCGGTCGTGATTGCGGAGAGGCCGAGGCTCGCGTCGCATGTGGATTCGATGAAGGCTGCCATTGCAAAGGCCGGTGTTCCTCATGGCAGTATTAATATCAAGGCCAAGACGAATGAGGGCATGGGGTTCATAGGCCGTGAGGAGGGCATGGCGGCGCATGCGGTCTGCCTGCTGGAAAAGAGGGCGGTCTGAGACCGTGAGAGGTCAGCCTCCGAACCGTTTCCGGAGGCGGGACGGCGGAGAGGGGTTTTCTCGGGCCGGGAAAGTGGGTTGATTTCTCAAGGTGGCGTACCGCTATTCTCCTGATACCTATTTCTCCGATCATGAAGTATTCCCGAACAACCGGCGAGCAGAATGACGAAGCGAAGAGTCCGATGAGAAGAGATTCCGGATATGATGTGATCGTGATAGGGGCCGGCCATGCCGGGTGCGAAGCCGCCCTCGCCTCTGCGCGCCTTGGCAGGGCGACCTGTCTTTTTACGATGAATCTCGACACGATTGCTCAGATGTCCTGTAACCCTGCGATAGGCGGGCTCGCAAAGGGCCATCTTGTTCGCGAGATTGATGCCCTGGGCGGTGAAATGGCGAAGAATACCGACAGGGCGGGCATACAGTTCAGGATGCTCAACAAGTCCAAGGGCCCTGCGGTTTGGTCCCTGCGGGCGCAGGCCGACAGGGTCCTCTACAGACTTTCGATGAGGAAGGTCCTTGAATCACAGAAAAACCTCTCGATAAAACAGGCGCTCGTCGAGAAAATCGTGGTCGAAGACGGAAAGGTGAAGGGGGTCTCGACATCGCTAGGTATTTTCTACGGCGCACGGGCGGTGATCGTTACAACAGGCACATTTCTCAGGGGATTGATTCATATAGGACTTGATAATTTCCCCTCAGGCAGGGCCGGAGAGTTCCCCTCGGTCGGGCTGTCCGATTCGCTCAGGGAACTCGGCCTGGGGCTGGACCGCCTCAAAACGGGAACGCCGCCGAGGCTTGACGCTCATACGATCGATTTTTCGAAGACAGCCGCCCAGTTCGGTGATGAGCCTCCCCTGCCGTTTTCCTACGCTACATCGAGAATCACGAACCCCCAGCTTCCCTGTTATATCACCTATACGAATTCCGAAACCCACAGGATCATACGGGAGAACCTCGACCGGTCGCCTCTTTACAGCGGAAGGATCAAATCGACCGGCCCGCGCTACTGCCCGTCGATCGAGGACAAAGTAGTGAGGTTCAGCGGCCGTGAGAGGCATCAGGTCTTTCTCGAGCCTGAAGGCCTCGAGACGAGCGAATACTACGCAAACGGAATATCCACGAGCCTTCCCTATGATGTCCAGGTGGCGCTTGTGAGGACCATCCCCGGGCTGGAAGAGGCGGAGATCATGCGGCCTGCCTACGCTATCGAGTATGATTTTGCCTATCCTACGCAGCTAAGGCACAGTCTCGAGACGAAACTCATCGAAGGACTGTTCCTGGCCGGACAGATCAACGGGACGTCGGGATACGAAGAGGCTGCCGCACAGGGGCTCATGGCCGGGATAAACGCAGCGTTGAAGCTCAAGGGAAGTCCGCCGCTCGTCCTCGGCAGGCACGAGGCATACGCCGGCGTCCTAATCGACGATCTCGTCACGAAAGGAACCAGGGAGCCTTACAGGATGTTCACTTCGAGGGCTGAATACCGGCTTCTCCTGCGTCATGAAAATGCCGATGAACGTCTGACGGAGAAGGGGTATGCCATCGGCCTCCTCGGAGAAACCGACTATCTCAGATTCAGGGAGAAGCAAAGACGTATCGAATGTGAGACGGCCAGACTCAGGAGCAGGAGGATCAAGCCTGAGGCGGTGAAGGAGGCCCTGGCGGCTCTGAATACGACTCCCCTCAGGGAGGATGCGGCTCTGGAGCAGCTGCTGAAAAGGCCGGAGATAAGCTACGATTTCATACGCAGGGTTTCCCCGCCGGAGGAGCCTCTTTCCGAGGAAATCTGCAGGGAGATCGAGATCCGGGTCAAGTACGAGGGGTACATCACGAGACAGGCGGAGGCTGCGGAAAGGCTCAAGAAGATGGACGAAAAAAGGATTCCCGAGGGTATCGACTATTCCGCGATAAGTGGGCTGTCGAAGGAGATTCTGCTGAAGCTCGAAGAGGTGAGGCCCGCAAATATCGGCCAGGCAGGCCGGATCCCGGGGGTAACGCCTGCGGCGCTCTCCCTTTTGCTCATCGCGATCGAAAAGATGAGGCGAAGGGCAAAATGAACAGATGAGCACGCCGGCGTCGGCGTCTGAAACGCTGCTTATGAAGGGATTTAAGGAATTGTGCCTGGATTATACGACCGGGCAAGTCGCGGCATTCATGACCTACCTGTCTGAGCTGAAGAAGTGGAACAGGGCCTACAGTCTCACTTCATTAAAGACGGATGAGGAGATAGTCATAAAGCATTTCCTCGACTCCCTCCTTTATTTGAAGGGGTTTCCGGACGGAGCGGCGAGCGTGTTGGATGTCGGAAGCGGCGCCGGTTTCCCCGGGATACCGATAAAGATCATGAGGCCCGAAATTTACGTGTACCTTCTCGAGCCGTCAGGGAAGAAGGCCAATTTCCTTGTTCATTTAGTGAAGAGTCTGGGGCTTGGCAATGTCGAGGTCCTCCAAAAAAGGGTCGAAGAACTGAAATCGGCCGAGGTCGATGTGGCGGTGACGCGGGCCCTTTTCGCCATCAAGGAGTTCTTTCGGAAGGTGTCCCCCTGTGTCAAACGCGGGGGAAGGCTAATCCTGAGCAAGGGGCCCAAGGTGGAAGAGGAGCTGAAGGCGATAGAGGGTATGGATTTTGCGGTACTGAACCTCCCGCTTCCCCTTTCCCCTATAAAAAGATTTCTCGTGGTGATCAGGAAGGACATGTCGCGACCCGTTTCGGAAGGTCAGCCCCTAAGAAGATCGGCTGACACCTTCCCGGATGCCCCCGGCACCTGCGTGAATGCCGAATGCCGGCTGCGCAGGGCCGGCTGCAGGGGATTCGAAGGCTGCCCGGGGTTCAAGGCCCGGGGCTGATGTCCTGCTCCCGGGAAGCGATGATGCCCTAGCGTGTTCAGAGGGAAAGGGGCTGAATTATGCCCTTCATGGGAGACTCTGGTCCGCCGATACCTCGGAAGACCGAGGGCCAGAAGATGCACAGGTTATTGGACCCGGGAGGGGCATCCGTCTCTCGGCAAGACAATAGTCCTTTTTCGACTGTAGCCGGGCCTATGAACCTTAGGGCACTCTATTCCTATGTATTGGTGAAGTCCGCCCTTGTGGACCTCCACATAACCCGGAGTCTTGCCCTCCGAGCCGGGCACCTCTCCTGAGTTTATGAATTATGCGGGTTAAGAAGCGGGGAGAATCAGGACCTCATGAGACTTTCAAGTTCCATGAGGTCCTCCGTGCGCTTGCAGGTAATGCAGTCACAACTATCTATGCTTCCGTCTTCCCATTCAGTTACCCGTATGCTGGAGTTCCAGCATACGGGACAGATGACGTAATAAGACTCGCCAAAACCTTTTTCAGCACTGAACCTTACTGTAGAATCATTGTAAAACATAGTATATTCTACCACTTTTCCGGTGATGTTTTTTGCCGCGCGGGGCGGATATTCCGGGAGCGGTTTTTTCGGGCAGTGCCGGAGGTGCCGCCTTGACTTCGGCAAGCGAGACGGTAAAATGAGACTGGAGAAAAGAACCTGAAGGAGGAATGGTATGGCTAAGGCAAGAAAGGCGAAGCAGCTGAGTTTCACTCTGAACGACAGGAGCGGCCTGCTTTCGGAAGTAACGGGCGCACTTTCCGCGGCAAAGGTGAATATCAGCGCCATCTGCGCGTACGCGATGGAGAGGAGCGCTTATTTCATGCTCTCGACGGAGAGCAACCCGAAAGCGAAGAAGGCCCTCGCCCTGCTGGACACCTCGATCGAGGAGGAAGACGTGGTCGCGGTCGAGATGTCGAACAGGACGGGGGAACTGGAGAAGGTCGCAAACCGGATCGGCGGCGCAGGCATCAACATCTACTACATGTATGGGACCGCAGGGGTGGGCAGGACCTCGATCTGTATCTTCAAGACCTCGGACGACAAGAAGGCGATCAGGCTGATCAATAAGTGAGAGTATCGTCCCGGAAGAAGACCCTGGACCGGGAAATGTTCCACGTGGAACACAAGGGCGCGGCTTCGATACGCCATCCCTTCGGTCATCCCGAATCCGTCATGTGACGCATAGGGTGAGGACGGCATCTTCGTCTCACCATGTTATCCGCGATTTTCTTTGCCCCCTGAGAGGGGTTGGCGTCTTGCGGGGGCGTTCTTGCCGGTAACTTTCCCCTTCATCCATGGTATTCATGAGTGCGCGACGGGGCAGAAATTTCGTGCTTATTCCGCGCCGCTCCGATGCCTTTGCCTTTCTAGGCGCATCCGGCTTTTTAATGGGTCTATGCGAGATGTAGTGGTTATCCCAATTTTTTTCGATGTCATTCCCGCTTGTCGGGAATCCTTCTTAAGAGAGACTCCGGTCAAGCCGGAGTGACATTCAAAGGTATCCTACTTATGTTCCCCTTGTAATCCCCACTGCTTTACGGCCAAGTACTATCTGCATAAGCTTGTATATTATGAGATTTGTCTGGACAGCCGAAGCGCCATAATCCGGAAAAAACAGCTAAAGAATATGAGCAGACAAAGTAAGATAGAAGTTATCAGGCAGGGGAATCCTTTGTTAAGAGACTTGTATGAAGACATTGTCGGAAAGATTCCGGACAAGCCGGAATGACAAAGTAGGAGGGTATTACTATTCACAATGAGCCAGTACAATATGTTGGGGCTATCCATGAGAAACCCGGATGCGGCAAAAACATTAAACCTGTCATTCCCGCAAGCGAAGCGCGTCGGGAATCCTTCTGAAAACAAAGAAATCCCGCCGAGGCGGGACCGGACAAGCCGGAATGACACTGTTACTGGACTTTCATCTATTAGTTGCCAAAGTAACAATTCCCCCTCTGCGGTTCGATTATAATAGGATATGCCGACAGGGGAGGAGAAGGTATGGGAAACCCTTGCGGGCCTCAGTCCCGATGAGGTCTGCAGGAGGTCAGAGGCAGTTTTTGATCCTTCTGCAGACCTTTACATCCTGGAATCTTTCGGCAGGGAGTTCCGCATTTCCCCCCGGGAAAAGAGGCTCTTCAGCGATTCCCCCGAAGGTGAGGTCTTCCTCCGGAGACTTGGATATTTTTTCAGGCTCTCGGTGATCGGGTACCTGGCGCTCGCGAAAGATATTCCGCTTTCCGGGCGTCTCCTCAAGCCTGAGAATATGAAAAGTGGTCAGCTTTTTTTCAGAGGGTCCCATGTGCTGCCTCTCGACAAGGTGGCGGAAAAATACGGCAGCGACAGAGACCAGTTCCTGGAAAGGGGAAGGGAATTGGGCGGCAGGAGGCTGACTTACGGCGACGCTTCGCTGAGACTCTTTCCCCTCCCGCGGGTCCCCGTTGTCGAAATCCTCTGGCTGGCCGATGAAGAATTTCCCTCGAGGGCTGATCTCCTGTTCGATTCGGCGAGCGAGATCCAGCTGCCGATCGATGTGATATGGTCGATTGCGATGCTGAGCGTATTGGTATTTTCTTAGGCCTGCCCGAGGGGCCTCCGGTAATATGATGCGAAAGGGAATTTCCCCCTTCAGGCTCTTGACAGAAAACTCCTGCGGAGGCTTTAATAAGAGAGTGCAAAGAAACAGCGTGAAACCGAAAAAAGTCCGGCCGGGTGCGGTGATTGCGTATCTCCTGATTCTTGCCCTGGTGCTGATGGTGTCCTGCTCAGGGAAAAAAGAGGTGAAGCGAGATGAGGTCTTTGACCCTGAGAAGTCGCTTGCCAGAGGCACCGATCTTATCGAAAGGAAGCAGTATGAAGAGGCGCGGAAGGTGCTCCTCGAGGTAAAGAACAGGGATTTCACTAAGAAATACGCGCCTCTTGCGCAGTTGAAGATTGCCGACTCCTATGTGAGGGACGAGGAGTATGAGGCCGCTGCCCAAGAATACCGGAGGTTCCTCGATATATACCCCGACCACAAGGATGCGTCGTATGCGCAATACCAGATTGCGATGACGTATTTTGTCCAGATAGAGAGCCCTGAAAGAGGGTATGGCGCGGCGGAAAAGGCCATGGAGGAATTCGAGAAGATAAAACGCATGTTCCCCCGGAACCCCTACCGGGAGGTCATAGACCTCAGGATCGAGAAATGCAGAAACACGATAGCCGATTACGAATTTCTCGTGGCGGAATTCTACTTTAAAAAAGGCTCATACAACGCTGCATTGGGGAGGTACAAGCTGCTCTCCCAGAAGTTCCCTGATTACAATAAAGAGTCGATGGTCCTCTATCACTCCGCGCTTTGCTACAAGAAGCTGGGCAACAAAGACAAGGCCGTGGAGTCCCTCAACCGCCTCATAGAAAAATATCCTGATGACAGGCTCGTCAAAGACGCGAAAAAAGAGCTCGCCTCACTCGGCAAACAATAAGACCTATTACCCTGCCTTTCTGGACATCGCGGGAAAGAAGTGCGTTATCGCCGGAGGCGGGAAGGTCGCGGAAAGAAAGTGTACCGCTCTTATTAAGGCAGGAGCGGAAGTGACCGTGATAAGCCCGGCACTCAGCCCGAGACTCGAAGGCTACAGAAAGAAGGGCATGATCACGCACCTCCGGCGGCGCTACAGGGAGGGCGATGCGAGGTCGGCCTTCGCGGTCTTCGCAGCGACGGATTCGGAGATTGCGAATTGCAAAGTGGCAGCCGATTCCGTCTCTTCCCGCGCCCTCGTAAATGTTGCGGATAATCCTTCGCTTTGCAGCTTGATAGTGCCTTCCGTCGTCAAGAGGGGTCCTTTGACATTCGCCGTCTCGACGGGCGGCATCAGCCCCGCGATGGCGAGGGCGATAAGGAGAGAGCTCGGGGCGCTTTACGGACGAGACCTTGTGAGATATCTGAGATTTCTGCGAGACCTGCGGACCAGGGTCGCGGGCGAGATACAGGATAAAGGCGTGAGGGGAGTCCTCTTGAAAGGTCTTGCAACACCGGAGATTCTGGAACTCCTTAGGCGAAAGGGTTTTGCGGAAGCGAGAAAGGCTGCCCTTGGCCGCCGGAAGAAGTTATGCCCCTGAGTCCGTCGAGACACAATTCCTGCCTGAGGCCTTGCTGCGATACATGAGCCGGTCCGCCCTCTGCAGCAGCGTCTCGATCGTATCCTCTCTGCATGCGAGCGTGGCTCCAATGGATATGGTGACCCGGATTGTTGTTTCCCCTGCGATAAGGCTCGATTGTTCTATCAGCATGCGGAGGCGGTCGGCAATGCCGCAGAGAACGTCTCCCTGTACGTTCAATATGACTGCGACAAACTCTTCTCCCCCCCAGCGGCCTATCGTGTCGAAAGGGCGTGAGTTGTTTATGAAGGTCTGCGCGATCATCCTCAGCACGTCATCGCCCGTTGCGTGGCCGTATGCATCGTTGATGTTCTTGAAGTGATCTATATCGATGAACAGCACGCCGAAAGGCCATCCGTACCTCTGCATCTCCGAGAGCCTCGCGTCGAGATTCATCTCGATGTAGCGCCTGTTCGGCAGACCTGTGAGATGGTCGAGGATCGTCATTTTTTGAAGTTCTTCGATCCGGTGAAGGAAAGCCGTCCCTGAAGAGTTGTCGCTGAATATCTCGACCGCGCCGACGGTTTTCCCCTTCGGATCTCTAAGGGGAAAGGTACGTATCAAGACCGGGACCCTGTGGCCGTCCCTGTGGCGAAGGTAGGCCTCTTTTTCCTCTTCGGTTCCCCCGGCGATGCTTCTTTCGAGCGGGCAGGAACCGCTGTCGCAAAGCGTGGCGCCGCTGTCATCGATATGGATAAGCAGATTGTCCCTGCAGCGTTTGCCGACCACCTCGGAGCTTCGATATCCCGCAATCCTTTCCGCAGCAAGGTTCCAGTAGGTTATCCTCCGGTCCAGGTCGACAAAATATATCCCGTCGTGCAGATGGTCGAGGAGATTTCCGCAGAATTCATCATCCACTAGTGTCCTGGCGGAGTGCGTTCTTTCGGCGTGCTTGACTTTTTTCAAGACGTTACCCGGAAGTTACAAAACATTTCCCGTCGCCGGGCCCTGTTCCGCGATGCTGCATAATCTTTTATTATAGCAGGTGCGCCTCTGCTCAGGTACGCAGTACCCCGCCCGGGAAGACCCGCTCCGCGTTTCGCTCATCAGAAAAAGATTTCTATAGTATAATAACTTCATGACAGGGAATAAGGCGATCAGGATCACATCGAAACTGGGTTCCGAGTTCTCTACTGAAGTCGCTTCGGGAAAAGAGAAGTACTTCGTTCAGACGGAAGATTGCGGAACGAAGAAACATATTGTTGTCTCGCGGGTATACCTGGAGGGACAGATACTCCTCACGAGGAAAACGGATTACGCCGACATGGCGGATGCGCCCGACAGGGACGCGAAGGTTTATGAGCTGATGCGGAAGCAACATCAGCTTGCCGTCAATATCGTCAAGGGGGGCACATTCAAGGAAACAAAGACGACGGCGGAATATCTCGAAGAGGTGAAGAGTCTCCTGAAAAACCAGAGCAAAAGAAGGGCGCTCAGACTGCTCGGTGACGGGCTTGAACAGTATCCCGACGATCCCTTTCTGCTGTCCTACTACGGATGCCTCGATGCGGTTGCCAACAAAAACTACCGAGACGGCATAGACACCTGTCTTGTGGCGATAGAGAATCTGAAGAAGAAAGTGCCCTTCGGGGAGGAATTTTTTTTCCCCGTCTTTTACCTGAACCTCGGAAGGGCGTATCTTGCCGCGGGGAAGAGGAAGGAAGCCTTCAAGGCCTTCAGCAGCGGACTTGAGATGGACGGGGGAAATAGGGATCTCCTGTGGGAAATGAGAAAGCTCGGCCTCAGAAAGGTCCTTCCGGTCCCTTTTCTGAAACGTTCGAACCCGATCAACAAATACATCGGCATGATGCTGCACGCATTGAAGAAGTAGGCTGTTTTACCTGCGGTCACCCGTCTGAAATAGCGCTATGCAAGGCCTCTGGCGACGGTGGAGCCTGCGGCTTTGTGATTGAGATGGACGATGAATCGATAGAGGATGGAGAAGACCTCACAGAGGATGTATGCAGGAAGAACGCACAGAGAAGGCTCCTGGAGCAGGGGAAGGGGTGGACCCCAAAGGAGACATGCATTTCTGTCCGAAGTGCGGAATAGCCCTGAAGGAAGTAGACAGGTATTGTCCCCACTGCGGACATGCCCTGGACAGTTCGTTGACCGGACCGGTCCAGGGGGGAGAGCGCACCGGTCGGGTGCGTGAAGAAGAGCTGATCGCGTTCATAGGGAACAATGCCTACACCTATATACGGAAATTCAGGAAGTTTTCTGTGGACGGAACCGATAATTTCTCCGCGACCTGGCACTGGCCGGTCTTTTTTACAGGCTTTTGGTGGTTGCTCTACAGAAAGATGTATCTGTGTACCGCTCTGTACTTTGTCCTGTGCTTCATACCGTATCTGAATTTTTTTTCCTGGATCACCTTTGCCGTAACGGGCAACTATCTGTATTACCGGCACTGCAGCAGGAAGATACGGGAGATCAGGACCGTCCAGCCGTCGGGAGACCTTCTGGTGATATTGTCCCAATTGGGGGGAGTGAACACCTGGGTGCCGCTGGCGGCGATACTGATCAGCGTGCTTGCTCTCATATCGATGATGGTCTTTATCCCTTTCCATGTGACGACGAGACAGTTCTTCCGCGTCTAGCGGGCCTGCAGGTTTCCTTTGTTTCAGGAGCAGCTTCCCCGAACGCTTTCGGAGCAAGACAAGAGCCGAGTTCGGCTCTGCTGGCGACTCTACCCCTCACCCATGGTATTCATGAATTTTCGGCGGGTCAGAGTCCCCGTGCTCATTCTCGCTCCGCTCCGAGGCGTTTGCCTCTTGATCTTCAACACACATACTGCAGGACTATCGGCAAAAGAAGCCGCTCGGGGACTCTGTCCTGCCTGCTGCCGATCTCCATGTCTGAAGTTTATGAAAATATGCTTAAGAGTACTCTGTTGCCATGTACCGGGGAGGGCCGCTTCAGCGGACCGGCACATAATCCGAAGTCTTGCCCTTCAAGCCGGACACGTCTCCTGAGCTTATGAATTATGGGCGCAGGAAAACGAAGAACGCCTGAAGGCTGTGATTATTACGCCTGAATCAACAGGGGCAGCCAAGAGGGGGATCTTGGCTGCCGGAGGGTGGAAAAGTTACTAACGACATTAAAATACCTCATCATTGTGAAGAATTTGTGAAGGAGGCAGGATCTGTTAGGCTCCGTAGAATATCGGCCCTTCCTTAAGCAAGATCAATAGACGAATTTGTTTTATTAATTTGACCCCGTCTTTTTTCTGTGATAAAAGATGTCTTGGAAATAGACCCTTGAAGGGTTGGTTCGGAAAGAGGTACGTTGATTATGACAAGAAAGATGAACTGCTGGGAATTCATGAAATGCGGAAGAGAACTCGACGGAGAAAAGGCGAAGGAATTCGGAGTGTGTCCTGCGGCAACCTATCCCTACGCGGATGGCCTGAACGGGGGGATCAACGGCGGGAGGATCTGCTGGGTGATTGTCGGGAGCTATTCCTGCCACACCGGAAAGACGTCTCTCGCGCGGAAGAAAAATATATGCTTTGACTGCAAGTTTCATGAGAAGGTACTCTTGGAAGAGGGGATCATGGATCTTCGGTCGAAGAGGAAGAAGATGGCCGGGAAGGTGACTGCCGCCAAGGCCGGGGCCCGTCGGCGCGGGAGACCGCCCCGGTGAATCCGTCGAAGCTGCCGCGGGAGTTAACCTTCATCGGCAAGGAGCCATGAGCGGCGAGTCGATTCCCTGCCCTTTACGCCCCTAACACCCTTAGGGTTTGCCCTTACGCTTTACGACTCTTTGCGACTCAAACATTAAACAAAATTAATCGTTCTTTCATTTTTTCTTAATCTTGAGCACATAGAATGTGAGTTGCAAGGGGTATGACTTTGTGAGACAGCCAGAAATGCCGAAGAGTCACTGTGGTTCCCCGCTGACGCCGAAAGAAAGTCGACAGGAGGGAAAAATCATACGGAACGAAAGGAGGTGAGTCGCACCGGTCTGATTGCGCCAGGTCCTAGCGCCAGGCACAAATGTTCACGTCAAAAAACGGACAAGGAGATGACAATGAAAGCTTTAAGTTGGTTGGCATGTTTAAAAAGTTTGCGTGTCCTTCTGATAGTAGTGGGAATAATTGCGTTCATTGCACCGATGACCGCGGAGGCGGTCCGGACAATGCCTCCGTCGCAGCCTCCGTCGCAGGGCGGGGTACCGCCGGGCCAGCCGTTCCAGAATCTGCAGAACCAGATCAACGCGCTCAAAACACTCATCAATGACAACTTGATCGGTAATCATCATATTGAGCTGACATTCGACCTTGATCCCGGTGCGTCGTTTTCGTTTCCTCTGCCTAAGAAGCAGAGCCCGGTTCGCATAGAGGTGACAGTCAGCAGAATGAACGGGGGTACCCAGACACCGACTGAGATCATGTACGCAGTCGTGAATCAGGACCCCGTATCAAACGAAATGACGTGGATTGGTACCAACAGTGACGGCAGTGTGGTGGCTACAAACACTCTGGACAGCACGGACGATGTCATCGCCGTTATTTGCGGCGGGGCGTGTCCTACGTATGATGACCGCTTGCTCGTTAACGACCTTTCCGACAGCACCGTCAAGATCGAGAGCAACGCTGCCACTGTCAGCGTTAAAAGCAGTTATGTAGTGCATCTCTGGTTCTAGTCGGATGTCGACGAAGTCGGGACATTAAGGTCCTCATTTGCCGGTCCGGAGGAATAGAGAAAGAGTCCTGCCTTTCGGAGCAAAGGAAGCCGGGGTTATGACCCCGGCTTCCTTATTCCCCTTAATGACGTGCCGGCCGACTCGAACAAAGTCTCCGGGTCATGACCCCGGGAAGACATCTGTCTCGCGCGGAAAAAATATCTGCTTTAACTGCAAGTTTCATGAGAAGGTACTCTTGACAGAGGGGATCAGGGATCTTCGGCTGAAGAAGAAGACGGTGGGGAAGGTGGCCACCGCCAAGGCCGGGGCGCGCCAACCAGGTGACCGCCCGGGAAGCTGACGTCCTAATACGCTGCCGTATGATTTATGTCATGGTGAACTGCACGGTTCTTTGTTATTCTTGGGCAAAGCAGTCGTTCTTGGAAGGGGCGGCCCCGATAAGAAGATTAATCAGAAAGACAGGAAACATTATATGGATGAGAAGAAGCGAAAAAAAGACCTTCCGGTCGAAATGGAGATGTCCGACGACGATATCTATGAGGCGATGAGGGATATCAGTGGATATCTGGACGTTACCCCGGCCGATCTGAAAGAAATCTACAAATTCGCTTTTACGCATGCATTCAACCGTATCACCACTTCTGTCAGGGCAAAAGACATAATGACTACGGAGGTTTTTTCCGTGAAGAGGACGACTCCGATACCGGAGGTCGCCGGTCTGATGGCGGCACAGGGCATATCGGGACTGCCTGTCCTGGGAGACGACGGAAAAGTGGCCGGGGTCATTTCGGAAAAAGACTTCCTTGCATGTATGGGAGCGGAGGACAGAAAACACTTCATGGCCGTAGTTGTGGAGTGCCTGAAAGGCGGCTGTGTCGCGCTGCCTATCCGCGGGAAAAATGCGGAGGACCTCATGACATCTCCTCCGATAACGGTTGCTGAGGACGCGACGGTAACCGAAATCGCAAACCTTTTTGGCGAAAAAAATATCAACAGGGTCCCGGTTACAGACGAGGAAGGAAATCTGAAGGGAATTGTTTCGAGGGCGGATGTGATACGCGCCTCCTCGTTTAAAGGCGGACCATGTTTCATCACGTGAGAGATATTGTTCGATATGCTCAAAGATTATTTTGAGAAAATGCGAGGAATCACAAAGAGCCCTCCTGCGGTAAATCTTCCCGAGATCATCTGGTCATGGGTCGGGGCCTTCCTCGGCATAGCGGCTGTCGCCTTCATCAGTTATCGCATCCTCGACGCAACGGGACTGACGATGATCATCGGCTCCTTTGGGGCCTCTGCCGTGCTCATCTACGGGGCGGTGAAGAGTCCGCTTGCGCAGCCGAGAAACCTTCTCGGCGGACATTTCTTTTCCGCCGTCATCGGCGTAACCTCGTACCAATTGTTGCATTCGCAACTTTGGGTTGCCTCTGCAATCGCGGTGGCAACCGCCATCGCATTCATGCACGTGACAAAAACTCTCCATCCCCCCGGAGGAGCAACTGCCCTGATCGCGGTGATAGGGGGAGAAAGCGTCCACAGACTTGGGTTCCTCTACGCGGTCATTCCTGCGGCAGCCGGTGCGTCCGTCATGCTGGCAGTCGCCCTCCTGGTGAACAATATCCCGAAGACCCGGAGATATCCCGAGTTCTGGCTGTAATGGTGCAGGAACGGGAGCAGGAGATAGCGACGCGTTGAAACTGGTATAAGGCTCATCTGAGGAAATTCGGGATAAAGTCGAAATGGAAAAGGCAAGGTTTTACTGCCCTGGACGGAGTTCGGCTTATCTATGCAGTTACCCCCCCCCGCTTAGAATCTGCTAAAATGGTGTAAAGGAGAAGCCAAACCGGAGTTTGTGGCGCGGTCTTTAAGCTGCATTATTACTTTTACCATAGGAGGATAAAATGTTGCTTGATCCTGACAAAATTGTCCCTTATATCCCCACAATAGCCGCCCAGCTATTGAACGCCGTCTATGAGAGAGTCGCCTTGACAGGCGCTGACCCGCAAAACGAAGAGACTTTCCGGAAAGAAGAAGAGGTTGTTTTTAAGCAATGGGAAAACCTGATGTTCCGTCTCAACGAAACCACAGATAGAATCCGGGAGAGAGGACGAACATAGACTCACATGCTCCGGATTATTTGAAACGTGGGGGCCGGTTATGTGGTATAGTTAACTATGATAACAGAAGCCCTCTTTCATTCGTGGATACACTCTTTTTTCCCCCACAGGGCTCCCATTATATAGACCATAAGTCCTCTTTTGACGGAGGCTCACGTAACCATTCTTATAACAGCGGGGGAGTATTGCTTTTTGAGCAGGCGGGATTTTGCTTGAGAGAAGACTCCCCTGAGTGAGAATAAGGGATGATCGGGGATTTTCGAAAAGAGAGCGTTGCGTATGTCAGGGCATGGGAATACCATAGCAAAGTGAGGAGATGCTAATCTGCAGAGACTACTTGCTTTCAGAAAGAAGGAGACCTCAAAGTTGAAGGTGAGCGACAAGACCATACTCGGGAGCCTGCCTCATTCGCGTGTGAGCTTCCGCGGAACGGACCTGGCACAGAAGTACGCCGGCGACAAGCCGCCACTGCGATCGGAACTTTTCAGCAGAGACCAGATGGAACAGCATGGCAGGACCCTCGCGGGCTTGCACAAATTGAGTCCAGGGCATGCGCCCGACCAGCTTCTATCGCGGCTTTCCGAGAATGAAGGCGTCCTGATCTCTGCCCGCAACCTGCTGGCCGATGCTGTCAAGACAGACAGGCGGATTACTCCGGCAGGCGAATGGCTGCTCGATAACTTCTATCTGATCGAAGAAGAGATCCGCACGGCCAGGAGACACCTGCCGAAGGGTTACAGCCGGGAACTGCCACGCCTGCTGAACGGCCCCTCGGACGGGATTCCACGCGTCTATGACATTGCGCTGGAGACGATCTCTCACGGAGATGGCAGGGTGGACTCGGAAAATCTGAGCAGCTTCGTTGCAGCCTACCAGACGGTGAGCGTCCTGAAGCTGGGCGAATTGTGGGCAATCCCCATCATGCTGCGCCTGGCGCTGATCGAGAATCTCCGGCGCGTTGCAGCCCGGATTGCTGCCGACAGGATCAACCGGAACTTCGCTGATTATTGGGCGGACCAGTTGACGGAGACAGCGGAGAAGGACCCGAATAGCCTGATCCTGGTGATTGCGGACATGGTGCGGTCGGACCCGCCCATGGTGAGTTCGTTTGTTGCAGAATTTACTCGCCGGCTGCAGGGACAGAGCCCCGCTCTGGCATTGCCGCTCACCTGGATTGAGCAGCGGCTCTCCGAGTCCGGCCTGACAATCGAGCAGTCGGTGCATTCGGAGAACCAGCAACAGGCCTCCGACCAGGTTTCCATAAGCAACAGCATCGGCAGCCTCCGGTTTCTGGGGGCGATGGATTGGCCCGAGTTCGTCGAGAGGATGAGCTCGGTCGAACAGGTGTTGCGTGAGGACCCTGGCGGAGTCTACGGCAAGATGGATTTCGCCACACGGGACCGCTACCGTCACGTGGTGGAGAAGATAGCGAAGGGCAGCCTGCTTTCCGAAGGAGAGGTGGCGCGCAAAGCTATCGGGCTTGCGCGCGAGGCCGCGGACCATAAAGACGACAAGCAGGGCAGAGACGATCGGGTGGCGCATGTCGGCTTCTACCTGATCGACAAGGGATTGCCGCAGCTCGAACGAATGGTGGGGGTGCGGCTATCCATCTCTGAGTCTCTTCAGAAAATTGGCTACGCGTTTCCTTTGCTCTTCTATGTCGGCACGATCACGCTGATCACGGTGATTTTTACCGGGAGCTTATTGGTGGAGAAGGCATACGCTGGTGGGTCCCCTGACTGGCTACTTGCGCTGATTGGCATATTCTCGATGCTGGGCGCAAGCCAACTGGCGGTGGAGCTGGTTAACTGGCTGGCTACGCTGCTGGTGACCCCGCATCAGCTGCCGAGAATGGATTACTCCAAAGGGATCCCGCCGGAATCGCGTACCCTTGCCGTGATCCCGACCATGCTCATAAGCGCCCAAAACATCGAGGACCTGATCGAGGCGCTGGAAGTTCGGTTCCTGGCAAATAGGGACGAGAACCTGCACTTCGGCCTGCTGACGGATTTCCGGGACGCGGACGAGGAAACGACTCCGGAGGACAAGCCGCTGTTGCAGCTGGCCCGGAAGAGGATCGAAGAGCTGAATAAAAAGTACGGGAGCACACAAGGCGATACCTTCTTCCTTTTCCATCGCCCCCGCCGATGGAATACCAGGGACCGGATCTGGATGGGGTATGAGCGTAAACGAGGGAAGCTCGCGGATCTGAATTCGCTACTGAGCGGCAGGGGAAATGGCAGGACACATGATCTCTCCGAAAATCGCTTCTCACTCATCGTCGGTAATACGGAAATCTTATCTAACGTGACGTACGTGATCACCCTTGACACGGATACTCAACTGCCGCGCGATTCGGCGCGGCAGTTTGCGGGGGTCATGGCGCACCCGCTGAATCGCGCATGCTACGACGAAGACAAGCAGCGCGTTGTTGCCGGGTACGGCATCCTTCAGCCACGCGTGGCCGCTAGCCTGCCGGGCACAAACCGGTCGCGGTATGCGCGGATGTGCGGGAGTGATCCCGGCATCGATCCGTATACGCGCGCTGTCTCTGATGTTTACCAGGACCTCTTCGGTGAAGGCTCGTTTATCGGCAAGGGCATCTATGATGTCGCTGCATTCGAGCGGGCGCTTAACGGACGCTTCCCCGAAAACCGGATACTCAGCCACGATCTTCTGGAAGGGTGTTATGCACGGGCTGGGCTGTTGAGCGATGTGCTGTTGTACGAGGAATATCCGTCCTGCTACAGCGCGGATGTGAGCCGTCGCCACCGCTGGGTTCGAGGCGATTGGCAGATTGCGCGGTGGCTGCTGTCGGATGTGCCTGGTCCCGGTCCCGGCGCGCGTTTTCAGAAAAACCCGCTCTCAGGACTGTCCCAATGGAAGATCTTCGATAACCTTCGGCGCAGCATGATGGGGATTGCCCACACACTCCTGCTGCTGCTGGGCTGGACGGTTCTGTCATCAGTCCTGTTCTGGACCTTGTCGGTAATCGGAATTATTCTGGTTCCCCCCTTGATTGCCTCTATTTTGGAAATGTTCCGGAAGCCGGACGATGCGCTTCTGGGGCAGCATCTCGCTGCCGCAGTACGCTCTGCGCGCAGGCGCTTCGCCCGGGCCGCATTTTCGCTCGCGTGTCTGCCCTACGAGGCTTTTTTCAGTCTGGATGCTATTTTGCGCACCGCGTGGCGGATGCTGACGCGCAAACGACTTCTGGAATGGAGCCCGTCAAACGACGCAGACCGCAGTAGCCGTAATAACCAAGAGGGCCTCGCCGCCTACTGCCGGACGATGTGGATCGGCCCCATTATTGCTGTCGCCGCATTGATCTATCTGTCGCTTTCGAATCCCGCGACGCTAGGAGCGGCCGGGCCTATACTGTGGCTCTGGTTTGTTTCCCCTACTATCGCGTGGTGGATCAGCCGGCCTCTCACCCGCCGCGGAGCAAGGCTGATGGCTGAACAAATCCTCTTTCTCCGGAAGCTTTCGCGAAGGACCTGGGCGTTTTTCGAGACCTTCGTAGGCCCGGAAGATCATTGGCTGCCACCTGATAACTATCAGGAGTATCGCGTTGCTACGGTTGTGCATCGCACGTCGCCGACCAACATGGGCCTTGCGCTGCTGGCGAATTTGTCCGCATATGACTTCGGTTACATTTCAGCCGGACAACTCATCGAGCGTACGGAGAATGCGCTGCGCACGATGGAAGCCATGGAACGGCACCGGGGCCACTTCTACAACTGGTACGATACGCAGTCTCTGAAACCGCTGCTGCCTAGGTACATTTCGACGGTCGACAGCGGGAACCTTGCAGCCCACCTGCTTACCTTGCGGCAGGGCCTGCTTGCTCTTCCCGATCAGACGATCCTGGGCCCAAGATTATTTGACGGTCTCACCGATACAGTAATGATTCTCCTGGACGCTGCGGCCGCAATGGCTCCCGAAGGAGGCGCTCATGGCCGACTGGCTCAACTCCGGAAGGACCTCGAGCCCGTATATAATTCCCCTCCAACTTCGCTCGCCGCTGCGCGGCACCGCCTGGACCAGCTGGCTGCATCCGGCGCTGAAGTGGTCGTTAGTCTCGATGCCCTCGGTGCGGCTCCCGATAACGAAGCCGCGTGGTGGGCACGCGCCTTTGCCGCGCAATGCCGGGCTGCTCTCGATGATCTGATGTTTCTCGCTGCGTCGCCAGCAAGCAGCATCGATAAGATACCGACACTGCGCGAACTGGCAGGACTTGGCAACCAGCGCGCCAGTGAGAGAATTGCGACTATCGAACGCCTTGCGCAGCAATTAAGTGAACTCAGTCGTATAGAATATGATTTCCTGTTCGACAAGGCGCGTCATCTGCTGGCTATCGGGTACAATGTTAGCGAACGCCGAAGGGACGCGAGTTTTTACGATCTGTTGGCTTCGGAAGCGAGATTATGCTGTTTCGTGGCAATTGCGCAAGGACAACTTCCGCAGGAGAGCTGGTTCAGCCTGGGACGCCTGCTCACTAATTCCGGTGGAGAGCCGGTTCTTCTTTCATGGAGCGGTTCGATGTTCGAATACCTTATGCCGCTTTTGGTGATGCCGACGTACGAACACACGTTGCTCGACCAGACCTATGCGGCGGCGGTGGACAGACAGATCGGGTATGGGAGGCAGCGCAGCGTACCGTGGGGCATGTCGGAATCAGGGTACAACGCGGTCGACGTCCATCTCAACTACCAATACCGCGCCTTCGGCGTACCCGGCCTGGGGCTCCAACGCGGTCTTGCCGATGACTTGGTCATTGCGCCCTATGCCTCGGCGCTTGCCTTGATGGTGGCGCCTGAGGAGGCTTGTCTGAACCTGCAACGACTTAGCGCTGAAGGCTTTGAGGCCCGCTATGGTTTTTACGAAGCGATCGACTATACCCCCTCACGTCAGCGGCGCAGACAATCGAGCACGGTGGTACGGTCATTCATGGCACACCACCAGGGCATGAGTCTCCTCTCACTGGCCCATCTGCTTTTGGACCGTCCGATGCAAAAAAGATTCGAATCAGACCCTTTGTTCCAGGCTACTATGCTCCTTCTCCAGGAGCGGGTCCCAAGGGCTACAGCCTTCTATCTGGAGACCCCCGAGCTCTCCGACGTTCGTGCGATTTCCAGTGGGGCGGAGATGCCGGTGCGCGTTTTCAACAGCCCCAACACTCCGATACCGGAGGTGCAGCTGCTGTCCAACGGCAGATACCACGTGGTGGTCACGAACGCCGGCGGCGGTTACAGCAGTTGGAAGGAGATGGCAGTAACACGCTGGCGCGAAGACACCACCTGCGACAACTGGGGCACGTTTTGTTACCTCCGCGACGTGGCGAGCGGGAAGTTCTGGTCAACTGCGTATCAGCCTACGCTCAAACGGTCTGACACATACGAAGCGATTTTTTCGGACGCGCGGGCGGAGTTTCGCCGCCGCGACCACGACTATAAGACGCATACGGAGATCGTTGTTTCGCCGGAAGATGACATCGAACTGCGCCGGATCCGCATCACGAACTCCTCCCGGACACGCAGAACGATCGATGTAACGAGTTACGCGGAGGTCGTCCTTGCACCGCCTGCCGCAGACGCGCTGCACCCGGCGTTCAGCAATCTCTTTGTTCAGACCGAGATCATCGACCAAAGGAAGGCGATCCTCTGCACCCGACGCCCCCGCTCCCAGGGCGAGCACGCGCCATGGATGTTTCACCTGATGACCGCTCACGGGACAGAGGTCGAAGAAGTTTCCTATGAGACCGACCGCATGCAGTTCATCGGCAGGGGAAGGACCGTCGCCAATCCGCAAGCCATGAGCGGTCGAGCGACTCTATCGGGGGCGCTCTCCGGAAGCGAGGGCTCAGTGCTTGATCCGATTGTCGCAATCAGGTACCGGATCACGCTCGATCCGGAAGAGTCGGCAACGATAGATGTAGTGTCGGGCATCGGGGAAACCAGGGACGTCTGTATGGGCCTTGTCGAGAAATACCAGGACCGGCGTCTCGCGGACCGCGTCTTTGATCTGGCGTGGACACACAGCCAGGTGCTGCTGCGGCAGATCAATGCCACAGAGGCCGACGCGCAACTCTATGGACGCATTGCCGGCTCTATAATTTACGCCAATCCCTTGCTGCGTGCCGACACGGGCATTCTCAGAAAAAACCGCCGCGGGCAATCCGGTCTGTGGGGATACGCCATTTCCGGGGACCTGCCGATCGTGCTGCTGCGGATCGAAGATCCGGCCAATATCGACCTGGTGCGGCAGCTCGTCCAGGCCCACGCATACTGGCGTCTCAAAGGACTAGCGGTGGACCTGGTAATATGGAACGAAGATCGCGCCGGGTACCGGCAACTTCTTCAGGACCAGATCATGGGGCTCATTGCGGCAGGCCTCGAAGCCAATGTGAAAGACCGACCGGGCGGCATTTTTGTAAAGCTCGTTGAGCAGATATCGAATGAGGACCGCATTTTGCTCCAAACAGTAGCTCGCGCCATCATTAGCGACAGTTGGGGAACGCTGGAGGAACAGGTCAACCGCCGCGGTATCGTGAACGCAATAGTACCGCGCCTCAAACCGACCAGGCCCCTTCGCTCCGAATCCGTCACATTCGTGGCAATGCCCCGCCGCGATCTGATCTTTTCCAACGAGTTGGGAGGATTCAGCCCTGATGGACGCGAGTACATAATTACGACCACGCGGGGGCAGGTGACTCCGGCGCCATGGGTGAATGTGCTGGCCAATCCACGCTTCGGGACGGTTATTTCGGAGAGCGGGTCGGCTTACACTTGGAGCGAAAATGCCCATGAGTTCCGCCTCACCCCCTGGCACAACGATCCTTTGTGCGATTCGGGCGGAGAAGCTTTTTACCTTCGCGATGAAGAGAGCGGCCTTTTCTGGTCGCCCACTCCGCTACCCAGCCGCGGCGCGGCGCCGTATGTCAGCCGGCACGGGCTCGGCTATAGCGTCTTTGAACACACAGAGGACGGCATCAGCTCCGAGGTCTGGGTTTACGTGGCCATAGACGCACCGGTCAAGTTCACGGTCTTGAAAGTGCGCAACGAGTCAGGCCGGTCCCGCCGTCTCTCCGCCACCGGTTACGCTGAGTGGGTGCTTGGTGATCTGCGACCGAAATCGGGGATGCACGTAATCACCAAAGTTGACCCCGATACCGGCGCTCTCTTAGCGTTAAACCCATACAACACGGAGTTTACCGACCGGACCGCGTTTTTCGACGTGGATGATACGACCCGGACCTTAAGCGGCGACCGGACCGAATTCCTTGGCCGTAACGGCACGCTTCGGAGCCCGGACGCGATGACGCGGTCGCGGCTTTCCGGCAAAGTAGGGGCTGCCCTGGATCCCTGCGCCGCTATACAGGTCCCATTCGATTTGACCGACGGGCAGGAGCGTGAGATTATTTTCAGGCTCGGCGTTGGGCAAGACTCAAATGATGCCGGCCAACTGGTGCGCCGCTTTCGTGGATCTGCTTCCGCGCGAAGAGCTCTTGAAGCGGTCTGGCAGTACTGGAACCATACTCTCGGCGCAGTGCAGGTGGAAACACCGGAGCAGTCCGTCAACGTCCTGGCCAATGGCTGGCTCTTATACCAGACTCTGGCATGTCGTCTTTGGGCCCGGTCCGGATACTACCAGTCGGGTGGCGCCTTTGGTTTCCGCGACCAGTTGCAAGACGTGATGGCGGTCATTCACACGGAACCGCGCCTTGTGCGCGAGCACCTCCTGCTCTGTGCGGCCCGTCAGTTTGGGGAGGGAGATGTTCAGCATTGGTGGCATCCTCCGTCAGGCCGGGGAGTGCGTACGCACTGTTCGGACGACTTCCTCTGGTTGCCGTTGGCTACATGCCGGTACGTCATGAGCACCGGTGACACCGGCGTATTGGATGAATCCGTCCGCTTCATCGAGGGCCGCCCAGTAAGAACTGATGAGGACTCGTATTACGATCTTCCCGGCCGATCGGACGAAACGGCCACTTTGTACGAACACTGTGTGCGGGCCATCCTGAATGGCCTCAGACTCGGTGAGCACGGCCTGCCGCTCATAGGCTCGGGTGATTGGAACGACGGCATGAACATGGTGGGCGAACATGGTAAAGGCGAAAGCGTCTGGTTGGGGTTCTTCCTTTATGACGTGCTTATGCAGTTTGCCGCGATTGCACGACTACGTGATGACCTGCCCTTTGCCGAGCGCTGCCGGGAGGAAGCTGCTCAACTGCGCAGGAATATCGAGGAGAACGGTTGGGATGGCGGCTGGTACCGACGCGCTTACTTTGACGACGGCTCGCCGCTGGGTTCTGCGGGCAATGCCGAATGCCAGATCGATTCGGTAGCGCAGAGCTGGTCTGTTCTCTCGGGCGCCGGGGATGCCGAACGCTCCCGCATGGCAATGGAGGCAGTGGATAAGCGCCTTGTGAGCCGCGACCATAGCCTGATCCAGCTCCTGGACCCGCCGTTCGATAAATCGGATCTGAATCCCGGCTATATAAAAGGATACGTCCCGGGTGTAAGGGAGAATGGCGGGCAGTACACCCATGCGGCGATCTGGGCCGCGATGGCCTTCGCTCAATTGGGCGACAGCAGTCGCGCGTGGGAACTGCTTACGATGATCAACCCGGTAAACCATGCGGGATCTCCGGAGAAGATTGCGACCTACAAGGTGGAACCGTATGTTGTCGCTGCCGACGTATATGCGCTCTCACCGCACGTTGGCGGCGGTGGATGGACCTGGTACACGGGGTCGGCAGGCTGGATGTACAGGCTTATCCTGGAATCGCTACTGGGGCTGCGGCTTGAAACAGACAGGCTGCATTTCGCGCCGTGCCTCCCCGGGGAGTGGGAGTCGTTTAAGGTGCATTACCGTTACAGGGAAACGGTCTACCATATCACCCTGCTGCAAACGAATAACGGCAGCACAGTGAGTGTGACCGTCGATGGCATTGAGCAACCCGATGATACTATTCCACTTCTTGACGACCATCGGGAACATTCGGTCCAGGTGAAAATACCCGTCCCGGACAAAACGAAGGAACATAATACGTTAAGTATATGCAATATAAAGGGGAAATTATGAGATCCATGCCGATTAAGAAAGCTATTGTCGCAGTGGCCGGCGCCGGGACGAGATTCCTTCCGGCAACGAAGACCATGCCGAAAGAGATGTTACCGATCGTGGATAAGCCGATTATTCAGTTAGTCGTCGAGGAATTGGTGGAAGCCGGGATACAGGACATTATCTTAGTCACAAAGTGGGATAAGAAGCCTCTGGAAGACCACTTCGATCATAACTGGGCCCTGGCAAATGAATTAAGGGAAGCGGGAAAGCTGAAACAGCTCGAGGAGATAACACGAATTTCCGAGATGGCCAACTTCGTCTATATTAGGCAAAAGGGCCCTTATGGCAACGGTACCCCTGTTTTGTCTGCCGCGAGCCTGGTAGATAACGAACCGTTTATCTATGTTTGGGGTGATGATCTTGTGCGCTCAAAAGTATCCTTCACCAAGCAGATGATAGAGGATTATCAGGGTCACGGCCACCTGATGATCGGGGTGCAGAAAGTCGAACGAGAGATGGTGAACCGCTACGGGATTGTAAAGCTGCGTCCTCACTCTTCGGAAATCGAAAAAATTATAGAAAAGCCCTCCATCGATGAGGCCCCCTCTCAGCTGGCCGATTTCGGGCGGATGATCTTGAACCAGGATATCGTCGATATCCTAAGAGAAATTCCGCTCGGCAAAGACAACGAGCTTTGGATCGTCGATGCAATCCGTCAGTATGTCGAACGTGGAGGGATTTTTCTGGCCAAAGAGGTGGATAATGGAGAATGGTTGACTACCGGAGATCCGTTGAACTACCTGAAGGCAGTCATAAAATATGCCTTGGACAGGGAGGATATCGGGCAAGACCTGAAGGAGTTCCTGAAAACCTCGGTATGCTGAAATCAGCAGAAAGGCTATCCGGCCTTGCCTTCGGCTCATATTTCTGGTAGCATTCATCAGAACACTCCAGGTTCTCGAACGGCAAGAATATGACCGGCAACACCAAAGGAGGCAGACAATGGGCGACAAAGGCGGCAAAAAGGACAAAGAGAAGGGCCAGAAACAGAAGGCGATCAAACATGCGGCAGATCTAAAAGAGAAAAAGGACAAACAACCAAAAAGCGCGCTGAAATAGGGAGCAGGATCAGCCACCAGGGAAATTAGGACCCTCATTTCCCCACGTAAACCAACGACAGTTTTTGTCTTTTTTCGGGACAAGAATGATACTTTCTTTCTCATTAGGTTCGACCTCTGCGAGAACATTCACTTCATTTGCCCCCATTGAGCCAAATGAACTGCGCATAGATTGACCACAGTGGACCTTCCGAGCGCGAGTCGGTGGCCTCAGGCCCCGTGGTCGTCCCTGGGCTTGTCATACGGGCCATATCTCAACGGTATCAGAGAACTTTGCTATGGAACTTACTTTTTTATGAGGATGTCCAACAGAGCTTGAGAGGCGAATAATTTGTTCCGTCGTTTCCCGGTCACTTCTTTAAGAATTCCCAAGTCTTGCAGCTTTATAACACCACCCTTCAAACTGTTGAATGAAGCATCCCATTTTCTTGTCAATACTGAAATAGAGACAACGGGACTGGTGAATATTTCATCTAATAATTTATGTACGATTTCCGGAACTCTTCTGGCCTTGTTGATACGCTGAGAATATTCGTCATGGAGGGCAAGTATTTTTTTTGCGTTATCTAAAGCATCGTTAGCCATATTAACGACCCCACGAAGAAAAAATTCAATCCATCCTTTCCAATCCCCGGTCTTACTTGCTGCAAGCAATCGTGCGTAATAATCATCTCTATATTTTTCGAAGAATTCAGAAAGATAAAGAAGAGGTTGGCTAAGACTTCCTTTCTGACAGAGGAAAAGTGTAATGAGAAGCCGTCCAATGCGACCATTTCCGTCAATGAATGGGTGTATTGCTTCAAATTGGTAGTGCAGCAAGGATGCTTGAATTAAGATAGGTTCTTTCGGTTCCGAATTGATATACTTTTCCCAATCTGACAGGGAGGCGTTCATCTCTTCTACAGGTGGCGGAATAAATGTTGCCTCGTTAAGCGTACAGCCAGGCGGACCTATCCAGTTCTGGCTTCTGCGTAATTCACCTGGGGTGCCATGCTCGCCACGCACTCCTTTCATCAAAATCTTGTGCAATTCACAAATTAGTCTGGTAGAAATAGGTAGTTTTTCAAGGAGAGCGATGCCTTGAATCATGGACTGAACATAATTATATACTTCTTTGACGTCTAGTATTTTGGGAATTTTCATTTCAGATGCCTCATAGAAAAATAAGTCACTTAAAGAAGACTGAGTGCCTTCAATTTTTGAACTTGATACGGCTTCGCGACGAATATAAGGAGAAATTAAAAGAAAGGGATTCTTAAGTAACCTTCCTATGCCGGATAGCTCGCCCAATAATCTATCAGCATCTGAAAGAAGTCTAATAAGGCGATCGTCATATTCTATTATTGGCGGAAGGGGATTGGGAACAAATGCGCAATAATCCCTTAACGTTCTTACACACCTTCCGGCCGGTGATCTTTCAAAATCTTTAGGGTTCAATGGTTAAATCTCTTTTTCAAGAAGTAATTTCCCCTGCAATAAGAAAATGCCATATTGCAAGTTTATCAAAGAAATTGCAATAATGTCAATCTTATTGCAACAAAAGTACATATTACGCAATAACAAAACGTATTATTGCAGTTTCAGAAATAAGTGGAATACAGAAACTGCATTATGCTCATTTAACAAAATCTTTAAGAAAGGAGGAAATTACTAATGAGTTTATTAGTAGGGTGTCATTCCCGCTTGCCGGGAATCCTTCTTAGGAAAGACTCCGGACAAGCCGGAGTGACAAATAACGTTATCGTACTTATGTACTTCTTAGTAAGAAGATTGAAGGCCGGATGGACACCTGGAATAAAGAAGGGATCACGGCATCCCGTAACCCCTTGAATTTTATGGTGCCCCCTGCAAGAGTCGAACTTGCGACACCAGGTTTAGGAAACCTGTGCTCTATCCTTCTGAGCTAAGGGGGCTATCAACTACGATCAAAGTCCTGAACCGAAAAAAGAACAAAGCAAAAGGGAAAAAGCAGTGCATATTCGGAACTCTCCACTACGGCTTATCCAGCATCCCGACGACTTTTTCGACCGCTTCTTCCGCATTTTTCACGGCGATGATGCCCTTGATGTCCCACGTATCAATTCCAACGACAGGCTTTCCCATCTGGAGGGCAAAGGCGATCTCAGAAAGCGTTCCATATTCACCGCCCACGGCAATCACGGCATCCGCTGTGCGCACTATAATAACATTTCTCCCGATTCCCAGTCCAGTTACGACAGGGATATCGATGTAGTCATTGGCGTCCCGCTTGTGGTCCTGAGGCAATATCCCGACGGTCGTTCCTCTCTCTGCCTTCGCTCCCTTCGAGACGGCCTCCATCACGCCGCCCAGACCTCCGCAGACAAGGACGAAACCCATGCGGGCGATCAGTCTCCCGAGCCTTTCCGCCTCAACGAGGAGTTTCTTTTCGACCCTTCTTCCACCGATAACGGAAATGACCTTTTTCATCTCGCAAGGGAGAATTGGTCGGGGCGAGAGGATTTGAACCTCCGACTCCACGGTCCCGAACCGTGTGCGCTACCAGGCTGCGCTACGCCCCGATACTGACACCCAGGAAATCCTCCGGCTTTCCGGAGACCCTCATCCAATGGCGGGATCGTGTGGAATCGAACCCACACACGCTCTTTGCAACTCATTGAACTATAAAAATAATTATATCAACCAAAAATCATCGTTGACGGTCTGTTGACGATTTCCTCTTGGCCGCTTTTATATTAACAACCTCTGCAGGTTTTTTCAATGACAGCTTTGAGATGGCTATCCTCTTATTCTCTATGCCCCTCTGTGGAGGGATAGTCAAGCTGGTTAATAGAAAGGCAAAATGGAGAGGTTATGTCGGCGAATGTAAAGAATATCCTGAAGGACATATTTTTTCTTTTGATTTTATTTCGCTAAAAGGCGAAAGATTAAGATAATTTGTGACTCTTAACTGAAAAGTGTCGATAAGGAGTTTTTGATGGGACATATAGAAGAGATTTCGTTCATCCCTCCGAAAACAGGCCTTGAGGAAATGCGATGTTTCTGCCGAGAAGCAACCCAGATGGCTGAGTAGCATTCAACTGCAATTTCACATAGCGCTCGTTTCGCAACTCACTTGGAGGAGGAGCTTTGCTGCATCCGTCCTCAGTCTCACCGAGCTGAACGGGGGCTCAACCACATTCGTTGTCCTGAGGTGCGGCCAGTGTTCCTTCGGGAATGAGTAGAACGTGACCATTCTATCCCAATCAGCGAGGAGTTTCTCTGTCGCCTTTGAATAATCATTCCGGTAGCGTGCAACGAATGCATCCCGACGGCGCTCACACTCTGCAAGCGTTTCCGCATAGGGAAGCTGTTTGAGCTGTTTTGCGGCCTCAGCACGTAGCCTCTTAGGGAAACAGTCAAGTACGTTCCTGATCTTATGGTTCCAGCACCGCTGCTCTTTCCCTTCGGCATGGAGTTCCCCGAGTGCCGACCATATTCCAAGATGACCATCGGCAATCGTAAGTCTGCCAAGCCTCAGGCCACGCCCTGTCAGGCCCCTCAGAACACCGCTCCAGGACTCCTTGCTCTCCCGATATCCGCTGTCGCAGGCAAGGAATACCTTCTTGCCGTTGGTGAGCGCTCCGATAATCACCAGAAGCGCCGCCTTGTCTTTCTCAAGGCCAGCCTTCACATAGATGCCATCTGCCCACTGATAGACCACCTCAAGGGATGAGAGATCCTGGCGCTTCCACTCCTCATACTCAAGCTGCCATTTCGCCTTCAGCCGTTCTATCGAGGAAGCTGACAATGGCGCTCCTTCTCCCAATAAACCACGAAGCGCCATATCGAAGTCACCTTTGGCCAGACCGTGTAAATACAGTTCCGGCAGCAATTGACCAACTTCTTTCGAGCGGCGCTTGAAAAAAGGAATTATCTTGCTTTCGAACCGCTCCTCCGTCCCCCTTACACGAGGACGCCGCACGGTGATCGTCCCGCTCATAATGCTGAATTTCTTCGGCTTGCCGTGGCCGTTCCTATACCCGCCAGTGCTATCAACCATCTTGAGTCTTTCAGACTTCCTCCTTCCGAGAAATGTTTCGACTTCATCCTCCAGAATGCTCTGAATGTATTCCTGCATCTTTCCTCGAACCATCTCCTCCAATACCTCATACGTCGCTCTTGACGGTCTTGCCGTCTCAGTGATACCCTTTCTCATGGTGGTGTCTCCTTCCTTTCGTTGATTTCCAGGTCAACCTAAAAGGATACACCGCCTGTTATCTATTTACACACTTTTTGATTGTACCTCAATGAGCCCCTCGGTGAGCTTGGCAAGGATTGCATGGATAAGCGCAGATTGGGCCTCATCACGGCCCTCATACTTCCATGCATTAAACCAGAGCGTGCGTACCTTGTTAGCGTCCTTCTTCTGATCCAAACGATACCTGAGCATTGTCATGAGGCTTGTCTTACCACTTCCCCATGCCCCAAAAATGCCAAGCGTAAGGGGAGCCAATTCTTGCTGAGTGCAGATGCCGGCCGGGACATCCACATAGCTTGAATATCCAAGACAATCATATAGTGTTTCTTTATCTGACCACATATTATCGTCCTCCTTCTGATGCAGCCACGGCACTCCCTTTCATTTTCCCTTTTTACTCCCTTCCGCCTCTATCTCCTCAATCGTCGGTAGACTGCTCATTTCTGCCACAGCTTGCGGCAGAAATCTTATCAACGTATTTGTTCGTGATAAGATAATCACATCAACATGTCTGTTTTTCGCTATCCTACCCTCTTTATTACCCTCTTTTAGTGGTATTACCTCTTTTCCTCCAAAGGGCCCCCGGACCTCGCCCGATACATTCCACTTTTTTGATGCTCTGCAGTTCCCTAAGCACCCTGCGAATCATATCTCTGCTGACACCGGGGCATGCCCGTTCAAGCTCGGATAATGTGAACTCCTTCGAAAAAGAATCAACGGCAGCCCTTATCAGCTCGGTCTTAGCACCTCTTGGTGACCGCAATTGTCCGACCCTCTCCTCAAATTCTTTGTAAGCGGTCTTGAGTGTATAAAGTACATAATTTATATAAGGCCACGGATCATGCTTCGCATCGTGCCAGCGTTGTGAGCTTTGTTCAAGGGTCTCATAATACCGGTCTTTGCTTTGTTCGATGATCCTCTCGATGCTTACATAGCGGCCTGCCTCGTAGCCAAGATGATAGCACTGAAGCAGGAGAAGCAGCCGCGAAACTCTGCCGTTGCCGTCCCGGAAGGGATGAATGGAGAGAAAGTCGAGATTGAAAGCGGCCATAGCAACCAAGGGATGAACCCACCGTTCGCGCAGGCACTGATTCCATAGGTCAATCAGTTCAGCCATAAATGCCGGTGTCTTGGCGGGTGAAACAGTTCTGAAACGCACACGCGAAGTCCCGTCTGGATACTTCTCGATGATATCGCTTTCTTTCTCTTTGTATTTACCGGCATCCCACATGTCGCCCTTTGCCAGTTTATGCAGTCTCAGGATTGTATCCTTCGATACCGGAAGCTTTGCCCCCTGCTCATGTATTAGTTTCAGCGCATTGCGATACCCACGGACTTCTTCTTCATCACGGTCCCGTAAATGTGACTTGCCGAACACTATGGTGGCAACGCGGGCCTGATCGACCTCTACCCCTTCAATCCGAGTCGATGAAACTGCACTCTCTATCAGAGCATGTTCTTTGAGAACCTTGAGCTTCTGAGGAGATTGTTTTGTGAATAGTTCCTGCCTGCCGCGTGCTTCTCCCAAGTCTGACAGATACCAGGACGTTATGGACGGCACGGTTTCAGGTTTGTGCGAGAATTGCCGAAGTGTCATCATTTCTGCTCCCCCCCATACAAGTCTTGATTCTCTTTCACCTGCATCGGCTGGGTCATCGCATCCACTGAGAGATAGTAATGCGCAACCTTGGTAACTTCATTCCACGCAAACCTGGCAGGATCTTTGATAGGCTCCTGCAGTTGCGGCTCGATTTTGCAACTGGTAACGACATAAAGCCAATAGCATTCCCTACGGTCTTCTGCAACGCGCCGTTCATTCGGTGTAAGAAGAATAGTCCCGGTAGCATCGCTGAGCCCTTTGACCTCAATGAGACGCAGTTCACCGGAACTCAGATCAAGACTGGTAATGTCATATCCAAGGTTCTTTTCATGCACGTCGTAAACCTGGCGACCCTCCTTCTGCTCATGTTCCATGACAACCTTCATGGCGACGGCCTCGGTTTCGAAATCAGGACGCAATCTCCGTATGGCAGGATTTTCCCGCTCCGGGTGGGGCAGTATGAGCACGCTTGTAATGCGTTCCACCGCCTGAAGCGAGAGCGAACGCTGACGCTCAAGATCCTGCCTGCGTCTGTCGCGGCGACTCAAGAGCTCTGAATGGCGGGCTTCTGCCTGAGCAAGGCGTCCTTCGGCACCGGTGACTTTCTGTTCCACTTCGGCGGCCGCCCTACCTATCTCCTCGTCAGTCTTCTGGAGAAGTTCTGTCAGGGATAATTCTACATGAGAAGCCACACGTTCAACTTCAGCAAGCCGCTCAGAGCGCGTTTCCTCAAGAAAGGGCTTCAATGCACTATCGTTGAGCCACTCACCCACTTCCGGTAACACGGTCACAGAAGAGGTCATTTCCTCAGTCTCGGCGGGAGTGAGGTTGCCGAGCACGCTTGGATCCACAAGCCGAGGCTCTCCTTTCTCCGTGATCTCAGCAGCAAAGAGCCGTTTGTGAATCACTTGGCCGAGACCATCTACTACCCTGCCGCGGTAAAAATCAAGGCGCGCAGCGGAATCATGCTGAAGTGAGTAAAAACAGGCGCCTTTGCTAAAGACCTCCTGAGAGCGGGAATAAGCCTCCCTTCTTACCGCTTCGAAAAGCGGATGCCCCGGAGTTACCCATTCAAGATTGTCCTTTTCAGCCGTCTCGCGGTCTGTGGAGCAGCGGGGGTACTTGTTGGCAAGGGCAGGAAGTTTCCAGTCCGGCTGAGACTCATAGCGCCTGAGGGCTGAAGGCGTCTTTCCCGGGTCGAAGGTATGAGGCAGGCCCGCTATGAACTTAACGGTCAAAGGCACATATTCCGAAGCGTCTTTCATGAACCGTGCTATGGTTTCAGGGACAACTCTCCTCTCCTGGGCCTTGGCCCTGCGTTCAATAAGCATCTCAAGGTTGAGCTTCTTGGAAGCAAGGCCTTCGAGCGCATTCTGGCAGATTGCCCGGAATTGGGTCTCATCAACGTTCTTGAGAAGCCGCTCCTCAAGGTCCTGGTCTCCGAGCTTTCCGGCGTAATAATCCCGGAGAACCCTCTCCACATGAGCCGCGGGCAGGACCTCGCCAACCACGTTAAACACCGCGTCGTCGTCAAGGGCGTCCCTTATCTCCTGCAGTTTCTCAAGCAGTCTCCGGAGGACGCGTCCCTCAATCGTGTTCGTCGCTGCAAAGTTGAAAATGAGACAGTCTTTTCTCTGGCCGTAACGGTGAATCCTTCCCATGCGATGTTCAAGGCGATTCGGGTTCCAGGGGATATCATAGTTGAAGAGAATATTACAATATTGAAGGTTAATTCCTTCTCCTGCTGCCTCTGTAGCAACAAGGATCTGGATATCCCCCTCTTTAAACTGCTGCTCCGCATAGAGCCGAGTTCCGGGTTCCTCGCGGGACCCTGGTTTCATGCCCCCGTGAATGCAACCGACCCGAAATCCCCACGCCTTAAGACAGTTTAGGAGGTAATCAAGTGTGTCTTTAAACTCAGTGAAGATCAGAAGCCTTTTTTCAGGGTGATCGAAAAAACCCTCTTTGTGCAGCAGATCTTTAAGGCGGGAAAGCTTTGCCTCAGCGCCGGCGTCCTCGACAGCCTGCGCCTGAAGCGCAGGACGTTTGAGCTCCTCTATCTCTTCACGGACCTGTTCCGCGTTGCCCGCGAGCGTGATCGCCTCAAGCGTCTCTTCCAGACGCTCGCGTTCTGCTTCCTCCATCTCTTCAAGTTCTTCCGGTGACGGAAGATCAGGCGGCGCAAGCCTGCACAGTTCCTCTGCCCTCTTCAGCCCTTCAGCTAGACGTTTCGCACGGTTCTGAAGGGAATGACGCATGGCATAGGTGCTCGATGCAAGCCGACGCTGGTACAGAGACATTAAGAAGCCAATTGCGCGCGCTCTAGGATCGTCACCCTGGGCCGCAGCCCTTGCGCTTTGCTGCTTAACAAACCTTGTGATGTCCCTATAGAGGTCGAATTCCGGACCGTCTATCTGAAAATCAACGGTATGGGGGATTCTCTTCGTAAATATCTTCTCCGCAACCCATGTTCCATCGGGACGCCGCTCTGGGAAATAGACCATCGCCTCTTTTGTTCGCCGCAGATAGAACGGTGCTCGGCGATTGTCCATCGCCGCTCGTATCGATCTCACATCAGCATAGGCGTCGGCATCGAGAAGCTGCAGAAAGAGACTGAAATTCACGGGATCACCTTTGTGTGGGGTAGCGGTCAACAGGAGCTGGTGGTCGGATGTATCTCTTAACAATTCCCCAAGGGCGTATCGGGCTGTTTTGCGGGCAGGCGGTGTCCATGACATGCGATGTGCCTCATCCACGATGACCAAATCCCACTGGACCTGGCGCAATCCCGGCAGCATCTCAGTGCGCTTGGCAAGATCGAGGGAAGTAATGACGGTCTTCTGTTCCATCCATTGGTTTACGCCGAATTGCTCGCGGATATCCTGCCCCTTGAGGACGAGGAACTTCTCATCGAATTTTTCCTTCAGCTCGCGTTGCCACTGGAATGCGAGGTTAGCTGGACAGACGATCAGGATTCTCTCTGCCAAGCCTCTGAGCTTGAGCTCGCGGATAAGGAGCCCTGCCATGATCGTCTTTCCGGCCCCTGCATCGTCGGCCAGGAGAAAACGGACGCGGGCGAGCTTAAGCAGGTAATCATAGACCGCTTCAAGCTGGTGAGGCAGCGGGTCAACGCGAGAAATGGAAAGGCCGAAGTAAGGGTCGAACTCATAGGGGATTCCGAGTGAATATGCCTGAATGCCCAGGCGGAGAAGAGCACCGTCCCCCTTGTATGTGAACTTCGAGTCGATGACCGTGATGGAATTAAGGTCCTGTGTTGTAAGAGTTACTTTCCTGAATCGTTCTGTTTGCGTCCCCACGAGGCCGACAACCCACGTGTTCGGCCCATTTGCCCGTACGGTCTCGACACGCATGGGCTCATTGAAGAGTGAACCGACAAGTATCTGACCTTCTTTGAAGGGTTGACCTTCACTCATTCAGATGACCCCGGATCATAATCGTTGATCATCTTTAATCAGCGTCAATAAGTCATTCGGCTGACAGTTAAAATAAATGAGAAGTTTTTCGAGATCCTTCCTACTGAAATTATAATTGTGGTTCGTTGCCATCCTGGACAAGGTAAGCGCCTTAACGCCAGTCTCCTGCTCAATGACCTTGAGAGTGATTCGCCGTTTCTCTATGGCGCTCTTCCGTTCAATTGAGGCTTTCAAATTAACAATTAGCATTTGAACCCCTTCCAAAGTCTTTCAATGCCAAAATGTTATCACTAAGAGATAGCAAATCGCAACAAAAAAGAAAAAGCATCACGAAAAGACTTGACAAGCATATCACAAAAGGGGGATAACTATCATATGGTGATAATTAACATATCCAAAAGATTGCATGGTAGCATCGCATGATAACAAGAGAGGGAGGTGGAACATGTTTGTCAAGAAGGAAGATTTCAGCTGCGTTGAGGGTCTTTATAAAAGCCTTGATCAGGAAGAAAGGAAGAAGTTCCTCAGTATCCTCGTTAAACAGGCGGGTAAGAGGGCAGGAGAGGATGTCGGTAGGTCCCGTTGGGGGATACGGCAGCAGGACAGTAAGGCAGCAATAAAAAAGTGGTGCCTGCTTCCCCTCACCTCAGCGGTTTGAACATCTTAGAGACATACAGCTTGAGACTCTTACGTCTGTACTCTACGTCCTACGACCTTAAAACCTTTCGGCTGAGTCCAAGAGGAGCAAGACCACCACTTTGGTGAGCCACTCTTCACTTTCCTTGTACTCCTGTTTTGGGTTGTTGTCAAGAAGTTTTTGATGGAGGATGGGGAGAGATATAAAACTTCACTTTTTCTTCCCAGTAACTTCGATATTCTTTTCGCCTTTCTCTAATCCTCTTCTTTTTTAGTTTGATGATCTCCCTTTTGAACAAATTGGGCGAAATCTGCATTCTGCTTGTCATTGAGTTACAGACATGGAAGTGTTGTTTTTCGGAATAACCTAACGCTGTTGGCCCTGAATTAATCGTAATCGACTGACCCTATCGAAGCCCTTCCCGGATTAAAATACCCTAAAAAAGAAAGGACCGGGAGCGGGAAGGCCCGACGT
>JAMCWJ010000011.1 GCA_023475105.1 Nitrospirota bacterium
GAGAGTTGGGTTCAGAACGTCGTGAGACAGTTCGGTCCCTATCTGTTGTGGGCGCAGGAGATTTGAGGGGAGCTGTCCTTAGTACGAGAGGACCGGGATGGACGGACCTCCAGTGTTCCGGTTGTCATGCCAGTGGCAATGCCGGGTAGCTGTGTCCGGAAGGGATAACCGCTGAAGGCATCTAAGCGGGAAGCCCACCCCAAGATAAGATCTCCCGGGGAGCAATCCCCCTGAAGGTCCGTGGTAGACCACCACGTCGATAGGCTGGAAGTGTAAGTGCAGTAATGCATTCAGCTGACCAGTACTAATAGACCGTGCGGCTTGACCCTTATTTTATTTCCCTCCTGTTGTCAAAGAGCTTGCATTTTGTTCTTTTCAAATGGTATGATTTTACCCTGAACCGGAAATAAGGTTTCCGGTGGCGATACCGGAGGGGTTCACCCGTTCCCATTCCGAACACGGAAGTTAAGCTCTCCAGGGCCGATGATACTCTGACCGCAAGGTCTTGGGAAAGTAGGTCGCTGCCGGATTAAATAGAAAAGGCCTGGTGAATTTCACCGGGCCTTTTTGTTTCACCACGCAAAAAAGGCGGGCCTGAGATTCAAAGGAATCTCAGGCCCTTTGGTCAAGTTCCGCAACAGAGGCCAAGCCTCTTGTTCTTAAGATATCCTTTGCCCCGGGAAAAGTCAACGCAAAGCCTTGATCATTTCATGAAATGCTGCGCGCTTGCTTTCATGAGTTTCGATCTTTGTTCTTATCCCTATCTCCCCTGCCCGCCTCCCATACAAGAATCGCCTTTTTTCTCGCACTGCCCCATCGGTAGTCTCCAATTACGCCTGTTTTACGGATGACCCTGTGGCAGGGAATCAGGAAAGCCACAGGGTTGCCTGCCACGGCATTGACAACGGCGCGGACAGCCTTAGGCCTGCCGATCTTGCGCGCGACTGCTTCGTACGAGATGAGACGTCCTCTCGGAATCTTCAGGAGTGCCTGCCAGACTTTGATCTGAAGATTCGTCCCCTTCAGGTGAAGCGTTAGCGTGCCGTTTGCTCCTTTCGCTCTGAATATTCTATCCGCATAAGGTCTTGTTGCCGCCGCGTCTTCTGCGACTTCCGCATGACTCCATGCCTTTCTGAGATCGCTCACAGCCCTCGTACGGTCGCCAGTTACAGTAAAAGCAAGGCTGCATATTCCTCTGCGGGTAATAGCGATGAAGCACTCCCCGAAGAAACTGGGATGAAAGCCATAGAGGATCTTCATCTCGGCGCCGCGATTTCTGAACTCATCAGGCGTAACCGCTTCAATGCTTACGAAGAGATCGTAAAGCCTGCTCGGACTGGACAGGCCTGCGTCGTAGGTCACATTGAGCAGGCTGCCGGAGTCCACCATCAATTTCTTTGTGTTCTCTATTGTGAGAAGCTGCAACAACCGCTTGGGACTTATCCCCGCCCAGCGTTTGAAGAGATGCTGAAAATGATATTCGCTCAGGTTCGCAGACTTCGCGACCTCTTTCAGCCCAGGCTGACGCCGAAAATTGCTTTCAAGATAGAGGATCGCCTTTTCGATGCGTTTATAAGTCTCCATGGCTGAGCGCGTCTCCATATTCTGTACCTCCCGGCCTTATAATAGCTCAGGTTAATAGATGCCGGCAATCCGGTTCTTGCTCTCTGCGCGGTCCGCGATTTACACCTGACGGTATTCAGAAGGAAATGGGGGTGTCCCGGATTCTTTTCTCTTTGCCTAAATCTGCGTCATAAGGTATCGTATCACCCGGGAAAGCTTTGTGGCCTGAGGCACTACAGTCTCCGGACGATCTTATAAGCACGGCCGTTTATTATAGGCAAAAACACGTGCCGCATACAGGACCCTCTTCAGCGGACATCTCTTCAGCCTCTATAGCCGGGGCATTTGGCCCCGGCTGTAGAAGCTTGGGACAAGCCCCGGGTCAATTCCTATTTCAGCTTTGAAGTGACCATTGCGGTGATCTCTCTCTCGATGGCCCCGGGCATACCCATGTTCTTCATGAAAGCCCACTTGCCCGCGTCCTCGAAATAGACCTTCATCCTGTACATCTCATCGAGCAGCATGACTCTTACCATGCCCTTTTCCTTATATACAACGACCTCTATCGGAAATGCAGAGACATGGTCGACACCGGGACAGGAATTGACTTTCGATTCCCTTTTTTCCCCGGCGATCCTGAACGCCTTAGCCTCAGTCACCGCCTTATTCACGCCGTAAACCGTCACATCGCTGCCCAGATCAAGCGTGTAGACCAGCTTCCAGCCATTGGTGTTCGATGTGATGCCCTCCCTGACCTTTCCCGTTATCTCCCGGAGCGCATTGCCCGAATCTTCTCTTTTATAGACCTCCTCGATCTTGTCTGTAAATGCGCCGCCACCCATTCCCCCGACATGGCCCTTGCTTCTCACCTCTCCTGCCTGCTGATTCACGACCCTTCCCTTTCCGGCCGACGCCAGAAGAGCGGACAAGTCCCTCATCGTGCCGACTGAGAGGTCTTTTTCGACATTATCGCCCAACACGGTCCTGTTCAGCGACGCGGGATTTACAAATGAGAGAGAAATGCCGTTTTCGTCGGTGAAGATGCCGACCCTCAGAGGCAGGGAGAATGCGGACCTCGCGCCGTGGGACATTATCTTCCCGCCGTATGTCGGAGAACTTATTACTATGGTGTGTGCCTTGTGACTGCACCCTTCGGGCACAGATGCATCATACGAGGCAAGGATCTGCCAGCCGTTCCTGGCAAGTGCCTGTTCGGCGCCCTTTACCGCCTCCTCAAAAGTTCCCTGGAATTTGTCCATCACCTTCACAAACATTCCGAAATCCTCGGCCTGGACCATTGACGAGAAGAACAAAACAGCGACCATCAGCGTGAAAACAACCATCTTTTTCATTGTGCCCTTCCTCCCTTTGTTGCGCCGTTTGTTAATATCGTAAGTGCTAAACTAGCCTATTTCGCACGAAATGTCAACAGAGAAATATCCGCCGATTTCTGCCTTGCATAAGAGACATGTGTGTTGGAGTAGGTGCGAGGTACCGAGCTCTTGCCGGCCTCCGACTACGCCTGGAGGGTTCCAGGAGAGGATGGATGTGAAACCGGAGCATTTCCCCGGCTGAGGTGCCTTCGGCCTATAACCATAAACGGTTTCGATATACTTATCATAGGAGCAGATTATGGTGGACAGGAGAGTCATAAATGCTGCCGGGGCAGTGCTTGAAGAGAGGCTTGTGCGGGAATTCGAAAGGGCCCTGCACGGAAAAGTGATCAGGCCCAGCGATGAAGATTACGACTCGGGCCGCAGGATATGGAATGGAATGATAAACAGGTATCCTGCCGTGATCGCTTATTGCAGCGATGTCGATGACGTAATCACTTCCGTGCATTTCGGGCGGGACCACGATCTGCTTACCGCCGTGAGGAGCAGGGGACACAACGTGGCCGGAAACTCGGTCTGTGACAGAGGCTTGGTGATAGACCTTTCACGGATGAAGAAGATCATGGTGGACGCGGCAGCCCGCACTGGCCGCGCACAGGCCGGTTTGAACTGTGCCGACTTTGACCATGCCACACAGAACTATGGATTGGCGACCACAGGCGGTATCGTCTCGCGTACGGGAATTGCGGGACTTACTCTTGGAGGAGGAATCGGCTGGCTCATGCGGAAATTCGGCGCAACATGCGACAATCTCCTCTCCGTGAATATTGTTACTGCAGACGGTCAACCCCTGGCCGCAAGCGCCAATGAAAACCAGAACCTCTTCTGGGGTCTGAGAGGCGGAGGGGGAAACTTCGGCATTGCGACTGCATTTGAATACCGCCTCCACGAGGTCGGCCCCGTGCTGGCGGGCACGCTTTGTTACCCCTCTGATAAGCCCGGTGAAATCCTGCGCTTCTACGGAGACTTCATCCGCTCTATCCCGGATGAGCTCACGACGATGCTCGCCTATGTCGCAAATTCATCGACGACATCCCTCCACGGGCTTTTTGGCGGCGCTCCGGTCTTTGCCATCCACGTCTGTTACGCAGGCAATGCTGCAGAAGGGCTAAAGGTCGTGAAACCCCTCAGGGCGTTGGAACCGCTCAAGGATGACATGCGCATAACGGCCTATTGCGAACTGCAGTCGATGCTCGATTCCAGCGCGCCCCCCGGTCTCCTGAACTACTGGAAATCGTCCCACTTGAAGGACCTCAGCAAAGGAGCAATCGACGTCCTTGCTTCTTATTGTGACGGGATTACCTCGCCCCTTTCACAGGTGCATCTCCAGCAGCTCGGAGGCGCCATAGGCAGAGTCGGTGAAGACACAATGGCCTTTGGCCATCGTGATGCCCTTTGCGTACTCAACATCGTGACCAAGTGGCATGATCCCCGCGAGTCGGAGAAACATGTAGAATGGCCCCGGAATCTTGAGAATGCCATGAGACCCTTTTCTACAGGAGGAGTGTATGTAAACTTCCTCGGGGAAGAAGGGGAAGACAGGGTCAAGTCCGCATATACCCCGGCAAAGTATGACAGGCTCGTGACCCTGAAGAACAAGTACGACCCGACAAACTGCTTCCGAATGAACCAGAACATCAAACCCGCCTAGGGCTCCTGTCTCTTCCCGAGCATACGGGGCCAGTTCTCCTCCGCCTTGCGGATATACTCTTTCATATCCTTTTCCCACATTTCCTGGACTTCCTTGTTGAGGTTCAGATACAGCCTCCCCTCGAAAACGGCCCACGCATCCGGGTCTATATCAGCGGTTTTCCCCTGGCTTACTGCGTAGGCGCAGTAACCCCCGTATCTCGGAGCGTATTTCTCGGGGTCTGTCCTGAACAGGTCGCGGTTCGCGGCGCTCGCAAAACGCCATTTCGCTCCTCCTTGCCCTGACATGAATCTCAATGCTTCTTCACACACATCTTATCAGGACTGCCGAACTTTTCAAGGCAGGGTACGGGGAAAAAAGGAGAACCGGACATAAAACAATTATGATATAATCGTTCCAACAGAAAGGAGGCTTGTATGAACCTCTCTGAGATCGCCGACAGCCTCGTATCCCTTTCTAAGGACAACCCCGTCATCGCCGGTATTGCCGGCTTCGTGCTCATTTTCCTGCTCATCCGGAAACCAAAGCTTTTCCTGGGCCTTTTCTGCCTCGTCCTCATCGTGCTCGCGGCGCTTTATTTCATTATGGACGTTTCCTCGATAGGGAAGTCAGGCAAGGCGAAGATGATCGAAAAAGGAACTCATTCGGAGATGGACGACCTGCGTTGACCGGTTAACCTCTTATACCCCGCTGAAACGCCTGCGGCTCTTCGGGAGGAAGAGGCCGGATTCCAGCCCTTCCCTTCTTTTCCGAATACAGCGGGGGAGAGGACTTCAGTCTTTCTTCTTTCCCTTTTTCTGCATCCTCTTCAGACCCTTCACTATCCCGCCGGTGATAGTTTTGGACCTCACTTCGAAATCGATGTCGCCCAAGTCCTCCATGACTTTTCCCTTGCCCACAGCGAGCGAGGACGATTTTTGCATCGAAAGCACCTGGCTCGGATATACGCTCCTGTGGCCCGTCATCAGAAAACTGATGACACAGGAGATCGCCGCGTAAGGACCCAGCGCAGGACCGAAGAGCTCTATCGCCATAATACTTGCGGATATCGGCGTGTTTGCCGCGCCGGCAAGTACGCTGACCATCCCGAGAGCGGCGAACATGGAAGGGTCGAGCCCGAGGACACTGCCGAATATGTTGCCGGAGGTGGCCCCTATAAAGAAGATCGGCGTGACGATCCCTCCGCTTCCGCCGAAATTAAGTGTGACGGAGGTGAAAAACATCTTGAGGAGAAAAGCCACTTTAGGCGTCTGTCCTCCCTGAAGGGCCGCTTCAATGGTATCCAACCCGAGTCCCAGATACTGCGTCGAAACGAGGAAGCAGAGGAGAGCGAGAACAGCGCCGCCCAAGAGTCCCTTGAAGAGCACGGGCATCCGTATCTTCTGATTCAGTACCTTGAAATACGTGAGCATCTCGACGAACAAAAAGGCACAAAAGCCGAAAAACAGCCCGCCGAGACATACCTTGATAAAAAAGAAGCTGCTGAAGATAGGGACAAACCTTAACGGCTGATAAAAATAGGTGATCCCCATCAGCGACGAAATATGAAATCCGACAACCCCCGCAACAAAGGAGGGAAGCAGCACATCATAGAGCAAGCCGCCCACAAACAGCACTTCAACCCCGAAGATCGCTCCGGCGATGGGAGTCCCGAAGACCGTGGCAAACCCCGCGCTGATCCCGCAGATTACCAGCTTCCTGCGATCCTTGTCGTCAAACCTGAGGAGATCGGAAAGCACGGAGGAGAGGCCTGCGCCTATCTGGGCGCACGGGCCTTCCTTTCCCGCAGAACCCCCGAGAGCGATGGTAATAATCGTCGCAATAAGCTTTACAGGAACGACCATCGGATTGATCTTCCCGGAGCGCTTGTGTACCGCTTCGATCACCTTTTCGGTGCCGTGTCCCCCGGCCTCAGGCGCGAAATACTTTACGGCGACGATACTCAGGAAAAAGGCCGCCGGAAGCAGGAGAAAGTAATATTTGTAATCGTTCGCAAAGGCGATCGCGAGTGCAAGCAGCTTCAGAAACAACGTGGTGGAGGCCCCGACGATGAGGCCGACACAGGCAGCGAGGAACACCCATTTGACTATACTCACGAAAAGGACCGAGCCTTCGAGGACTTTCTTTTTCATTCACGCGTCCTCTCAACCCGCAGCACGCCGCGGCTCATCGGCACAGGCCTCGCGGTGTCGCTCCTACAGGTGATTGATTTCATCTTTCTTCTCTTCTCCTTTCATTTTCTTCTCCAGGTACTTTCTTGCGATGTCCCTGCCCCCAAGGCCAAAGGCTATAGCGAGCGCGAGGACAACGCCTCCGAAAGTTATCGCAAAAGCTATAACTATGGTATTGCTCCCTATGCCGAGCTGTTCAAGCGCCATGGTGACAGACAACACAAACACGCCCAGTTTGATGCACTTCCCGACGAGACCCGACAGTATGACGCCTGCGTTTACCGATGCGATGAGCGCCGCCCTCCCCAGGAAATTGCTCAGGAGATAGCCGAAAAAAAGGATCAACGCCGCGATAAAAACATTGGGGAGGTAGAGAAAGAACTTTTCGAGAAGGCGTTCCAGGGAAGGAATATCCAGGGCCCGAAGGGCGATGATGACGAATATGAACACCGTTATCCATCCGGCGATCCTCGAAAGCAGAGCGGACAGGGACTCTTTGATCCCTCCCCTGTCAAGCATCGCCTCCATGCCGAACCTCTCGAAATGCTTGTCCAGGTTGAAAGCCTGAAGGATTCTGAAGATAACCTTCCGCAGAATAGCGCCGAGAACAATACCGACGGCAAGGAGAAGGAGGGACGTCAGAAAGCTCGGCAAAAACTGCAAGATCTTCTCGTACAGCCTCTCCATGGGTTCTATGATCACTCTCTGGAGTACATTCATGACAGACCTCCTTTATTTTTCCAATTCTTCGTGAGAAAAGACTTCCTCTCCTCGAACATATTGCAGAGCGCTTCGATCTTGTCTTCCACTTCAGAGGCGCCGCTCTCTGCCGCTTCGATCACGAACGAAGCCGTCCGCCCTACATAGAGCGGCGTGAGCGACTTCAGCAGATGCTCCTTGTTGATCACTCTTTGGCGCGCGGCAAGGGCAAAGTAGTACACAAGGTTCACCCATATTCTGTCGGGAAGGTGAAACGTCTTTATCGGCATGTGCTCCATCGTATGTAAAAGGTCCACGATCTCGGCGGGGAGGAACGTCCTCCATATGTCGACCAGTTCCCTGACTCCCAGTCTGAAGCGCTCGATCATCCGGTCGAGATTCACGCGGACCGGCTCCAACCCCACGGCATACTGAAAACCGAAGGTGGGCACAGGCTCCGATCCCTCCACGGTTTCCCATACGCCGGCGTATGTCTCCATGAGGTCGAACGTCGCCCCCACGACCTCGTAAAGCATCGCGCTGAGGTCGGCGCCGGGGTCCTTCGGATCGTGGATCTTCGCCCCGAGGAATGACTGGCAGACCCTGAACTTGTTCGCGACCGCCGTAGTCGTCATCCAGATGTCTATCCCGTACCGCGCCACATCGGTTTCCCATACGTCCTTGGTGAGGTAGAACTTCGCGAGTTCCCCCGAGAACCCGAAATCTCCCCCTATAGGTTGCCTCACCTGTTTGCCGTAGAGCGCCCTCGTGAGGGGATAGACGATACTGTTCGTAATCGTCCCGTCGTACTTGTGGCGATGGTAGAGAGGGGCCACATAGTCAAACTCTCCTGAGAGCACAGGCTTGATGAGGAGTTCAATCCACTCCGGAGTGATGCTCCTCAGGTCGGAGTCGACCACCGCACACGCCTTCACCTTGAGGGCTTCGGCGATCTCGAATATCGTCCTGAACGCGCTCCCTTTGCCGGGTATTCCGTGATAAGGGGTGGCGATCCTCACCATCGGCTCAACCCTGTGATGAAAGAGGATCGACTGAAAATCCCGGATGGCCTCGTGCTCGACGATGTCCATCGTTTCGTCCGTCGACCCGCCGTCGGAATTTACCAGCACGCATCTGCTCTCCGGGAAGTATTTGGCAAACCCGGCCTGAACGGCTTTCACGACATGTCCTATGGTCCGGGCGTTGTTATAGCTGGGGATGCCTACGAGGATATCCGCCTTTCGTATCTCCTCGATCTTGTCCTGGATGTCTTTCCTCAGAATAATACTGTTCATGGCGTTTGCATCCCGTCACATTCCATCGGTGTTTTCGAGGAGGGCTACAGGCACATTTGCGAGCGCCTCCGACGGAAACAGCGCATATCCCCCCCCACGCTTCATCACCGGGACTGTTTCCTCTGTAAAGATATTCCTGTACTTCACTCCCGCGTCCGCCTGGGGCACCGCAACAAACGAATCCCCCCAGACGACCGCACCGCAGGGAGGAATCTCAGCCGAGGGAACCAGGCTCGCCAAAAATCTCGGGACGACCACGACCACCCTCTTGTCGCGCAGTCTTCTCAAAAATGCACAGACATTTGCGCTCTTTTCTCCAATGACCTCGAGGGGGACATATTCACCGAGGTCGAAGACCTCACGGTTGTCCTTCCTGTAATTCAGGGCCTTCCAGGTAACATAGAGCTTTATTCTGCCGTCCTCTCTGAGCGCGATGAGCTTCCTCGTGAGATCGACGGGGCCGAGGCGGGTCTCCTCCCGCTTCAGTTCCTCCAGCATTTTTCTTGCACCTCCGTAATCGACGGATCTCCTGTTGTCGGGATCGACAAGGCTGAAATTCCACAGCTCCGTCCCCTGATAAAAATCCGGGACTCCGGGGGAGGCTATCTTGAGGAGCACCTGGGAGAGGGAGTTGAACATGCCGAAATGCGAAACCGCTTTCTGGAAGATGGTGAAATCTCTCAGAAACTGATTGTCGGACGAGTTGTCGAGAATTGCATCGACGAATCCCATCAGCGCATCCTCATAGGCGACATCCGGATTGATCCAGCTCGAATTCACCTTCGTCTCCCTCACGGCTTTCCTCATATATTCTTCGATCCGCCCTTCGAACTGCTCATACCCGGCCCTTTCGATTTCCGTGACAGGCCACGCGCCGATGAGGGTTTGATAGAGCAGATATTCCTCGTTCCGGTCGGGTACCCTGCGGCCGTCGATCACCGCTTTTTTCTTTCTGTTCAGTCTGCTCCACTGCAGGAGGCGCGTTTTCCACTCTCCGGGCATTTCGCTCAGCACGTTGATCCGCGCCCTTACGTCCTCACTGCGCTTCATGTCATGAGTGGAAGTGGTGATCAGCGCGTGCGGCCAGGACTTGCTCCTCTCGATGTTCTGCCCATGAAAGGTATCGGACGGCGTCCCGAACCTCTCGGGCATCCCTCCCACCTCATTCATCGAAATGAGGCGATTGTATACGTAAAAGACCGTATCTTCGACCCCTTTCGCCATGACCGGGCCGGTAATCTGCTGGAACCTCATCACGAATGCAAGCCATTCCTCCCTTTCCCGTTCATCGAGGTAGCCGGGAAATCTGAGTAAAAGCACATCTCTGAGGAAATCAAAGACCGATGCGCTCATAGAGGGGTTTGCGCGTTTCGCCTTCGCAATCGCGAGTTCTATGTACTGGCGGTCCCTGTCCTTTACCGTGTATGCCGCGACATAGGTCCTGTAGACCGGGAAATAGGCGATCACCTCGGCGATTGCGCGGATAAGGCTGTTCAGGGTGAAATCCCTCGTGTGCCTGTTTTTTTCGGAGATGCGGTTCAGATAATGGCCGAGCGTGTTCACTTCACCGGACATCGCGACCTCCATGACGAGCTTCTTTTTTTCATACACGATGCTCTGGAAATCCGTTTTCGTCCCGACAAACCTGGTATACATGTCGTTGAATGATTTGGCGTTCTTCGTTTCGACAAAGATCCCGTTCAGCGAATTCAGGAAAACGTATCCGGTCGTACTGAAGATGGGCCATTCCTCGGGCATCTTCTCACCCTTGGTGAGGATCTTTTCCCCCACGATGTAAAAGGGTTTGTAGTCGGGGTCTGCAGACACGATCCCGTCGTATTGTTCCAGCAGTTCTTCCTCGGAAAGCCGGACCTCGTGAGCGTTCCCTATCTCCTCGTTCAGCCGTTCGACATGACCCGTCCGGAGCTGAACGAAACAACTCTGCTGCAATTGACGAAAATACCCGGAAGGATTGTACAGCCCGTCGGGATGATCAATACGAAGGCCGGTGACTTTTCCCTCCCGGATCAGCTCCATCACAAGCCTATGCGTTTCCCTGAAGGCATTAGGATTCTCTATCCGCAACGCCGCCAGGCTGTTGATATCAAAAAATCTCCTGTAGTTGATCTCTTCCGCTGCGACACGCCAGTGGGAGAGTCTGTATACCTGCTCGTCGAGAAGTCCGTCCAGAAGGTCGAAACTGCGCGGCTGACCCTCCACCCCGTTGAAGATACGGACGTTCTCGTCGATGAAGGCCCTGATCTCGGGACACTCCTCGTAGAGAACACGGAGCCTTTTCTTTATGACCTCTTTTTCACGGTATCTCTCCTCCCTTTTTTCCCTGTCCGTCTTTCCGTACCGAGGCAAGTGCCTGACCGCCGTCAGAATGCTCAGGAGTTCGATAACGTCGGGGTTCTCCTCCGAAAGACGCTCCCTCAGTTCGTCGATTCGGTGCTCCAGGATCCGGGTGAAGGTCTGCGGCCTCACCGGAAACCTGTGCTCGTAATGGTCCACAAAAAATGCGCCTTCTTCAAAGTTCAGAATCAATTCCCGGTTTTCAAGAACCTTGCCGTACTGGTCCCCAAGAATAGGCAGGAGCAGCTTGCCTCTGATCTCTCTTTTCGCCGGCTCCCAGTCTATGTCGAAAAAGTCTGCATAGGGAGAAGCAGGCCCGTTTTCGAGGACATCCATCCACCAGATATTGTCCTTTCCGGCAATGTACATGTGGTTCGGAACGATGTCGAGGATCTGTCCCATCCCGTACCTGCGGAGTTCCTCCGTGAGCGCATCATATTCTTCCCTTGTGCCGATTTCCGGATTCAGGCTGTTATGGTCGACGATGTCGTACCCGTGGAGACTGCCTTTCTGCGCCTTGAAGTACGGAGAGGCGTAGATATCGGTAATACCGAGGTCATGAAGATACGGGATTATCTCCCTGGCGTCCGCGAATCTGAATTCATGGTTGAACTGGAGCCTGTACGTCGAGATGGGTATCCTCGGGGCGAGGGATTTCTCACTTCCCATCAACTTCCTCACGAAAGAGGACGAAACTCCGGCCCCTCACCGCCACCCCGGCTCCCCCGGACACTTTCTCCGGCACAAGGGAACCGGGTCCGCCCCACCGCGCATCCGCGGAATCGAGCAGTTTCCTCCATGTCCCCCCGGGCAGAAAGGCCCCCCCGTTCCACACGGCCCCTCCGAAGTTCAGAACGCAGGAAACGTGGCTCTCCTTCTTTCTCCTCCTCATGGTGAGAACCTTGTCATCTTCGAACCCCTTCACCTCGAGCCCCAGCCTGTCGGGATGCGCAAGGGCCGCCTCGCTCCTTCGTATTGCGATCAGGCGCCGGTAAAAATCGCACACTACCTTATGCCGGCCGATTCCCCGGTTCTCCCAGGCGAGTTTCGACCTGAAAAAAGTCTCTTCGCTTTGCGGGTCGGGCAGTTCCCCTTTCCAGGCAAAGGCTTTGAACTCTTGCCGTCTCCCGTTTCTCACTCCATCGATGAGCGCCGGGTCGGTATGGCTCACGAAGTAGAGAAAAGGGGCTTCCTCACCGTATTCTTCTCCCATGAAAAGCAGGGGAATGTACGGAGAAAACAGCACCGCGCCTGCAGCGAGTTTGCAGCCTTCAAAGGAAACGAGGCCGGAAAGCCTTTCGCCGAGCATTCTGTTGCCGACCTGGTCGTGGTTTTGCGAAAACACGATGAACTGGTCCGCCGGTCTGTCCTTTGAAGAGTTCCCGTGGTTCCTTTTCCGGTACTCGGAATACTCTCCCGAATAGACGAACCCTTCCCTCAGGCATTTCGCGAGGCGCCCCGCGCTCCCAAAATCGAGGTAATATCCCTCTCTTTCGCCGGTAAGAAGGGTGTGGACAGAGTGGTGAAAGTCATCGTTCCACTGCGCGTCGAGCCCATAGCCTCCCGCCTCCGCAGGCCGAATCACCCGTGCGTCGTTCAGGTCGCTCTCGGCGATGAGATAAAACTTTCTTCCCGCAGAAGAGGAAAATTCTGCAGTCTTTTCCGCAAGCTCCTGAAGAAAGGGTTTCGCGCTCATGTCGGTAATGCCGTGAATCGCATCGATCCTGAGGGCGTCGACGCGGTACTCCCTGAACCACGAAAGGGCATTCTCTATAAAAAAGTTTCTCACCTCATTGCTGTACGCATCGTCAAAATTCAGGGCGCTGCCCCAGGGCGTCCTGTACTTTTCGGTAAAATAGGGCCCGAAATCCCACAGGTAATTCCCCTCAGGGCCGAGGTGGTTGTATACCACGTCGAGAATAACGGCGATCCCCCGTCTGTGACATTCATTCACGAACCGTTTCAGCCCTTCGTGTCCGCCGTAGGAATTCTGCACCGCGAACGGATACGTCCCGTCGTAACCCCAGTTCCTTCCACCGGGAAACTGGGCGACGGGCATAAGTTCGACGGCGCTGATCCCCAGTTCCCCAAGTTCTCCGAGACGCGAAATTGCGGATTCGAAGGTGCCTTCCGGCGTGAATGTGCCGACATGGATCTCATACATGATCATCTCTTCAAGGGGGACTCCCTGCCACGCCCCGTCTTCCCATACAAATGCGGCGTGGTCCACTACCTGCGAAGGCCCGTGGACCCCTTCGGGCTGAAAAGAAGACGCCGGATCAGGCCGCTCCCGCAGGTCATCGAGCCGATACGCGTATCGCGTCCCCGGCGGGACATCCGCCGCTGCAGCTTTCCAGTATCCTCGGCTGTCCCTTTTCATGGCTACTGTCCGCTCCGCAGGCGCCCGGAGTCTCAGAGCGACCTGCTCCGCCCGGGGAGCCCAGACAGTGAACTCGCAATATCCGCCGCCCCTGTAGTCGGCCCCTATTCTCACACTCGGCCCCTTTCACAGGCATCCATCCTCCTCAGGCTACAACTGAAGAACACTCTTGCCCTTCTGCTCTATCGAAAACCAGACCGAGAGATAATCCCGCACCTGCCGGGTGATAAGAAAGTTGTTCCGCACATATTCGCGTGCGCTCTCCCCTATCCTCTTCGCCATTTCGGGATTGTTCAGAAGCTGCCGTATCCGGAACGCGGCCCCCTCCGGAGAATGTACGAGAAAACCCGTCGCGCCGTGGACTATCTGAAGGGGAATGCCGCCCGTAGCGCCGCCGATAACGGGCTTGCCCTTCCACATCGCCTCCGACACGGTCAACCCAAATCCTTCCTTCAACGACTTCTGCAGGATAATCGTCGCCTTCCTCTGCAGCGCGTTGATCTCCCGGTCGCTGAAAGGGGGCAGGAGCAGGATAACGATATCGGGATCGTTTGCCGCGTATTCCTTCACCTCTGTCAGCACCGCCTCTCCCTCGGGATCGTCCGTCGCGGGGCTTCCCGCGAGAACCAGAACACAGTCGTTATATTTCTTTACCGCCCTGTAAGCGTTGATCACCCCGATCGGGTCCTTGAACCTGTCGAAACGGGAGACCTGAAGCAGTATCGGCCTGTCCGTCGGCAGTCCGAACTTGCTCACGGACTCCTGTATCTCGTCTTCCGTCAGTTCCCTG
>JAMCWJ010000082.1 GCA_023475105.1 Nitrospirota bacterium
GCAGGCGGCCTGGCGCATCGCCGTCGAGGCCTGGCTGAACATGAAGGGACTTATAACCGTGACCGTCAATGGAAAAGTGTCACCTAGTTTTCTCTGATATTTTTATCATAAACTCATGGCGTGCACAGGCGCTGTCACGGTCAACTATATCCGCACGTTGAATATTGATGAGCCTTTGGCTAGAGTTGAATCGATGGGAACTGTGAGGTATTATGTTTTGGATGCATTGGGTTCGGTAATCGCACTGACCGATGATGCAGGCACAATCATGACGGCATATTATTATGATCCATTTGGGAATGTGACTGTTACAGGAGAGATTTCTGATAATCCCTTTCAGTATACTGGGAGGGAAAATGATGGAACAGGATTATATTATTACCGCGCACGTTACTACAGCCCTGAGTTGCAGAGGTTGTGCTGCCTTTATCTTAGGCCTTGTTCTGCCACATCACTCTCTGACTTGGGACTTCATCTTAGGCGGAGCGGCTTTCACTATAGTTGGTGGTGGCGTGGTACTCTCATTAATCATTGCAAATCCACAGTGGAAAGAAAAGAAGACACAACTATTATCTGGAGGGATAATCAGCGGGTTCATTGCTGGCCTTTTCTTTCACTTTGGTATTGGCCTTTATTTTGGAATTATTATTTTCTCAGTTTGCATCTACTTATTATTAAAAGTGCTGCGGATATTCGAGGCGCCAAGAATCTTTTTGGGAGGGGTCATCGGAAGCGTCATTGGTTGTATCCTTTCCTCACTATTCCAATTGGGATGGTCCCATATTGAGTTATCGTATCCTATCTTTCGAGGTCAACTCTCTATCGTTACTACAACAATAAACACTGCAATAATAATTTATTTCTTGAATCTTGGGATTTTGCTTTCTATAGGAGGAAGCACAGATGAAAGGGGAAGGAACTCTCATGAAAAGCTTTAATGCACTTTCTTAATAACTGACTGTAGAAGGAATATAAAATATATGGATAAATATGCAGGTGGCTATAATTTAGACAGTAATTTGAACTGCATCTGTTCAAAAATGGGCTATGACGTCTGGGGTTATCAAGAACGTATCTCAAAGCTTAAATCATGTATCATGTCCGGAGTATCTTTTCCGCCAAAACCAAGATGAAAATTGTTGAGACAATGTGGAAACATAAGAAACAAGTCTTGCTCATTATCGTTGTTATAACGATTGGCCTACCCATTGGAGCTCTTGTCGGCATTGATTATTATAAACGCCGTTTGGCACAAGTGCAGTTGGTTTTTGGGCCGCAGGATTGGAATCTTTTAAGGAAGGAAGAAGCGATTTAGCGCTTCTATATTTTAGCGAAGCAGTAGCATTGAAGAACGATGATCCGCTTTTCTATCAGTCAATGGCTGAAGTATATGAGCTTTACGCATAATACGGACATGGCGTTTAAATTTTATACGCTCGCCCTTAAGCAATATAAGAAGGAAAACTTGGTCCGATAAAATTAATAGAACACAAGATCAAACTGTTGCAAACGACGACGGATGGGGAAAGAGGCGAGGAATGAACGAAGATGCAAATGGTAATGCAGAGTGGAAGCGAATTCGAGACGTTTCTAAGAATTGGACACTAAAAGGACGGTTTAGCTGTCAACAAAGAAGAGGTGCTACAAGTGTTAACGGACTCAGTGCATAGAGCACTAATGATCTTAATGTATTTTTCTTTAGTCATATTGTTTGCCGTTCCCTCTTTTGCCGAACCGATTACCTATACTTACGACGACGCCAACCGTCTTGTCCAGGCTGACAGCGGCGGGGCAACCGTTAAATACGTTTATGATGGTGTCGGTAATTTGGTTCAGAGGAAGCGCTATGCAGCATCAACAATTCCTGTATCCTATGATTTTGGGAGTGTCGGCATCGGTGTGACATCGGCTGCACAGACGTTCACTATCACAAATACAGGCACAGAGGGTTTACAGATCGGTATAACGGGGTTTGACGGCAACGATGGTCTCGCATTTAGCATCTTGAACGATAACTGCATTGGTCAGGCCCTTGCGGCAGAAACGAGTTGCACCTTACAGGTCGTATTTTCGTCGGCAACCGCAGGGATCAAGAATGCGAACCTCTCCATCTCATTCAGTGATCCTAATACCCTTAAGAATGTGATAACTTTAAGCGGCACGGGGACGGTAGCTCAGGCGGACACAACTCCCCCGACTTCGCAGATTATATCCCCCGTAAACGGTTCAGGCCATGCTGTGAATATGCCGCTGACGATATCAGGAACTTCCGTAGATACAGGTGGAGGGGAGGTTGTGCGAGTTGATGTTTCCACGGACTCAGGAACATCGTGGCAGCCGGCAACAGGTACGACAAGCTGGTCCTACGCCTGGACCCCGGCACAGACCGGCAGTTTCACCATCAGGAGCCGTGCTGTGGACAATAAAGACAATGTCGAGAACCCTTCAGAAGGTGTCACTATAACAATCACTGTTCCTCCTTCCGCTCAATTCACTGTGAGTGCCGATTCCGGCACGAGCTACAAGATCAATTTTGACGGAAGCTATTCAATATGTCCTGATACGCCGTGCGCTTATTCCTGGGATTTGGGGGACGGTTCAACCGGCACAGGTGTGACAACTTCACATATCTATTCTGACGGAGCCACCAGGACTGTCATCCTTACGGTGGCCGATGTGTTTGGGCTTAGCGGCAATGTAATGATGTTGGTTACGCCGACTCCAGTAAACCTTCCTCCCACTGCATCGAACGCAGGTCTGTCTATTAGTAATTACACCGTTTCTTTCACTGACACCTCATCAGATGCGCCGGGCAATAATCCGGCAGGATTCCTTGGGGGAGCAGTCTCAGTAAACTGGAACGACGGCGCTATCTCAACAGGCGATGTGGGCGCAATCTTCTCGCACACTTATGCGAATGCGAGTACCTACACGATTGTGCACACCGTTACGAATGCTGCCGGGCTGACTGGATCGGAGACGCAAAAAGTGACGGTGCCCCGGAAATTTTCGATAACCGTCACTACAACGCCTGCAATCACCGGGGCTAGTCTTTATGTGAAGACATTGGCGGGCTCGACTGTTCAGTATTGCACAACCACGAGTAGTGGTTCGTGCACGTTCGGCAACCTTCTTCCGAATACTTACAAGGTGCAGGCGTACAAGTCCGGCTATACTTTTGATGGTGATCCTATAACCTCGGGCAATCAGAATCCGGTGAATACAACTGTTGGCCCGGATCAGACGGTGACTTTCACACATACGCCGTAGTATTCAGTTACCCATAGCCGCAAAGAAAGGGAGGTCGGGGATCACTTCACCTGCTTTTCCATAGGCAAAATCGACAACTATGGACCTACCCCAAAGGTTTTGACTGTGCTATCCCAGGGCACATAACCGAGAAAGGCAAGGACGGCCGGGGTGTGGGGTTCCATAGGGTAGCCTTTGGGTGGTATAATCGGGCGTGGCAACGTCAGTCTATATTGAGGGCACTCGAAAAAGCTTACTGACCCCCTGTCCCTGCGGCTGCCTCGGCGAGCCTAGGCACCAGTGCACGTGCAGGAAAAGGCAATGAAGGTCGGGGACGCTCTGATCAAGGAAGGGCTTATCACCAGGCAGCAGCTCGATCTCGCCCTCCAGAGGCAGGTGCAGTTCGGCGGGCGGATCGGAACGAACCTTGTCGAACTGAGGTTCCTGACAGAGGACGAGCTCACGAAGTTCCTCGGCAGGTATTTCAAAATGCCTGCGGTCTCGCCCGAAATGATCGCCTCGATCGACGAGGAGGTGCTCGGTTCGGTCAGCAGGGAGATCATCGAAAAATACAAGATACTCCCTTTCAAGAGGGAACGGAGCAGGCTCCATTCCGGGATGCTCAACCCGAAGGACATAAAGGAAATCGACGAGCTGAGGTTCATCACCACCTTCGATATCATCCCCTATGTGATTACCGAGCTGAGGCTCCTCTTTGCGCTCGAAAAATATTACGGGATCAAGCGTGAACTGAGGTACATAAGCGTCACGGACCGTTTCAATCCCGGGGAGAAGGTCGAAGAGGAGTCGATCGACAAAATAAAGAGGGCCTTCGCCGATGTGAAAGAGACCGAAGAGATAGCCGGCATCCTGATACAGGCGGCATTCAAGATCGCCGAAAGGGTGGGGGTCTTCACCCTCAAGGGGAAGAAGATAGCGGGCTGGAAGGCGAGGGGCCTCAATCTCGAGGGGTTTGCGGCGCAGGCAGAAGATGAGCTTTCGGTCTTTTCCGACGTGCTGAGGCGGCGGAGCTATTACCGGGGTCCGGTGCTCAGGGTCAAAGGCAATGAGCCGCTCATCAAGGTCCTCTCGGGCACACCTCAGGACGCGCTGCTCATGCCGATCGAGATAAGGGAGAAGGTGGCTGCGCTGCTGTATGTCGATAACGGAAACAACTCTGTCCTCGATGGAAATGTCGGCTATCTCTCGAAGCTCGTGTCCCTGGCGGGACTCGCCTTCGAGATGATGATCGTACGGAAGAAGATCCTGGAGCAGTGATCATCCGGCGCCTTTATCCTCCGCCGTGATCTTTTCGATCTCCCCGAGGACGACAGCGAGTCGCGCTTCCCTGTCCGTTATGGTGCGGGGGAGGTGCAGGAGAGCGCTCGTGACGCGGTCATCCCTGCAGAGACCGAGGACCAGGTAGTTCAGGTGCTCCAGGTAGGCCTCGTTCAGCGCTGCCTTTCCCTCTTCGTAGACAAGGGGAATCCCGGGCTGGACCAGGACGAGGAGCCTGAAGTACGCATTCGTCGAGTCAAAGCAGCGGCCGAGGTAACGTTCCAGTCCGGGAAAATCGACCTCTGTCGAGCCCTGGACATCGGCAAGCGTATATGCAGCCATATCGAGCGGCGTCCGGTCGGTGATAAACCGGCTGCGTTCGGCCTGCCACTGCCTTTCCGCCGCATCCAGTATCTTGTGCTGAATCCAGAGCCTCTTCCGGAAATCGAGCGGCAGGGAAGGGTCCATGCCGTGCTCCTTGAATACCTCGGAAGTGCCCGTCTTCACGAAGGGTATCCCGGTTTTCCGGGAAACCGCCTCCGCCAGGGTCGTCTTCCCCGTTCTGTGGCTTCCGCACAGTCCTATGTTCATAGCCGGTAGTATAGCAGCAAACGGCCGGGGCGTGCATTCCCGAACCGGCGGGCGGGAAAGGTGTGACATTGTGTCTTTTGTGGGGTATAATAGGCCCGTGGATACGACTGCGGCATCGTTCCCCGTGGTCCTGCGATGGTTTTCAGGTCGACAAGGTAAGGCATTAACACTACAGCCGAAAAAGGAGGCAAGGCGATGCACAAAACATCCGTAGCTGTTATCATACTCGTTCTTATCGCATTTATTGTTGGTGGCTGTGCAACCACGAATGGTCCCCAGGACTCTCCTGCCGCCGGAGAACAGCAATCGGCGCCGCTGCGGGTGGGGATCACCCCCGATTCCCCTCCTATGATCTTCAGACTGAACGACACAGTCTCTGGGATAGAAGCGGATTTTGCCCGCAATCTCGGAAAGGCGTTGAACAGGCAGGTTCGCTTTGTCGAACTCGGCCGGGATCAGCGGTTCAACTCCCTCATGGAAGGAAAGGTCGATATCATCATGTCGGGGCTCAGCATCACCGAGGCGAGAAAGGTCAGGATAGCCTTTACAGAGCCTTATCTCAAGAGCGGCCTCATGGCGGCAGTGCGGGCCGCGGACGCCTCGAAATACAGATCCCTGGCAGCACTCACGGGAAGTATTCCGGCTGTCGGAGTGATAGGGGGCACGACCGGAGAGGCCTACGTGAGGAAACACTTTTCAGGGACCTCCAGGAGGATTATTCCGCTGAACAGGGTGAGCGACGCCCCCTTCGAACTAAAGGGAGGGAGGATAGACGTCTTCATACACGATGCGCCGGCGGTCGTTTGGCTCGTCTCTGAAAACGAAGCAAGCCTCAAAGTGATTCCGGAGCTGATCGATGAAGAAGATCTCGCGTGGGCGGTCAGAAGGGACGACTCAGCGCTCCTCGCAAAGGTGAACGCCGCTCTCGCTGCGTGGAACAAGGACGGCACGAGGAAGGCGATTCTGAGCAGATGGCTTCCTTACTGGAAGAATTTCGATTAGCCGTTATCCGGGGTTTCAGGCAAAGGCCTCTTTGAGCCTCACGAGAAGCTGAAAGACCTTTATCGTCTCCTCAATGCTCCGCGAGCCCGTTCCGCAGGAGGGCGTGAGGAGCGTCCGGGACGAGAGGAGGTCCTCGGGAATATGCCCTTTCAGGGTTTCGAGGCGGCCGGTGAACCTGGCGATCACGGACTCCGGTGTTTCCCTGATGATGTCATCGGTTGTCGGAACGATCCCCCAGGCGAGATACCCCCCCTGTTCGAGAAATCCCCTGACCTCGCTCTGATAGGCGAGGAGGTTGTCGAAGTAGTGGTATGCGTCGAAGCTGATGACCTTCATTCCGCTTTCGACGACGAGTGCCCAGTCGGCGTTGGCGCAGCAGTGAATACCCGGTATGCCCCCCGTCTCAGTGATCGCGGAGGCCATCTCGCCGAGGAGCCGCAGCGTCTCTTCCCTGCTCACCCCGAGATAGGTGCTGCCTCCCAGGGCTGAGAGGATCGGCTCATCGGTGAAGATGAAGACCTTTTCGGCATGGGCCTTCAACTGGTCGATCTGCCATCTTGCCTTTGCCTGGAGCAGCATGAGCGATATCTGCCGAAGCTCCTCATCGAAGTATATGAGTCTGCCTTCCCTGTCTTTGAGACCGAGGGTGAAAGTCAGGGGACCGGTTATCTGCCCTTTCACCGCCTCGAAGCGGCGCCCCTTTATCATTCTCAAAAAGGTATGGAAGCCGCGGGCATAATCGTCCGATATGGCGACCCTCGCTTCCTGGCCGCAAGTCTCGTAGAAGCGCTCCAGCTCGTCGCTCTCGTCCCGGCTGACGAACACATTCTCAGCGGCCGTATCGATCTCGACAAAGGGCATGCCTTCGGAATACTGGGGTATCATCCATTCGAGAAAAGACGACCTCGGAAGCTGGGGCCAGAACGGGATGTCGAAGGTCGCGAGAATGAGCCTGCATGCCTCCTCGGGATCGCCGTGCGGAAGGCTGCCTATGCCGGTCGTCGAAAACGGTTTGATCACGTAAAAATGATACACCAAGGGAGAGCGCAAAGGCAATGAAACCGAAACGGCCGGGTGTTATATTATAATTGTATATGAAACCGAGACTGTATTTAAGGGTGGGCGACAGGGTCAGGCATATGAGGTTTTATGCGTGGGGAGACGGCGTCGTGGTCGAAGAGTCGCATTCGACCCTTGTCGGCGGATTTTGCCTCGTGAGGGTCCTTTTTGACGACGGTATCGAGAGGTCATTCATAAACGACCTCGATAATGAATGCTGCTGCTATTACGCAGGACTCAGGGCAACGTAAAGTAATAAGTGAAGTCCTAATCATAACTATTGTAATTAAAAGAAAAATCTTGACAAAAGCGTCAAGTCGTGCTTTAATTTCTTTATGTCGCCCCTTCAGAGCATAGCCTCAGCGGACAAACCCGCTGTGCTGATCGTGGATGATTTCTGGTCCAACCTGGAACTTCTGGAAGCGATCTTCACGAACGCAGGCCTTGAAGTCTTCAGCGCCGTCGATGCCGTGTCCGCGCTTTCGCTGTTCGAATCGCATAAGATCGATATTGCGATTATCGATGTGATGATGCCCGGCATGGACGGGTTCGAACTATGCAAAAAGCTGAAGTTTATGACCGAAAAGCAGTTCTTTCCCGTCATTCTTCTCACTGCCCTTATCGACAGGCAGAGCAGGATAACTGGTCTGGAGTGCGGCGCGGACGACTTCATCAGCAAGCCTTTCGATGCTGGTGAGCTTATCGCGAAGGTGAGGTCCCTGATAAAAGTGAAGAACCTTCAGGACGAACTCGAGCATTCCGAGAATGTGATCCTTACGCTGGCGGTCGCAATGGAGGCGAGAGACCCTTATACCAAGGGACACTCCGTCAGGGTCGGGGAGATTTCGATGTCTTTTGCCTCGTTCCTCGGTTTCGCGAAAAAAGAGCAGGAGCAGATGAAAAAGGCCGGGCTGCTTCACGACATAGGCAAAATAGGAGTGGACACGAACCTCCTCTGCAAGGAAGGTCAGCTGACCGGCGAAGAACTGGAGTCTGTGAAGCGCCACACGATCATCGGCGAAGAGATATGCAAGCCGCTTGTCTCGATACGGGGGATCCTCCCGGCCATACGGAACCATCACGAGCGCTGGGACGGCAGGGGATTTCCGGACGGTCTGCAGGGAGAAGATATACCGTTGAGTGCGAGGATCCTTTCGATCGCCGACTCCTTCGACGCGATGGTCTCGAGAAGGCCGTACCGGGAGGGCCGGTCGACGGACGCGGTGGCGGAGGTCTTCAGAAGCGAGAAATACCAGGGCCAATGGGACCCCGATCTTGTAGAGCGTTTCATCGAAATGATGGGCCGAGCCGGGGTGAGGGGGGAAGAGGAATGGTCAAAATTGCGATAGCCGGGGGGAACATCGCAGGCAGTACGGTGATGTCGATGCTGAGGGGGGACCCGGATATCGAGATAGTCGGCATCTATGAAAAGGACGGGGAAACGCCGGGAGCGGTCCTGGCAGGGAAATGGGGCATTCCGCTCTATGATGATATCAATCTGCTCGCTGCAAAGGCCGGGCCTGAAATGATCATCAATGTCACGAACGATTCCAAACTGAGCGAGACCCTGAGGATGTTGTTCAGCCGTATAGAAGTGATCGACGCCTCGGGAGCGCGGTTTCTCTGGAAGACGATCGAGAAGCAGAAAAAGGCGCTGATCGAGCTCCGCAGGGCGATGGAGGACCAGAAAAGAATCCTTGCGATCGCGGAAAGCGCAGTAGCGGCGGAGACAGTCGGCGAGTTCATCGGGGGCATCCTCGAGAGGGCACTCGAGATCAATGATTCGAAGGCGGGGAGCATCGTTGCGGTCGAGGGAGAGGAAGTGCGCCTTCTCGCATCGAAAGGACTGAGCACGAGGTTTACGGAAAACAAGCGCTGGAAAGTGATGCGCGGCGGCCTCACCGACAGGGTGATACGGAAAAAGGAAATGCTCGCGATACCGGACATCTCGAAAATCGATTTTGCGAACACCCCATCCCTTATCCGTGAAGGCATACGGGCGATGCTCGTCAGCCCCGTTACAGTGGGCGGCCGCATCAACGGGATCATGTTTTTCGACGACTTCAAACCGAGGCAGTACTCTGAAAGACAAAAACGCGCGATCGGCCTCGTGGTGAAGATCCTCGGCCTTGTCCTCGACAGGCAGCGTCTCGCGAGAAACCTCGGGGAGCGGGAGGAGGAACTTTTCCGTCTCAGGGAGAGGTTCGAGGGAAAGGTGAAGGAGCGCACCGGAGAACTCGAGAAGATGAACCGGGAACTGGAGCGCGCCAGCCAGCACAAGTCCCGGTTCATTGCGAACATGAGCCACGAACTGAGGACGCCCCTGAATTCGATTCTCGGCTTCTCCGAGGTGCTTCTGGAGAAGACCTTCGGGAATCTGACGGAGAACCAGGAACGTTATCTCGGGAACATCCGCACCTCCGGCAAACACCTCCTGGAGCTGATAAACAATGTCCTCGATATCGCCAAGATCGAGGCGGGTAAATACGAGATGAGCTATGAGACGTTCCGCATCGAGGATATGATTTCCGAGGTCTTCTCGGTCATGAAGCCCCTGGCGGACAAGAAGGCCGTGGAACTCAGGCTCGGCATGCGGGGCGACCTCGATTCCGTCACCTTCGACCCAATGAAACTGAAACAGGTCTTTTATAACCTTATCTCGAATGCGATAAAGTTCACCCCCGAAGGCGGAAAGGTGAGCGTGGTCATCGACCGGGAGCGGGCAGGGGACGCTTCAGAGAACCAGGAGTATGCGAGGTTCTCTGTCAGCGACACCGGCGTCGGTATCCGCACCGAGGACTTCGACAGGATCTTCGATGAGTTCGAGCAGGCGGATTCGGCCTTTTCGAGGCAGTATGGGGGCGCAGGGCTCGGTCTTGCCCTGACGAAAAAACTCGTCGAGCTCCACGGAGGGCGGATCACGGTAGAGAGCAGACTTGGTCAGGGGAGCACGTTCACGGTCTTCCTGCCGCTCATGGCCCCTCTTCGGGAGGAGCCTGCCGGGGAGGTCGAGGCGGTGAGCCTGGACTTTCCCTGGATGGACGAGAAGGCCCCCCTTATTCTCGTCGTCGAAGACGACCCCGCGAGTGCGGAACTCCTCACGATCCATCTCACACAGGCCGGCTACAAGGTCGCCCATGCCTTCGACGGAGAAGATGCGGTAGCAAAGGCTTCGTCGCTGAGGCCTTTCGCCATCCTCCTGGACATTATGCTGCCGAAGAAAGACGGCTGGGAAGTGCTCCAGTCCTTCAAGAGCAACGAGACGACTTCCCATATACCGGTGCTCATCCATTCGATAGTCGACAATAAGGACCTTGCCTTTGCCCTCGGCGCCACGGACTATCTTATGAAGCCCCTGGACCAGGAAGTTCTGCTCGAGAAACTGAACGGGTTGAGCATGGCGACGAGCACAAAACATCCGGCCACGATTCTGATCATAGCCTTGAACGGTGAAACGGGGCTGCTGAAGGAGAGCCTCGATCCCGCCCGGTTTCTCATCTATACGGCAAAAGAAGGCAGGAGAGGGCTGGAACTCGCGTCGGCCCTGAGACCCGATCTGGTCCTGCTAGACTTCGAACTCCCCGATATGCTCGGCTTCGACGTGGTGAAGGAACTCAAGGAAAGCCCTTCGACGAAGAATATCCCGATATTCATTCTGACGGAAAAGGATATCCCCGTGGAGGAAAGGATGAACCTGATGGGGAAGATCGAAAGGATCATCCGGAAGCACAAATTCGATGTGAAAGAACTCATCGACCACATTATAGAGATAGAGGTCCTGTATCCGAAGAGGGCCGGACTCGTAGACCAATTGACGGGGATCTTCAACCACAGGTATTTTCAGCTGCGCCTCGCCCAGGAAGTCGAGAGGGCGCAGAGGTACAAGCAGCCCCTGAACCTTCTGCTCCTCGATATGGATTTCTTCGGGCAGTACATCGGAAACAATGATGAGCGTGCGGGCGACGTCGCACTGAAGAAGGTTGCCGAACTCCTCGCGAAAAACGTGAGGGGTTCCGACGTGGTCGTGAGGTACGGCGGGGACGCCTTTGCCGTTATCCTGCCCAACACGGTCCTCTCCGCAGCACTGTCCCTCGGGAACAGGTTCAATGCGATAATCAGAAACTATCCTTTCTCCTGCGAAGAGACGCAGCCCAAGAGACGGCTGACGGCGAGCGTCGGCCTGGCTTTCCTTGACGGGCAGACGCCCGAGGAGCTGATCGCGCGCTGCGAGAGGGCCCTTGCACAGGCGATCGAAAAGGGCGGCGACAGGGTCGAAATATACGCCGAGGAGAAACAGGAGCAGAGCAAGGTCTCTTCCGGGGCGCAGGACGGAGCGGACTGATCTTATCGGAGTAAGGAGTTCACTGCCGTGGTAGGAAAAACGAGTACACGGTCAGACATTTTTTTTGACGTGTTCCAGAGCCCCCTGGGTATGCTCTTCCTTGTGTTCTCGGGAAAGAAGCTCGCGGGGATAGCCTTCGAAGGGGAAAGGCCTTCTTATCAAAGGGGAAAAGCGCCCGACTCATTCAGGAAGGAACTCGGCGATTACTTCGAAGGCAGGCTGAGGGAGTTCCGCCAGAGCGTCTTTTTCACGGAGGGAACCGACTTCGAAAAGAGGGTCTGGCTGACCCTGAGGGAGGTTCCATACGGGGAGACAAGGACCTACAAGTGGCTTGCGGAGAAGACCGGCAACCCCAAGGCGGTGCGGGCCGTGGGCAGGGCCCTCGGCAGCAACCCGGTACCGATTGTAGTCCCCTGCCACAGGATCATAGGGTCAGACGGTTCCCTCGTCGGCTACACCGGCGGGATCGACATCAAGAGAAGATTGCTCGATATGGAGTATTACTACCTGGCAGCGGGGAAGTAAGAGATTAGGAAGAACAGGACCGCTAAAGTCACTTATTAACGTCTCAAAATAGTCTGCATGTTCGCAGGTGTCATTCCCGCGAAGGCGGGAATCCATTTTGAGAAGCATGGATGCCCAACTAAGAACTTCGGGCATGACGGACAAAGGCTCAGACCCTGTAAATACTATTTTGAGACAATTTATGAGTACAAGACAAGTCTTAAGAGCCGCAGAGGGGGATCAAATTATAGCTATTAACCTAAGGGGTTAACTATTTTCTTGACAAACCAGCCTGATAATGATTATTCTATTTAAGACAGCCAAGCTCGAAAAAGAGTGCAACAGTCAGATTCTTATGCTGAAAAGATTTGGTGCACAGAGAGCAAAGCTTCTGATGAGAAGACTGAACGAACTCCATGCGGCTGCTTCGCTTGATGTACTGCGAGATCTCCCCCAGACGCGGTGCCACGAATTGAAAGGAAACAGGAAAGGGCAACTCTCAGTTGATCTTGAGCATCCCTACCGTCTGATTTTCGAACCGGCGGACGACCCGATACCGAAGAAGAAGGATGGCGGGCTGGACTGGAGTAAAGTAACAAAGGTAAGAATTTTTGGAGTGGAGGACACACATGAGTAAAGAAGAAAGAGGGCAGTTTGCACCAGATTATGCTGTGCCGCCCGGCGAAACGCTCCAGGAGACTTTGGAGACTGTCGGGATGTCTCAGGCTGAGCTCTCGGAACGAACCGGAAGGCCCAGGAAGACGATCAATGAAATTATCAAGGGGAAGGCGGCGATCACTCCTGAAACAGCTCTCCAACTGGAAAGGGTTCTTGGAGTCCCTGCGAGCTTCTGGAATAATCTCGAGAGGAATTATCAGGAGACCCTCGCCCGTCTCAATGAACAAAAAAGGCTGCAAAGACAGATCGGATGGCTCGGGAAACTTCCCGTTGCTTTGCTTGTCAGGAACGGCTGGATTAAAGGGTATGAGGATAAGATACAGCAGCTCCAGGAAGTCCTCAATTTTTTTGGCGTTGCTTCCCCTGAGCAATGGGAAAGCAGGTGGCGCGGCGCTCGGGTTTCTTATCGTAAATCGACCGTATTTCAGAGCGATCCCTATGCTGTGGCCTCCTGGCTGAGAATGGGGGAGTTGAGCGCCCAGAAGGCTCGTTGTAAGTCTTATGATGCAGGGAGATTCAGGAATGCACTTAATGAAATAAGGAAGCTGACAACCCGGCTTCCCGAGGTCTTCCAACCTGAAATTATTCGCCTCTGCGCGGAATCTGGTGTTGCCGTTGTTTTTCTGCCCGAGCTTCCAAGAATTAGGGCGAGCGGCGCCACATGGTGGGTGAATCCCTCCAAAGCGGTTATCCAGCTGAGTCTGCGGCACAAGAGCGACGACCAATTATGGTTCAGCTTCTTTCATGAAGCGGGGCATATCCTTCTGCACGGGAAGAAGGAGATATTTATCGAAGGCGATAGTCAGAATTCCAAGGAAGAAGAGGCCAACAGCTTTGCCGCGGACATCCTTATCCCTCCCAGAGAGTATCGGAAATTCATTCAAACCGGCAGGTACAGCAAGGTTGCCATACAAAGCTTCGCATCCAAAGTCGGCATCGCCCCCGGCATAGTCGTGGGTAGGCTCCAGCATGACACGCGAATCCATCATAGTTTCTGTAATGACCTCAAAAGAAGGCTTGAATGGGACGATGCAGGGAAGTAGGGTGCATCATTTCAAGAGCCTGTCGCATAGCCTGCAGAATCCGGGTCGCAGGGCGCGAACCGGCTTGAAGGCAAGGAGAGTGTGAAGGTGCGAAGTCCAGTAAGCAGAGGGATATTGGTCTCTTTAAGATAATTCTCGAATGGATAGACTAAATGAAATATTGCCATATATGCGCGAACAAAGATGTGGTTTATTTATTGGCGCAGGGCTGTCAAAAATTGCTGGGTGTTATGATTGGAATTCAATTGTTAGAGAGATGTTTACTCACTCGGTAGTCACTCGTAAAGGTATCAAATTGGAAGAACTACCTTCAGATTCTCGGAATGAAGATCTGATTCTATTTTACAAGCAGCTATTTATCGAAGGCAATGAGGAGGACGCGTTTTGGGGGATTGCTCGCCGAGTGATTTATCCAGAGCCGGAATTATTTAAGAACGATTACTTACCATTAATAAAGAAGCTAAACCAGATGTCTCCAAAACCTAAGATAATGATTACAACAAATATAGATGATTGCTTAGAGTCCACAAAAGAATACGACCTAAGTTGAATGGCTTATGCTCTCGGCTCCGTACGTTCACGAGGATTTCAATTCGGCGTTTTTTATGGAGTATCTGAATGAAATGAAGGCTAAGGGTGAGAAGAACGAAACGGCCAAATATATTGGGGATATCTATTTGAAAATGCTTGATAAATTTACACCAGACTTTGATCAGGAACATATCCTGGCAATAGTGCAGTTTCTTTATGACGCCGGTGCGGTGGACAGCGCTAACAGGATATGCAACATCTACGGATCGCGAGGTTATGAGTTCTTGAGAGGCATTTACGAGAGGGCCAACAAGAGAAAGGTATGACCGTCGTACCGAAGCCTATCGTATATACGCCTCGGTGACGTACCGCCTCATCATCCTGTGAGAATTGAAGTAGTATGCGTTTTTCCCGATGGCGTTCTGCATGATCCTTATCCAGGTATGCCTGTCGTTGTAGAACGTCGGAATGAGGATGTTTTCGAGCTTGTTGTAAAGGTCCTCTGCGTCCTTCCCGTCGTTCGCGTTATCCGAAACCCTTGTCTCCGACGGCTCGGGGCCTATCGCCCATCCGGTAAACCCCTCGATATGCCCCTCAATCCACCATCCGTCGAGGACGCTGAAATTCGGCACGCCGTTGTGTGCCGCCTTCATCCCGCTCGTTCCCGAGGCTTCGAGCGGCCTGAGCGGATTGTTCAGCCATACATCGACCCCTGATACCAGTTTCAGGGCCATCTCCATATTGTAGTTCTGGAGATAGACTATCTTGATGCTGTCCCTCAGCCGTTCTTTCAACTCGAATATACGCTCGATGAGTGCCTTTCCCGCCTCGTCTTTCGGATGGGCCTTGCCTGCATAGATTATCTGCAATCTGCCCGAGCCCATCCTCTTCAGTCTTTCCGTGTCGCTGAAGAGCATGTCGGCACGCTTGTATGCCGTCGCCCGGCGCGCAAAGCCGAGGGTGAGGACCCCGAGGTCCATATCGATTCCCGTTTCGGAGCGGACAAAATCGAGAAGGGCCTTCTTTGCCTCGAGATGGACTGCCCATATCTCGCTGTCGGGGACGCGGCCGACCCTCACGAAAAGTTCAGGCTCGTTTGCCCACCCGGGCAAGTACTTGTCGTAGAGCCTCTTGAAACTGTCGCAGGTCCAGGTATAGGAATGGACGCCGTTCGTGATCGCGTGGATTTGATATCCCGGGAACATATTCTGCGATACCTCGCCGTGTTTCTTGGCGACGCCGTTTACGAATTCGGTGAGGTTCAGCGCAAGAAGGGTCATGTTCAGACTATCTTTGCCCCCGAGGTCCTTCAGCACATTCAGCGGTATCGGCTCTCCCATCACCCGGGAAACGATATCGTAGGAAAACTTGTCATGGCCCGCCTCCACAGGGGTATGGGTGGTGAATACGCATAAGTCTCTCACTCTGTCTACGTCCCAAACGAGGCGCTCGTCCCACACTTCCTCGATGTCCCTCTTGAACTCCTTGAGCAATTCGACGGCAAGGAGACTCGCGTGCCCCTCGTTCATATGATACTTCTTTATCTCGAAGCCGAGTTTGCGGAGCATCCGGACTCCGCCGATCCCGAGCACGGCCTCCTGCTTCAGCCTGTAGACCTTATCTCCCCCATACAGCGCGGCGGTAATCTCGCGGTCCTCCGGTCTGTTTTCCGCAAGATCCGTATCGAGGAAAAGGACGGGGACGTTTCCCCCGGTCAGGCTCTTCACCTCGTAGAGCCAGGCCTGAACGAGGACGTCTCTGCCCTCTATTTCGACGGCGACTCTCTGGAGCAGAAGGTCCATGTATAGGGCGGGATTCCATTCCTCAGGCGCCTCGGTCTGTCTTCCCCGTTCGTCGAGTATCTGCCGGAAGTAGCCCCTCTTGGCGATGAGCGTGACGGCGACCATCGGAAGCCTCAGGTCGGCCGCGGATTTTATCGTGTCCCCGGCAAGCACGCCGAGTCCGCCGCTGTAAGTCGGTATTTCCTTCCGGAGGCCTATCTCCATCGAGAAATATGCTATCTTCTGCTCTTTTATGTGCTCCAGCAACCGGTCCGCGTTCATAGGTTCGTCCACTGCTGCGGCAGGAAGAGTCTTTCATAGGTCGCCATCGCAAAGACGTCGGTCATGCCGGCCACGAAATCACAGACCATCCTGTGCCTGTTCAATTTTTTTTCTGCAGGGATGTCCCTGAAAACCTCTTCGATATGATCGAGATAGTACGCATAGAGGTCACGGAGAAGTTTTCTGGCCTTGTTGAATTCGACCATGATTTTCCCGCTTTCGTACACCCGTTCATAAAGGAAGTCGCGCAGCCGGTATACCGCCGAGGAGACCTCTTCGCTCATGAGCACCTGCCCCACGTCAGCATCGAGTGAATTATATATCACATCTTTCACCATCGTGTCTATCCTTTCTGAATGGCTGTCGCCGAGGATTCTCGCGATCTCCCTCGGGATATCGGACCGCCGTATCACCTCCGCCCTCAGCGCGTCGTCGAGATCGTGATTGATGTACGCGATCACGTCCGACACCCTGACCACGAGACCTTCAACGGTGGCCGCCCGTTCGGAAGGCGTTTCGGGGATGATCATGCCCTTCCCCTTCGAGTGCTTGACGATGCCGTTCCTTACCTCGTAGGTGAGGTTCAGGCCCTCGCCGCCTCTTTCGAGGAAATCGACGACCCTGAGGCTCTGTTTATAATGGTCGAAACCCCCGGGGTGAATCTCCCTCAGCACGGACTCCCCCGCGTGTCCGAACGGGGTATGGCCAAGGTCGTGTCCGAGGGCGATCGCTTCCGTGAGGTCCTCGTTCAGGCGCAAGGCCCGCGAAATCGTTCGTGCGATCTGTGAGACTTCGAGCACATGGGTCAGTCTTGTCCTGTAATGATCGCCTTTGGGCGCAAGAAAGACCTGGGTCTTGTGCTTGAGCCGCCTGAAGGACTTGGAATGGATGATCCTGTCTCTGTCCCTCTGAAAGCAGGTCCGTATCGCACCCTCTTTCTCGGGCCTTGCCCTGCCTTTGCTCTGCGCACTGAGGCAGGCTTTCGGATGGAGGGTCTTCCTCTCAATCTCTTCTGTCCGCTCCCGGATCGTCATCATCGGACCACCTCTAATATAACACTCTTTGGTTCGGATCTGCGGGGTTCGATCTCGAGGGCCGATAAGAAGAGTTCCCCGGCTTCCACCGCGCCGTCTTCTCTGTTGTAATGCAGCTCCGCGACCTGCTCGCCCCTGCCGCAATGATCGCCGACCTTTTTGGCGAGGATGATTCCGGCCGAACGGTCGACGGGGTCTGCCATCGTTTCCCTCCCTGCGCCGAGGAGCATGGAGGCGATGCCGATCTTCTCCGCGTCGATCCTCAGGATGTACCCTTCACGGTCGGCGACCACCTTTCTCGCCTTCCCTGCCTGCCGGATAAGGTCGGGCCTGAGCACCACCCCGGAATCGCCCTGCTGGGCATCGACCATGGCGACGAACTTCCGGAAGGCAGCCCCGCTTGCGAGAAGCTCTCCAAGTTCCCTCCTGGAGCGTTCAATCGTTTCCTCATCCGGCGTGCCGCCTCTGTTCTTTCCGATATGGAGCATCCATGCCCCGAGAGTGAGTGTCACTTCCCTGAGGTCCCGGGCCCATTCCCCGTGCAACGCCGATATGCTTTCCCTGATTTCGAGGCTGTTGCCGATCGTCGCGCCGAGGGGCTGGTCCATGTCCGTAATGACCGCCACTGTCTTCACCCCACGGGCGTTGCCTATCTTCACCATGGTGTCCGCAAGGGTCCTCGCTTCTTCGGGGGTCTTCATAAATGCGCCCGAGCCGCACTTCACGTCCAGCACAAGACCGTCGATCCCTTCCGCAAGTTTTTTCGACATGATACTCGAAGCGATGAGGGGGATGGAATCGACCGTGGCGGTGACGTCGCGGAGGGCATACAGTTTCCTGTCTACAGGGGCTACCTCTTCGGTCTGTCCCATGATCGAAACACCGACGCGCCTCAGGTTCTCCTTGAATTCCTGAACGGACAGGGAAGTCCTGAAGCCCGGGATCGCTTCGAGCTTGTCGAGGGTCCCCCCGGTATGTGCAAGGGCTCTTCCCGCGATCATCGGAACAACAATTCCCGCTGAAGCGAGAAGAGGCGCAAGGACGAGGGTCACTTTGTCTCCCACCCCTCCCGTAGAATGTTTGTCTATCTTCGGACCCGGGATATCGGAGAGGTCGAGCACCGCACCGGAACCGAGCATGGCATCGGTGAGGCCGAAGGTCTCCTCCTCTGTCATACCCCGGAAGAAGACCGCCATCAGGAATGCCGAGACCTGATAATCGGGGATCCTGCCTTCGGAGAATCCTGTCACGAGAAAGGACAATTCCTCTCCCGACAGTGCGGACCCTGCGCGCTTCTTTCTTATTATGTCGTATGCCCTCATCTGTTTTCCGCAGGTACTCAAAGCTTACCACAGCATCGGTTCGAAATGAATAGAACTTGTCTTAAAATCGGTTTCCCCCGAAAAAGGAGTCATGCCCGCGGAAGTTTGTCCCCGAGGTTCTCAGTAGGGGAGCGGGCATCCGGAAAGGTCTGCAAAAACTGGATTCCCGCCTGCGCGGGAATGACGAAAAGAGACCTGATGAAGAGGCTGGCTTTTGAGACAGGTTCTCGCCTCCCTTGCGCGAGGGGCCGGGGAGGAGAGGATGCCGGATATGTTAAAATCATCGAATGGGAAAGGGAAAAGTGTATCTTGTCGGGGCAGGGCCCGGCGACATCGGGCTTCTCACGGTAAAGGGGATGAAGTGCCTCCAGAAGGCAGAGGTGGTCGTCTATGATTTTCATCTCAATGCGCAGGTGCTCAACTATATCAACAGCGACGCCGAGTTCATCTATGCAGGGAAAAGGGGCGGCCATCACACTATGACCCAGGATGAGATCAACGATGTCCTCGTCCAAAAAGCGAAAGAGGGAAAGCTGATCTGCAGGCTCAAGGGCGGCGATCCCTTTGTCTTCGGCCGGGGCGGTGAAGAGGCGGTCGTCCTTGCGGAGCACGGGATCTCCTTTGAAGTGGTGCCCGGGGTGAGCTCCGCGGTCGCAGCGCCTGCATATGCAGGCATTCCGCTCACGCACAGGCTCTATTCATCGTCGTTTGCGATCATCCCCGGGTACGAGGATACCACGAAGGAAGAGTCCTCCATCGACTGGGCGAAACTCGCCACAGGAGTCGGTACGCTCGTGGTGCTCATGGCGGTAAAGAATCTCGAACTTCTCGTGAAGAGGCTCATCGAGAACGGCAGGAGCCCCGAGACCCCGGTGGCGATCGTACGATGGGGCACGAGGCCCGACCAGAAGACCGTCGTGAGCACGCTGAAGGATATCGTCCTCGCGGCGAAGGAAAAGGAGATAAGGCCTCCCGCTGTCGTCGTGATCGGCGAGGTGGTGAAGCTGAGGGACACCCTCAAGTGGTATGAGACGAAGCCGATGTTCGGCCATCGGGTACTGGTTACACGGGAGCATTCCACGGGGTTCGAGGCCCTGGAGGAGCTGGGGGCGGAGGTGATCGAATTCCCTACGATAGCGATCGCGGCCCCTGAAAAGTATGACGACCTGGACCGGGCCATCGAAAAGATCGGATCGTATACATGGATCATTTTTACGAGCGCAAACGGCGTCAGATATTTTCTGAAGAGGTTTTTCGAAAAGGATAATGATATCAGGGACCTGAAAGGGATAAAGATATGCGCCATCGGCCCGAAGACAGCGGCCGAGGTGGGGAAATACGGCATGAGGGTCGATCTTGTGCCTGAGGAGTTCCGGGCCGAAGGACTGGTAGAGGCATTTTGCAGAGAGCACGGAGCAAAGGGCATGGAGCTGAAAGGAATGAAATTCCTTCTGCCGAGGGCGGAGGTTGCGAGGGAGGTGTTTCCGCGGAAGGTGAGGGAGCTGGGAGGGGAGATCGATCTGCCTGTTACCTACAGGGCGGTGAAACCCGAGCTTCACGGAAAGAGGCTCAAGAGGTTCCTGAAGGAAGGGAGGATCACGATCGCGACCTTCACGAGCGCGGCGACGTTCACGAATTTCCTCGAGATGGTCGGCGATGACGCGCTCGAATTTCTGAAGGACGTCTCGATCGCGGCGATCGGACCCGTGACTGCAAAAGCGATCGAGAAGGCGGGACTCAGGGCCGATATCATGCCTGTGGAAGCTACCGTCGAGGCGATGGTCGAGGAGATCATCAGGAGGAAGGCGGTAAAAGAGTCTTAGAGCCGCGGGGACAACCGCGGGTTTTGCCTTTCCCTGGATTTTCGGGCCGCTTTGCGCGCCCGGCGGGTGGTGATTCTATAATGGGAAGGCTCAGTTGCGGATGGCGACCTTCTTTACGTTTTGGACGGACGATATTTCCCTGAGGATCCTCCCGGCCGAAAGCCTGTCTCTTGAGGCGATTGTGATATCGAACACGCATTCCTCCTTTTCGAGGTCCCTCTCATAGTTTATGTTGCTGATGGTCGAATTGTGTTTACCGACTACCGAGGTGACCGCCTCTTCGTCGCCTTCTCCGTGCATGACCACGTGCAGGAACTTGTAGGAGAGGCGGGGCATCCTGTCCTCGATCATCCGCAGGAGCCAGAGCGAGAGATAGGTGATCACGAAACCGACGGTACCCGCGATATAGAGGCCGCTTCCGACGGCTAGGCCGATGGCAGACACTACCCAGAGGCACGCCGCCGTGGTGAGCCCCTGGACGCTCAGCCCCGTCTTTATGATGACCCCTGCACCGAGGAACCCGACGCCGGTGACGGCGCCCGCGGCGAGCCTTACGGGATCGATGCGTATGTAAGAAGGATCGATCAGGCTCAGGTAATAATAGTACTCCGAAACGATCATGATCAGGACCGATGCGACGCAAACGAGGAGATGGGTCCTGAAACCTGCCGGCCTTCCGTGGGTCGACCTCTCGAAGCCGATGATCCCGCCGAAGATGGCGCCGATGAGAAGGCGCATGATTATTTCATACGTACTGATCATGGCTCTATCCGAACCTTTACCATTTTTCTCTTGCCGACTTTAACCACATAGTCGACGTTGAAGTCCAGCTTCCTGTCGGGGTCGCTCCACTGCTCGTCGTTGACCTTCACCCCTCCCTGCTTTATCAAGCGCATCGCTTCACTGGTGCTCTTCGCGAGCTCGGTCTCTTTCATCACCTGGGGAAGCCAGTTTATGTTTGACCGTCCCGAACCTGATACGCGGAGTATCGGCATTATCGCTTCTCCCAACGCAACAGACCTTTTTTCTATAATCGCCTCATACTCGCCCTTTGCCCTCTGTGCTTGCTCCGGGCCGTGATACCTGGCAGCCAACTCCATTGCAAGCCTTTTCTTGATCTCCCGGGTATCTGTTTTTTCATCTTTCAACTCTTCTTTGAGAGCGTTCAGCTCCTCCGGAGAGATATGACTCAGCAGTTCGTAATAGCGTTCTATCAGCTGATCCGGTACTCTCATTATCTTGGGGAACATGCCTGTCGCTTCCCCGTGGACAAACTCAAAGGCAGGCTCGCTGATCCCGATGTAGTTTCCGAGGCTCTTGGACATTTTATTCACTCCGTCAAGCCCCTCGAGGAGAGGCATCATGATGATGACCTGCTCTTCCATGGCCATTTTCCTCTGCAATGTCCTGCCCATCAACAGGTTGAACTTCTGGTCCGTGCCTCCGAGTTCGACGTCCGCTCTCAGATGGACGGAATCATACGCCTGAAAAAGGGGATAGTAAAACTCCAATATGCTGATGTCCTGCCGGTTCCTGAACCGTTTCTTGAAATCCTCACGCTCGAGCATTCTCGCAACGGTCTGCATGGCGCCGAGCCTGACCATTTCCATGCTGCTCATCGTGCCGAGCCATTTGCTGTTAAAGCATATCCTGGTCCTGCCGGGATCGAGGATCTTGAATACCTGCCCCTTGTAGGTCTCTGCGTTATTCAACACCTCTTCTTTCGTGAGCGGTTTCCTCGTCTCGCTCTTTCCCGAGGGGTCTCCTATCATGCCGGTGAAGTCGCCGATAAGGAAGATCACCTCGTGGCCGAGTTCCTGGAACTGCCGCATCTTTTCGAGGAGGACGGTATGGCCGAGGTGGATGTCGGGCGCGGTGGGATCGAAGCCCGCCTTGATCCTGAGGGGTTTGTCCTGCGCGAAGGACCTTTCGAGCTTGCGCGCCAGTTCCTCTTCAGGAATGATCTCGGCAACGCCTCTTCGGATTATTTCGAGCTGTCTTTTTGGTTCCTCCATGGTCGCCTATGATAAACCGTTAAAACGACCCGCGTCAATCAGGCGCCCTTCCCAAACTCCATCTTCAACTCTGCGTGGGGATGCATTCGAACGGTTTCAGCGGGCCGTATTGCCTCACCTTTCGGATGAGGCGGCCCGGTGCCTTGGAGCGAAGCGAGAATGAGTGCGAATGCCGTCCTCACGCAGTATCAGTCTTTCCTGGTGGTGGATTTTGGCTACGCCATGGAAACTCTCCCGAAATGCTGTTACACTTATCGTAGGCGCTTCAGAGGAAGGTGTGGCATGGACAGGAAGGCACAGGGCAGATCAACCCGGCCGCTCGCGCGACTTTCGGTTGCGGGCCTGGCGCTGGCTGCCGGATCAGGGCTGGCAGCCGTTCTTTCAGGGTTCGGCAGCCATGCGGGGATATGGAAATATACCGCCGGCATAAAGATCCTCGGGGTCGCGGCCGTCTCGGGCGGGGTCTCTTCGATCATTGCCCTCGTCGGTTTGGCGCTCGGGCTTTATGAAAGGTCGCGGAAAGAGCTGATCCTCTCCTCACTCGGTCTTGTGGTCGGGCTCGTTGTTTTTGCCATACCCTTCTCCTGGTATCTCGCTGCGAAGCACCTCCCGATGATCCACGATATCACGACCGATACCGAAAACCCTCCACAGTTCGAGGCGATTATCCCTCTCCGTAAAAAGGCGGCCAACCCGTACCGCTACGGAGGACCAGAAATCGCGCGAAAACAGCGCGAAGCGTATCCCGATATCGAACCCCTGGTACTCGGGCTCCCTCCTGAAAAGACCTTCGAGAAAGCGCTCGCTGCGGCACGCCGCATGCGATGGAACATCATCGAAGCCGACAGGGAGCGGTTGCGCATCGAGGCGACGGATACGACGTTCTGGTTCGGCTTCAGGGACGACATCGTCGTACGCATCATTCCCCTTGGCGAAAAGAGCCGCGTCGATGTGAGATCGGAGTCCCGGGTGGGAATAAGCGATATCGGGACGAATGCAGAACGGATAAGGAAATATCTCAAGGAGTTATCGAAGAAAGGATAGGCTGCGCAAGAGCGCTTAGCTTTTCCGCCGGCTGGTCCCCGGCGAACAGCTATAGTATACCGAAGGTGTCGACAATCGGCCGCTTCCGGGGTGGCCGCGAGAGGGGAGAAGAGACGGAGAGGTCAGTGAAAAACGTTAGGAAATTCAGGGCGTCGTCCGGTGAAAGCAGCAGGGTTAAGGTCCTGCGGCCGCCGTTCCGGATCATTCTTGACGGCGATGAGCCCACATCACCGTCGGGACCGCACCGCCAGGCCGTAAAAGTAGAAGTTGCAGGCGGGGTCGCGGGTGTATCTCTACTCACCGCCACTGTAGAAATTGAAGTACCACGCGAACGTCGGATCTGCATCCAGCTCCGACGTCCATACAAGCTTGCCACCAACCTTAAACTTAGGATCAATAAGACCGGGCTTGGAAGGATCGTATAAGCTCCTCAGTTCCGCCCTTGTCGGCAGACGCCATCCGCCTCCGGCCAGGCTTAAACTCCGGACATACTTCTCTGCCTGATAATGATTCATCGCCCAATCAGGGGCTGGCACCCATTGGAGCCCGTATTCTGAGTCATCAATAACCCCATCTTTGAGAGTGAATCTCGTATCATCACCGGCATGGATGACCGACGCATATGATAACAGAAGCAGGCACGCCAAAAGCCCTGTGATCAAGTTACTCGTCTTTACACCCATACAAGGTCTCCTTCAAATTTAATGTGTTTGAATTGAATATTAGCAAGATACCACTTTCTTGTGCAACGAGCTAGGAAGTTGAACATATGCCCAGGAAGGAACTGAAAGCTTATTCCAGCGAAAACCTAGCTGATTGCTCACGCCATCCCCAGCGCCTCCTTTGTCATCTTCTCGGCGGTCTCGAAGACAGCCTTCTTGCCTTCCTCTGTCCTCGCTTCTATATAAAACCTCACCTTCGGTTCCGTGCCTGACGGCCGTATCATGAGCCATGAGCCGTCGTCGAAGAGGAGTTTCGTGCCGTCGACGGTGATGACGTCGCTGACCGTCCGCTGCGCCCCGCCGATCCGGAGGGACGTCCCTTTTCCGTAACGCTCCCTGATGACGGAGAGCTTCTCCTTCAGGGGTTCTCCCACGAGCGAGCGGTTTACTGAGATGCCTGAGCGATCAGGGTAATAGCTGCCGAATTCCTCCATCATCTCGCCGAGGTATTCGCCCAGGTTTTTGCCGGTGACGGCCATCATCTCTATCGCGAGGAGCAGGCCGAAGAGCGCGTCTTTTTCGAGGGTGTGGTTGTATCCCGATATGCCGTCGGATTCTTCGAAGGCGACGATCGCCCGCTCCTGCGCGGTCCTTAGGAGATAGGGTCTGAAGTTCTTGAATCCTACTTTCGTCTCTCTTACCGGCACCCCCAGTTTCCCGGCAACGGCGTTCACAAAATTGCTCGTTCCGACCGACTTTGCGACGACGCCCTGGATCTTCTTGTGGACGTGGAGGAAATGGAAGGCCATTGCTCCGAAGTAATTCATCGGTATCTGTATCGTGCCGTCCGAGAACCGGACGCGGTCGCCGTCGGGGTCCATGATCACCCCCAGCCTGAACCTCGCGCTGCTCCCGGCCAGCACCTTTTCGACGCCGGCCATGTTCTTCTCCGACGGCTCGGGGGCTATGCCGCCGAAGAGGACGTCATCCTCAGTTCTCAGGTGCCTGACCTTTCCGCTTTTCCCCAGGATCGCCTCGGCGCGCCCCCTTGTCGCGCCGTGCACGTTGTCGACGCAGATCAGGCAATCCTCGCTGTCCAGGAAGGCGCGGATCCTTTCGAGCCCGATCGTTTTCCTCTCCTCGATATATCTGATATAGAGGGGGGTGAGATCGATCCGCTCGGTCTTCTCCGGCCTGACCGGCTGGAGCACCGTGGCTTTCCTCATCATCCCGTTGGCGATCTCTTCTATCGTTTCCGTAATCTCGGAACCGGCAGGGCCTCCGTCGGACGGATTGAACTTGAACCCCGAATAGTTGGCGGGGTTATGGGAGGGCGTGAGGTTGATCGAGCAGGCGGCATGCAGCACTTCAATGGCCGCGGAGAATTCCGGCGTTGCAGCCTCTCCCGCATACCAGGTCCCGATCCCCTCCCGTTCGAGAAGGCCTATGACCTCGGCGGCGAAATCAGGGCCGAGAAAACGGTTGTCGTGACCGACGATCACTCCGCGGCGCTTCATCTCATCGATACCGGACAGCCCGAGCGCCTCCATGACAGGCTTCCGTCCTTTCACGAACATCTCGATGATCGCCGCGGTCACGACGCGCACATTATTGAAGGTGTAGTCGGTTCCGATCTCTCCCCGCCATCCCGACGTCCCGAACACGATCTCTGCGGGAGCTTTATTGTCTCTTGCGAACTTCTCTATGAGCGACAAGAGACCCCTGTTTCGTAAGACATCGGAAAGGATCGTCTTCCAGCAGGAAGCGGCGTTTTCACATCCTTGCGTCATTGTTCCCTCCTCATATAATACGGCATCTCCCGCTACAGGGGCTGGGATACGGTGAAGCTCAGCCCGTGCTTTGTCATTCCGGCCCGGGCGCCGCCTCGGGAGAAGTAATGATACAAAGACGGCTCCCGCAGATCAGAAATAATCACCGATTTAGTATTATTATAGTGAAATACGGCCCCGGGGGATAGTACACAGGAGGAGAAGGATTCAGATGAAAAAGCTCGCAATCACCATAGGTGATCCGGCCGGCGTCGGACCGGAAGTCGTTGTACGGTCGCTGCCCGGGATATCCGGGGACTGCCTTCCCCTGGTTGTTGGTGATCTGCCGGTGATCGAAGAAGCGGTCAGGACCTTTGCCGTTCCCTGCGAGGTCAGGACAATACGTTCTGTGGATGAAGCGTTTCCGTCTCCCCGTCTCCTCTGGTGCCTTGACCGGGGGGTGTTGACCGAATTCAGAAAGGGGAAGCCGGACAGGGAAAATGGCAGTGCTTGCGTCGATTACGTAAGGAGGGCCGTTGCGCTCGCAACGGAGAGGAAAGTGGACGGGATCGTCACGGCGCCGATCTCGAAGGAAGCGCTGAAGCTCGCCGGGTTTCCGTGGCCCGGACATACGGAGATGCTTGCGGAGTTTACGGGAACGCAGGAGTATGCGATGATGCTCACAGGAGGACCGCTGAGGGTCATCCTCGTCACGATACATACCGCACTCAGGAATGTCCCGGGACTCGTTACTGAGGAAAGGGTTTTGCGGACGCTCCGGCTCGCAAAGAAGGCCTGCGACATGCTCGGCATCGAAAAGCCGGTCATCGCGGTGGCAGGGCTCAACCCCCATGCGGGAGAAGCCGGGATACTCGGCTCGGAGGAGGAGGAAGTCATCATGCCTGCGATGCAGACTGCAAAGGCAGAGGGAATCGTCGCCTACGGTCCCTATCCTCCCGATGTCGTCTTCCACAAGGCATATAAAGGAAAAGCGGATATGGTCGTCTGCATGTACCATGACCAGGGGCTGATCCCTTTGAAGATGGTCGCCTTTGAAAAAGGGGTGAACGTGACGGTCGGTCTGCCCGTCATCCGCACTTCCCCGGACCATGGGACGGCATATGATATCGCCTGGAAGGGGGAGGCGGACCCCTCCAGCATGATCGAGGCGATACGGCTGGCAATGAAATTAAAATTGTGACGGGATGTCCAATAATGTTGAGGAGTATTGTCTGAGGAGGCGATGATGCTATTTGAATCTTTTTCATTCAGCGGCCTGAATCTCAAGAATCGGCTCGTGCGGTCGGCGACGTATGAGAAAAGGGCGGACGAGGACGGATTTGTCACCGAATCGCTCACAGAACTCTACGAAGACCTCTCACGAGGCGGAATCGGGCTCATGATCACCGGCAATGCGCTGGTGCACCCTTCGGGCAGGAGCATCCGCCGGATGCTCTGCATCCACAGCGACATCTACATCCGGGGGCTCCGGAAACTCAGCTCTGCGGTTCATGATATCGGCGGGGTCATCGCCATTCAGCTCACGCACGGCGGCAGGCAGTCGTTCCCCATCCTTCTCGGGGGGCACGATCCGCTGGCCCCCTCCGCCGTCTACGATAGTGCGACAGGGATCATGCCGAGGGCGATGACCGACACTGAAATATGGAAAATCGTCGACGCCTTTGCCGACGCGGCGAGACGGGCGAGGATCGCGGGTTTCGACGCTGTCCAGATCCATGGCGCCCACGGCTATCTCGTGAGCGAGTTCCTTTCCCCCTATACCAACAGACGCGATGACTACTGGGGCGGGGACGAGGAGCGGAGGTTTCACTTCCTCGAAGAGCTGTATAAGGCGGTCCGGAAGGAGGTGGGAGGGGATTACCCGGTCATGATAAAAATGAACTGCGATGATCTGATCGAGGGAGGCCTGGAATCAGGGGGAGCCGCGGCGATAGCGCTCAGACTCGAAGAGCTCGGCATCGACGCAATCGAGGTGAGCGGCGGCATGTATGAATCGAAGGGGAAGACCTCCCGGCAGGACATCCTGAGTCCGGATCAGGAAGCATACTTCAGAAGTGCGGGGGGAGTATTTAAGAAGAGATTGAAGGTCCCGGTGATGCTCGTGGGCGGCATGAGATCGAGGGCCGTCATGGAAGATGTGCTTCAAAAAGGAGAAGCGGACCTGATCTGCCTGTCACGGCCGTTGATCCGTGAGCCCGATCTTCCGAACAAATTCAGGGCGGGCAAGGCAGCGGCGGACTGCATCTCCTGCAACGGTTGCATGGATTTCGAAAAGCTCGATATCGTGAAGTGCATACAGCTTCTCTGAGGTCGGGGTACGCACAGCATGCTGACAAGCGCAAAGCTCAGTCGATGAGACCGACAGTCGAATAGTTGCCGCCGCATAACCTGACAGACTGTTCCTGATTTTCCGGGGAGGCAAGTTCACCCGACAACATCACAGTCATCGCCGTTCGCAACTATCTCAAGGATACAGCCAGTACTCAACCCGCCATTTCCGTTAATCGGCGCGTACCGGCCTCTCTTCAGCGAGTGGCAGCTTTATGGTTTAGTGCGGGTGTCCCCTGTATTGCTGGCTTCGAGCAAATGACTCAGTTTATTGAACTCGGTCATCGTTCTCCCTCTTTAGGACTTTACCAAGCACATATGACACAGCCACAACGATCACAATGCCGACAAGTCCCGATGCGAGGTATGCTATGTAGGACTTCACTCCCTTATTCCAACCGCTGAATGCATAATCCGGGATAGGCGCAGACCATACTTCAGAGATGTGTTTCAATCCTCCCGGTACATACCCCGCAATGTCTCTTATTTCCTCAACACCCCATTCACCCCAGGCGCCGCCTGCCCTGAAGAGTTCGGGGAGTATCAGCCCCATGGGAGCAAGGAACATCAGGATACCGATTCCTGTCCAGAGTTTGCCGTAATTTGATTTCTGTGTTTTCACGATTGCCTCCTCAGTAGATCAGGATGCGACCTCCGTAAATAAAGCAATACCACAACGGTAACAACTGCTTCGATAATACCGAAGAGGGCAAGATGCTCGATCATAATGGCCGGGATGGTCAGTCTAAGGGGGAAAGGACTATAGATAGGTCTTCCGTCCTGCCCCACATGGAGTATCGTCTGGATACCGAGTTCGAAAGCGGTGAGAAATGCGGCAAGGTTGATACCGACATAGGAGCCGATTGCAGCACCGATGAGAAACCTTGTCCCCTGAGTACTTGTTGCTTCTCGTTGCCGTCCTGCGACGAGCCTGAAGACGGCATATCCGACAAGAACCTCCGCAAAGGCCATGTTGAAGCAGTTTGCGCCTATCGCGGTAATCCCGCCGTCTCCAAAGACAAGGGCCTGAACAACAAGGGCTATGGAAACTGCGATCACGGCTGTCCATGGTCCGACAAGAACCGCGATCAAGGTTGCCCCTGTTGCATGCCCTGTGGTGCCGCCAGGGATAGGGATATTGAACATCATGACGACAAAACTGAAAGCGGCGGAGAGGGCGAGAAGCGGGATCTGAGTAGCCTTCAATGTTTTCTTGATCTGGTGTGAGGCATAAAACCATATGGGCGCAATGGCTGCCCAGAGGCTTCCATACGTTATTGGTCCCAAATATCCGTCAGGTATATGCATTAAAACCTCCATGTAATGCCGCCACGGACAGCTATGTCCGTCTCGGCTTTGGTTAAGCCGCTCTTCAGACCCAGACCAATGTCTAAATTCTCTCTCAGTGAATAGATTACGCCACCCAAAATATATGCAGCGGGTGTGCTCGATAAACTGTCAGGGTTGGATTCCACGCCTGTATCCACCGCAAGTTTCAGGTTCTTCATCACATCGACCGCCGAGGCAAGAGAGGCATGCCATATGTCCTTTCGCTCATCCTCCTTGTTTTCGTTCCTGATATATGCGAGATTGAGATGAAATGCCCATGGATTCATTTCTCTTGAGGCGACGAAGTAAAGACAGTACGTTGCCCTTCCGGCGCCAAGGCCTTTTTCTTCGTCTCCCGTGGGGATTGTGAAGCCCGGCTTCAAAGCAATACTCAACCCCTCTTTCTCATAAAACCTCCACTTTGACTCGATCGCGATATCAGAAATGCCGTCCCCTTTCGTCATCGATTGCGGATCCTCTGAGCGCCAAAACTGATAAGGGATGGATACAATGATGTCAACAGGGTCAATAATTCCATAGGTCAGTGTCGAAGCAACGTTGCTGTTCTTTATCGTGATCCGTTCTTCCTTATCATGGCCGTACTCACCAAACAACTCAAGCTGAAACTTCCCTTTGCCCTGTGTGCCTGTGTCATCGGTAATCAGAGGAATGGCAGCGAAGCCATTAGCTGTAGAGAGTAAGAGAGCAAACAGAGAGACGTAAAAAGCCCAAGGGGCCGTTGTCTGAGGTATCATACTAGACGCTATTACCTTCATAAGTGTTCTCCTTGTGTGGCACGAGAGGTTAAATAGTGCTACCCAGGAAGCAAGAACATACCTGCTTAACGTGCTTGCCTGTTGTTGCCGCTAGACTTTTCCCCCAATTGTCGCAAATTGAGAGCGTAATACGTTTTTCAGATTAGTAACACCATATCAGAAGCTCTTTATTTTTGTCAACAACCTTGAAGTAATAAAGTCTGCACTTTGAGTCTTTTGCACAGGCCCGATGCATCCATCTTGGTTTTGTCTGCTTAAACGAGGAAAGGGTTCCCATGGATCAGAAGTATCCATGGGAACCCTTTATCAATCACGTTCCGGACGATATATGTTTCTGCTCTGGCTGGCTGACCCCAGGTGATTTTTCTACTATCAATATCCTCCAATAATATCCGGCAACAAATCCTCCGATTGCTCCGGCAAGAAGAAAAACAAAAAGGAGGAGGTCTCCCTGGTCGGTATTTATCAAAGGCTTTGAGGCTTCTCTGCCGTGCTGCTTTGCATATTTCTCAACTACAGATTCATCAACGCCGGGCCATTTTTCAGCAGCCGAGACATTAGAACAGTAGAGAGCGAATAACAGAAAGCAGGCACATAACAAGTAGACAGTATTTCTCATATCGTCACCTCCTCTGCTTTTAATACGTGCATTTTAACAAGCAGGTCAGGCCTTTTTTTATACAGAAGGACAACCATACCGGCAGTTATAGCGCCTTCGAGAATTCCCAGCGGCAACTGCGTCGGTATAAAAGAAATGAGGATCTTATAGAAAAGCGGCAGGAAAGGGGAGTCGCCCCTTATGCCTGAGGCAAGTTCAGCCGATGTGGCGAGGTAAGTCGCCCAATCGGCAAAGAGTCCTGCAATAAAACCTGCTATCCAAAGATTAGCCTTGAACACTCTTAATCCTCTAAACGTAAGATATCCTGTAAACGAGCCAGTGATTCCCATGGACATGATGTTCGCGCCAAGTGTACTCAAGCCGCTGTGGGAGAGAAAGAGGGCCTGTATAAGAAGTGCGACGGATGCGACAACAACGCTTATTGCAGGACCGAGCAATATTCCTGACATGCCTGTCCCGCAGGGATGTGAACATGTGTCTGCCGTCGGCACTGGCACGGGCATACATGAGATGATAAAGACGATAGCCGCCATAAGTCCGACGAGGGGTTTGAATGACAGGTCTACTGCGGATCGCTTTCTTATCTGGTAAAGCCCATAGGCAACAAACGGAGCAGCGACGAGGAACCATATTGCCGCCCAGTTGGCAGGCAATATCCCTTCCGAGATATGCATGGCATAAGCCCTTTCCTGAAACAACGCCAGCAACGACAGGACCGTAAATGCCAAAACCTTTTGCTGACTTGATCTTCTTTTCATGATCTTGCCTCCCTGTTATATGGTTGTTGGTTCCTGAAGCAACTTCTTCTGATAGATCATCGCAGAAACGGCTTCGAGGATATAGTCGTAGCCCTCTTCGGTGTGTGGGATAAAACAGGTTGAACAGTCTTTAATGCCGTTTTTAAGAACAAAGTCGCCGCCGCAGTCCAGCAGATAGAGCGGGCACCAGCAAAACAGGCATGATTTCCAGTTCTCTAAATTGTGGCAAGGGTAAAAGCTGCAGTCTTGATGGGTGAAATACTTGTGATTCATGGCATTGATTCCTCCCTCGGGAATTTTTCTGATTGCTTTCTGGACAGGTCTTCCGGCTTAGGGCATTAATTTTGGCCTACTTGCCCGCCTTCCCATCATGACATTACTCACGACAGTGGCTCTTTGTCCGGGCTTTCGTTCCCTTCACGGCTGCGGGGCAGCGGGAGAATTTCACTCCTCTTCCCTGGCATCCTCTAAAACCACAACTGACTGTTATTGTTGCTTGCTGTCTTTATCACCTCCTTACAGAGAACAAATGATTACCTTAGATGTTTACCCGTTGTCGTAATTGACAGTTTACCATGTTTCACACCCTTCGTCCCTATTAATCTGTCCGCAATTGCCTTTATATCCTTTGCCTTGCCTTTCACTACAATGACCTCGAGGCAGTTGTGTTCATCGAGATGAATGTGCATTGAAGAGATTATCGCATCGTAGTAATGGTGCTGAAGGTCGGCGAGCGTATCTGTCAGCTCCCTGGTATCATGTGAATAAACTATGGTGATGGACCCCACCGTCTCAGAAGTGGAGGATTCCCATTCCTCCATAACAAGGCTGTCTCTGATAAGGTCCCTGATAGCCTCACTTCGGTTTGCGTAGCCTTTCTTCGCTATGAGACTATCAAACCTCTCAAGCAGAATTTTATCAAGCGACACGCCGAATCTTATGATCGCCATAGTGCTACCTTTCCTCCTTTGGTGCTACTCTACCAATGTCTGCTTTATCTGTCAATGGGCAGTGAGAGAATCGTTGTACTTTAGCACTCATTCTTACTTGGGGGAGTTCCGGCCACGGTCATGTGTTTGATATCAGCCCCCAATACCTTCGCGGGCGTAAAGTCCGGCAGTTCGGTATAGGAATAGTAAAAGGCAAGGTCATTGACCATCGCCTTATATACTGTGTGTAATAAAGGGTCAGACCCTGCGTCATCTTGTAGAGAGATACGTCGTTCTCAGGCTTGGTCAGCAAATGCACATGATTGCTCATAGGGCAGTAGGCGCGTACTGAGGTGACCCACACACCCTTCCTGAATTCCAGGGCATCAACAGTCGTCGCTCCTCTTTTTTGCAAATCCGGGGTTCATCTATACAGCCGTCCCGTAAGGGAGTAAAATTCAAATAAGGGAGCGATGACATCGACCCCAAGAATGCTCTTTTTCCCGGATTATCGGCGGCAGGGAAGCCGTCTTGTTGCGCCTTAATCGAAGGGGGGAAAGGTTAAAATAGGAGGGCGGAATGAAAAAGAGACATTGCCTATCGGTTTCATTCGTAACGGTTCTCGCGATCGCTTTTGCCGTGGCGCTGCACGCCGCTTCAAGTGCAGAGGCGGCCGATCCTCGTGCAAAGACCGATGTCCGGGTCTTTGTCACTTATAAATATACGGACCCGATGACCGGCATCGAAGCGTTTCGCCTCCTCATTCCGAAGGGATGGCGTGTGGAAGGAAAGATCGCCTGGTCGGCGAATCCGGCGCTTCCTGCCGAGTCACGGTTCCGGTTCTACAATCCCAACGGCGCCGAGGAGCTCAATTTTTTCCCCACCCAGTCGTATTTCTGGACGAACAACCGGCTCTTCCTTAGTACCAATCCGCCCGGCTCCCTGCGCTTTGGCACTCTTGTCATGAGACCCGTCGATCTGCGCACCGCCTTCACGAAAGCGATCATTCCCCGGGCCAGGGCCGGGGTGAGGGGCATAAGGGTGGTCGAAGAAAAACCAGTGCCCGAACTTGCGCAGATAGCCAGAGGAGAGCCCGCAGCCGGAGTGCGCAGTTCGGCGGAAGCCGGCAGGGTCAGAATTCAGTATGTTGAAAGCGGCAGGCCGATGGAAGAAGAACTCTACGCTGCAATCAGCCAGTTTGCCACCGATATGCCCGGATCCGGCTTCACCGGAGGTTATTTCATCAATTACTGGTACATCGACTACGTCTTTTCTTTCAGAGCTGAAAAAGGCGGTCTCAGTGCCCGATCGAAAGTTTTCCAGACGATGATCTATTCCGTGAAGGTCAACCCCCGCTGGTTTGCCAAAGTCATCAATGTCAAAGAGATGCTGGCGCAGCAGGCGATCAGGGGCATCAAGGCGGTGGGCCGCATCGGGGAGATGGTGGCCCGGGCGGGCAGCGAAATGAGGGCGGACCAGATGCGTGTCTGGGAACAGCGCCAGCAGGCGCAGGACAGAATCGCCCGGAATTTCAGCGATTACATCAGGGGAGTGGACCGATTTCATGACCCCCTTGCGGGCAAAGAAGTCGAACTGCCGTCCGGGTATGGCCGCGCCTGGGCAAACAACCTCGGGGAGTATATCGTCAGTGACAGCCCCAGCTACAATCCGAACGTCGGTTCCAATCTGCACTGGCAGGAATTAACTCCGGTCAAGTAGGCTTGAGGGGAGATTCTCCTTCATGCGCCGACTCCGGTTTTCTCAAAAAGGCGGTGAGCAGAATGGCCGCGCCTGCGAAGGCCGCCGCCATGGAGAAGCTGCCGGAAAAGCTCCCCGTCTTCTCCGCAAGGACGCCTGCAACCGCCGGGCCGATGATCTGCCCGAAGCCGAAGATAAAGGTCACGAAGCCGAAGGCCTGTCCGGCCCTCTGGGCGCCGACATAATCACCCACGGCCGCGGCCATGATCGAGGGTATGCTCCAGGCAACGATCCCGTAAAACCCTATCGAAAGATAGAGGAACGCTCCGGGCAGTCCCGAGGCGACGAGCAGGTACGAGAGGGCCTGGAGGAAGAATACGACGAGGAGACCTGTCTTCCTTCCCAGTTTGTCGGACAACGTTCCGAAGACCGGACCGGACACGAGACTCAGGATTCCGACCCATGACCAGAAATCCCCTGCCAGCGTTTCGGAAAATCCTCTTTCCTTCACGAGAGTGGTGACGATAAAAGTGGCGTAGATAACATAGGTATATCCGAAAAGGAAATAGATTATCCCCAGATGGTAAATGACCCTTTTCCGGTAGATGTTCGTCTTCATGACGTTGATGATCCGGGAGTAAAAGGCGGCGGTATCGGCGCTCCCCAGGGGCTCAAGCCCCTTCTCCTTCGGGTCGTTTCTGAGGAGCAAGGCACCTACGAAGGCAATGACAAGGACCGAGCACCCGAGTATGAGCCAGCTGACCCTCCATCCCTCCGCCCCTTCGACCCTGTTGATGAAGGGGATCAGTTTCCCTGAGATGATAATGGCGAAGCCGCTCCCGATGACGATAAAACCGGCTGCCCTGCCGCGTATGGTGCTCGCAAACCAGTGCGATACCAGACCCATCACCGGCACATTCGCGGCCCCGCTGCCGATGCCGGTAAGGAGATAGAGTACCAGCACGGTACCGAAATCATTCGCCCGGCTGACCAGTATCATCGACGCTCCGACGAGGACCAGGGCAATGAAGATGAGCTTCCGCGCCCCTATTCTCATCGCCAGGAAACCGCTGATCAAAACGGAGATGAGGTAGCCGACGAAATTTGCAGTGCTGATAAACCCCATCTGTGAGTACGTGAGCTTCAGGGTCTGTGCCATGGAGGGCAGGAGCATGCCGAGGGCAAAGCGGCCAAACCCGAGACATGCGAGGATACAGAGGGTCCCGGTGAAGACGATCACCCATCCGTAGTGAAGGGGAGACCTGTTTGCCGACTGTTGCACATAGGAATATACCATTGTCGTGAAAAATTGTGGTTTGCCCGAAGCGTTCAGCGCGATGTGATGCGGGCGCTCTGTTTCATGCGGTCCGACAAGGCATCAATGAGCGAAGCGATATCCTCGTCCGAATGGGCCGCGGTGACTGCTATTCTTACCCTCGGCTCTTTCACGGTGGGCGGTCGTATGGCAGGGGCATAGATGCCCTTATCAAATAAGTAGGCCGAAAGGTCTAGAGCCGCTCCGACGCTATCCATCTTCAGAGGTATGACCGGTGTTTCGCTCCCGCCCGTATCGAAATCCATTTCCCTGAGGGCATCCGCAAGCATATGCCGGTTATGCCAAAGCTTGCAGTTCAATTCAGGCTCCTGTTCAACCAGTTCAAGGGCCTTAAGGGAAGCGGCTGCAATGCATGCCGGGGCTGCCGTAGAAAAGATGAAGCTCCTGGCCGTATTCGTTATCCATTCAACGGCCTCCTTGCTCCCCGCGACGAAAGCGCCGCACGAACCCAGGGCCTTCGAAAAGGTCCCCATCTGGACGATCCAGGGCTTGGGCGAAAGGGAAACGTGAGCGAGGGCGCCCCTTCCGCTCCCGAGGACCCCGGTGCCGTGGGCGTCGTCGAGATAGAGAAGCAAAGAGCCCCGCCCGTGCGGTCCGGAGGTGAGGGAAAGACAAAGGGCATACAACTCTTTCAAGGGCGCGATGTCGCCATCCATGCTGAAGACCGTATCGGTGACGACGATTCTCCGCTTCGCCTTTTCCCTCTCCACCAGTTCCCTCAGATGGCCGACATCGCAGTGCCGGTAGATGACGGTCTTCGCCTTGCTCAGTCTGCAGCCGTCGATGATGCTGGCATGATTCAGCTCGTCGCTGAAAAGTGCGTCCCCTTCGCTGGCGAGGCAGGGGATGATACCGGTGTTTGCCGCAAACCCTGAGTTGAAGATGAGGGCTGCCTCCGCGGACTTGAACTCCGCGACCCGTTGTTCGAGGTTGTGGTGGAGGACGCTTCCCCCTCCCAGAAGCCGCGAAGCCCCGCCGCCGAAGCCGAATGCGTCGATCGCCGTCTTTGCCGCAGCGAGAATCTCGGGACGTCCCGCAAGACCGAGATAGTCGTTCGAGGCAAAGTTAATGAACTCCCCGCCCTCGAAGGTTATCTTCGGACCCTGCATCGAGGACCGGTCCTTCACTGTCCTCTTGAGTTTCCGCGCCTGTAGTTCCTGCAGCTGCCGGGAAAACATTGCCTTTCTTCGAAATATCGTAGCATAGGCACATTAAAAATTTTAATTAAATTTTAATTAATAGTTATGTTCCATTTATAATTTCGTGCAGATCGGCTATTTGCAAGGGTTTTCAAGAACCGGCGGACCGGAAGGAATTGTGGAAAGAGCCGCCTTCGCTCCTTGACAAGGTTTTTATTCGTGTGATAACCTGCTTAGGCTTACGTTTTCAAGGAGGAAAAAGCCGAGATGTTAGAATTCAACAAATGGTTTTTTGTCTTGCTTCTTAATTTCCTTGTTCTCATCTATATCCTCAATATCATACTGTTCCGCCCCATGGTCAAACTCTTCACGGACAGGGAGAGCACGGTGAGAAATTCTCTTGATGCGGCGAAGGAACTGAGCAGGAGGAAAGAAGAGTCCATCGCAACGATGAACCGCGAGCTCAAAGAAGCGATAAGCAAGGCAAACGGGATATTCGAGGGTATTCGGAAAGAGGGTTTGGAAAAACAGAAGGAACTGCTCGAAGGCGCAAACAAGCAGGCTCAGGAGTTCATCGGGAAGGCAAAGAAGGAGCTCCAGGCCGAAGCGGGAAAGGCCCGTCAGAGGCTGCGCGGCGATGCGGAGAAGTTTGCGGAGGAAATTGTGAGAAAGCTGGCAGGGATATGACAACAAAAGTGCGGAGCGCGAAGTGTGAAGCTCTCAGTCGGGGAGTCCTTTTCGTTCTCGCGTTCTGCCTGGCGAATGTTACGCTTGTCGCTCTTGCCTTCGGAGCCGAGGAGGCTGCTGCCCACGGAGGGGAGTGGAAGGAGTGGCTCTGGAAGATACTGAATTTTGCGATCCTTGTGTTCCTTCTTGTCTGGTTCGCAAAAAAACCTCTCAAGGAATTTCTGAAAAAGAGGACCGAGCTGATCGAAAAAACCCTCAAGGAGGCGAAGGAAGCGAGAGAGCTTGCGGAGAAGGCCCTCGCAGAAGTCGAGGAAAGACTGAGACTCAAGGACAAGGAGATACAAGAGATCCTTTTGCGCTCGCAGGCTTCGGGACGGAGAGAGCAGGGTCTTCTCATCGAGCAGGGCGAACAGATGAAGGAGAAGATACTCGAACAGGCAAAGAACAATATTGATCATGAACTGAGACTGGCGAAGGAGTCGATAAAGGCTGAAGCGGTCGAGATAGCGATGGAACTGGCGGAAAAACGGTTGAAAGAGAAGCTCACGAAAGAAGAGCAGATCAAGCTGATCGAGGAGTCCCTCGCAAGGATGGAGACGAAGCAGTGAAGCCGACACAGGCAGTGAAGAGATACGCAAGGATGTTCTTTAACACCGTGGGGGTCGAAGACGTGCCCCGTGCGCTGAACGAACTCGCGGTGGTAAGGGAAATGATGGCGAAGAGCAGGGAATTCAAGGGCGTTCTCGAAAACCCCCTGTTCAGCGGCGAGGACAGGAAAAAGGTGATGAAAGAGGCATCGGCGAAACTGAAGCTTTCAGAGGACACAACGAAATTCCTCCTTTTCCTTTCTGAAAAGGCGGTGATTTCCGCCCTCAGCACGCTAGTGGATTTTCTGACCGCCCTTTACCTCGAGAAGAAGAGACGGGCAAGAGCGGTCGTTATGACCCCCGTGGATACAAGCGGGAAATACAGTGAAGCCCTGAAGGCGTCGCTGAAGAGGCTGACCGGCAGGGAGGTGGACATAGAGTATGTCGTCGATCCTTCCCTCCTGGGCGGCGTCGTGGTAAAGGTCGGGTCCACCATGTATGACAGCAGCTTGAAAGGCCAATTAAGGCTTTTGAAAGAGGATCTTATAAAGAGGTGATCTATGGAGATTAACGTTGCAGAGATAAGCGAGCTGTTACGGAAGCAGATAACGGACTTCGAGAAAAAAGTGGATGTCAGCGAGATCGGGTCGGTCCTGGCGGTTGGGGACGGAATCGCGAGGGTGTATGGCCTCGAAAAATGCATGGCGTCGGAGCTCCTCGAGTTCCCGAACGGTGTATACGGCATGGCCCTGAACCTGGAAGAGGACATGGTCGGCACGGTTCTCTTCGGTGAAGACTCTCTCATTAAGGAGGGCGACATCGTAAAGCGTACCGGCAGGATCATGTCGGTGCCGGTGGGAGATGCAATTATCGGAAGGGTCGTGAACGCGATAGGACAACCGATCGACGGAAAAGGCCCGATAAAGACGACCGAGACGAAGATGGTCGACATCGTGGCGCCCGGCATCGTCGACCGCCAGCCTGTTCGGGAGCCCCTTCAGACCGGGCTCAAGGCGATCGATTCGATGATCCCTATCGGGAGGGGCCAGAGGGAGCTTATCATAGGGGACCGGCAGACCGGCAAGACCGCGATCGGTCTCGATGCGATCATCAACCAGAAAGGCGGGGACGTCATCTGCATCTACGTTGCGATCGGCCAGAAGCGTTCCAATGTCTCCCGTATGGTCAAGATCCTTGAGGATTTCGGGGCGATGGGTCATACCATCGTCGTTTCCGCGACGGCGAGCGAACCTGCTCCTCTGCAGTTCATCGCGCCCTTCACCGGCTGCGCGATCGGAGAGTATTTCAGGGACAACGGACGCCACGCACTGATCGTGTATGACGACCTGAGCAAGCAGGCCACATCCTACAGGCAGCTGTCGCTGCTCCTCAGACGGCCCCCCGGACGAGAGGCGTATCCGGGCGATGTCTTTTATCTCCATTCACGGCTTCTGGAGAGGGCCGCGAAACTTTCGAAGGAACTCGGCGGAGGGTCTCTCACCGCGCTTCCGATCATAGAGACGCAGGCGGGAGACGTTTCGGGGTATATACCGACAAACGTTATTTCGATTACGGACGGACAGATCTACCTCGAGCCGGAGCTCTTTTACGCGGGCGTGAGGCCCGCGGTGAACGTAGGACTCTCGGTAAGCCGTGTGGGCGGCGCCGCGCAGACAAAAGCGATGAAACAGGTCGCCGGCACTTTGAGGCTCGACCTTGCGCAGTTCAGGGAACTCGCCGCCTTTGCCCAGTTCGGCTCGGACCTCGACAAGGCGACGCTCGCCCAGATCGAACGAGGGAAAAGGATGGTCGAGCTCCTGAAGCAGAACCAGTACTCGCCCCTTGCAGTGGAAGAGCAGATCATGGTGTTGTTCGCCGGCGCGAACGGATATCTCGACGACCTTCCCGTAGAAGCCATCGGCAAGTTCGAGAGCGGGTTTCTGAGGTTCCTGCGGGAAACCAAGGAAGACCTCAAGAAGGAATTGCGGGAGAAGAAGATTATCGACGAGGCGCTCAAGGTCCGGATTTCTGCCGCGATCGAAGAATTCAAAAAAGGTTTTCATGGATAAATCCTGAGGAGCGTTGACGCGCAGGTGAAGATATGGCGACGTTAAGAGATATCAAGAGAAGAATAAAGGCGGTAAACAACACCCGGCAGATCACGAAGGCGATGAAGATGGTCGCCGCCGCAAAGCTCAGGAAGTCGCAGGGGAGGATGCTCGAGATGAGGCCCTATGCGGAGAAGATGAGTGCGGTGCTCGCGAACCTTGCAAGGGGCGCCGAGAGTGCGCTCCATCCTCTGCTCGCTTTCAGACCGAGGAAGACGATCGAGGTCGTGATCCTCACGAGCGATCGCGGACTCTGCGGGGCCTTCAATTCGAATATCCTCAAGGCGGCCCAGAAGTTTATCGGGGGACTCCGGAAAGACGGCTTCGACGTGGCGATCACGACGGTCGGCAAGAAGTCCTCCGATTATGTGAGGCGGAGAAATATCCCGACGAGGAGGACCTGGTCGGGCCTCTCGGGAAGAGTGACCTATGCCCATGCACAGGAAATCGCGAACGACATCATAGAGAGCTATATCAGCGAGGCGATGGATGAGGTGGTCCTAATCTACAACGAGTTTAAATCGGTCATCGCCCAGCAGGTCGTTGTGGCGCGCCTTCTCCCCCTGGTTCCCGTCGGGACCGAAGGGGATACCGAACCGGCCCTCGATTTCATCTATGAACCTTCCCAGGAAGAGATATTCAACGTGCTCCTGCCGAAGAACGTCGAGATACAGATATACAGGGCCCTCCTCGAATCGCAGGCATCGGAGGAGGCGGCGAGGATGACCGCGATGGAGAACGCGACGAAGAACGCCAACGAGATGATCGACAGACTGACACTCCAGTACAACAAGGCGAGACAGGCCGCGATTACCAAGGAACTGATGGACATCGTCGGCGGTGTGGAGGCATTGAAATAGCAGGGGACGGAGAGGGATGAAGGTAACGCGGTTTCAACGTGAGACCTAACCTGACTTTAATGGAGGTTTATATATGAACGAAGGAAAAGTTGTGCAGGTAATCGGTGCGGTGGTCGACGTCGAGTTCGAAGAGAAGCTCCCGGAGATATTGAATGCCCTTAAGATAGAGCAGAAGGCTCAGCCCGACAAAGGCATCCCCGAACTCAACCTTACCCTTGAGGTGGCGTCGCACCTCGGCGAAAACAAAGTGAGGACCATCGCGATGATGACGACCGACGGCGTGGTCCGGGGGATGAAGGCAGTCGATACGGGATTGCCGATTGCGGTGCCGGTCGGTGAAGGGATACTCGGCAGGATCATGAATGTTACCGGCGACCCTTACGATAAACTCGGTCCGATCGATGCGAAAGAGAAACTGCCGATCCACAGGCAGGCTCCCGACTTTGTAGAGCAGGAACCCGTGACCCAGGTCTTCGAGACAGGCGTCAAGGTCTTTGACCTTCTTGTCCCTTTCGTGAAGGGAGGCAAGATGGGGATGTTCGGCGGCGCAGGAGTCGGCAAGACGGTCGTCATCATGGAGATGATCCATAATATTGCGCTGGTCCACGGAGGCGTTTCCGTTTTTGCGGGAGTCGGGGAGAGGACGAGAGAAGGAAACGACCTTTATCTCGAAATGAAAGAATCAGGGGTTTTGAGCAAGACAGCCCTTATTTACGGGCAGATGAACGAACCGCCCGGTGCGCGCGCGAGAGTGGCGCTTACCGCACTTACCGCAGCCGAGCACTTCAGGGACCAGGGACAGGACGTGCTTATCTTCATCGACAATATATTCAGATACACGCTTGCCGGTTCCGAGGTCTCGGCCCTGCTCGGCAGGATGCCCTCGGCCGTGGGGTACCAGCCGACGCTCGGAACGGAGATGGGCATTCTCCAGGAAAGGATCACGACGACCAAGAAAGGCGCGATCACGTCCATGCAGGCGATTTACGTTCCTGCCGACGACCTCACCGACCCCGCCGTTGCGACGGCCTTCACCCATCTGGACGGAACCGTTGTTCTCTCGAGGCAGATTTCTGAACTCGGGATATACCCCGCGGTCGACCCCCTCGACTCCACCTCCAGGATCCTCGACCCCAACGTCATCGGCGAAGAACATTATGCCGTTGCGAGGAAGGTCCAGATAATACTCCAGAGGTACAAGGAACTGCAGGACATCATCGCCATCCTCGGGATGGAAGAGCTTTCCGAAGACGACAAGCTGATCGTTGCGCGTGCGAGGAAGATACAGAGGTTCCTGAGCCAGCCCTTCCATGTTGCCGAGGCATTTACCGGCACCCCGGGGAAATACGTGAAACTCGCCGATACGATAAAAGGGTTCAAGGCGGTTGCCGACGGCCAGTATGACGACATGCCGGAGCAGGCATTTTATATGGTCGGCACGATAGAAGAGGCTGAAGAAAAGGCGAAGAAGCTCGGCTGGTCCCGATAGGGAAATTCTGAAAGGGAGAACGCTAAGTGGAGAACAAGATTCTGCTCGAGATTGTCACCCCCTATGGTTCCGTGTTCAGCGACCAGGTGGACGAGTTTTCCGCTACCGGGAGCGAGGGAGAGTTCGGCGTTCTGCCGGGACACGCGCCGTTCCTCACGACGCTTAAAATAGGAATGCTTACCTATAAGAAGGGCCAGGAGACGGGTTTTTTCTTCGTGAACAGCGGATATGCCGAGATCGGGCCCGACAAGGCGACGATCCTTGCGGACAGTGCGGAGAGGGCCGAAGATATCGATATCGAAAGGGCGAAGGCAGCGATGAAGCGGGCCGAAGAAAGGATGAAGCAGGCCGAGAAGATCGATTTCGCACGGGCGACTGCCGCCATCCAAAGAGCGACCATACGAGTGCAGGTGGCGGAGAAGAAAGGCTCGAAGTAAGCATTCCCTCAGATTCCCCGGCCCGCATCTCGCAAGGCCGACTTTCCCCTCCTCAACGAAATGTTTATAATAGTGAAAATCGGAAAGGAGGAGGTACGCATGGCGAGGATATTCAGTCATATTACCGAGACGATAGGGAACACGCCGCTTGTGAGGATACACAGGATGGCCGAAGGGGCAAAGGCCGAGGTCGTGGCGAAGCTCGAATCCTTTAATCCCCTGTCGAGCGTGAAGGACCGCATAGGGGCGTCGATGATCGAGGACGGCGAGAGAAGGGGCCTGCTGAAGAAGGACTCGGTGATCGTAGAGCCCACAAGCGGCAACACGGGCGTTGCACTCGCCTTCGTTGCTGCTGCAAAGGGGTACAGGCTTGTGCTGACGATGCCGGAGACGATGAGTATCGAAAGGCGGCAGCTCCTTCAGATCTTCGGGGCGGAACTCGTCCTCACCCCGGGCGCCGAAGGGATGAGCGGTGCCGTGAGGAAGGCGGAAGAGCTGACTGCTACCCTGCCCAATGCCTTTATGCCCCAGCAGTTCAAGAACCCTTCGAATCCTGAAATACACCGGACGACTACCGCGGAAGAGATATGGAACGATACGGACGGGAAAGTCGATATCTTCGTGTCGGGAGTCGGGACAGGGGGCACCCTCACCGGCGTTGCCGAGGTGATAAAGAAAAGAAAAGAGGGTTTCCAGGCCGTCGCCGTAGAACCGGAAACCTCGCCGGTCCTTTCCGAGGGAAGATCGGGACCCCACAAGATCCAGGGAATCGGCGCGGGTTTTGTGCCCGACGTCCTCAACACAGAAATCATCGACGAAATCATTACGGTCTCCGACGGAGATGCGGGGATCGTGGCCCGGAGGCTCGCGAAAGAAGAAGGGATTCTTGCCGGAATATCGAGTGGGGCGGCGCTCTGGGCGGCCCTGAAAGTGGCGGGAAGAGAGGAAAACCGGGGGAAACTTATCGTTGTCGTTCTGCCCGATACCGGAGAAAGGTATCTCTCGACCTGGCTCTTCAAAGAGGGATGATCCATATCAGTTGCGAGACTCGCCCTCTTGTCTTTTGAACAGCAAGGGCGGAGGACTGGCTCTTCGCCTGTGGTATAATCGATTGCATGCCGATAAAAGTCGTCATCTTTGATCTTGACGGTACCCTTATCGATTCGAGCGTTGATATCACCAACGCACTGAATTATGCCATGGAGCCCTATTCTCTGAAACGCCTTACCCCTGCGGACGCGGTCGGGCTCATAGGCGAAGGGATAACGCGCCTGATAGAAAAAGTGGCCGGCGACAGCGGTGAGCCGATCAAAACCGACGTGGGCGAAAGGTTCCTGAAGCACTATACCGGGCATATCCTCGACACCACGAGGACATATCCAGGGGTGGAAGAGACGCTCCGGAGGCTCGGGGCATACAGAAAAGCGGTCATATCCAACAAGAGAGAGGCCCTTTCGAGGATGGTCCTTGACGGACTCGGACTTTCACAATACTTCGAGATCGTCATCGGCAGCGACACGACCCCTGAGAGAAAACCGTCTCCTGTTCCTATCCTCAGAGCCCTCTCCGAATTGCAGGCAGATCCTGACGATGCGGTGATGGTCGGAGACAGCAACCATGATGTGGATGCCGGCAAGGCGGCGGGAGTGACGACCGTAGCTGTGACGTACGGCTACAGGCCGCGGGAGGCGCTCACGCGCGCCGACTATCTGATCGACAGGATGACCGGTCTGGTCCCGCTCCTGGAAGAGATAGACGGATTACGCCGTGTCCGGACCCGAACGTAAAGAAGGCTCGTACCGCACATGGAACTGACCCTTGATCATATCAGAGATGTAAAAATATATCAGTCGAAAAACGGGTACCGGTTTTCCGTGGATCCGCTTCTGCTTTCCCACTTTGTAAATATGCCGGTGGTAGAAAAGATAGCCGACCTCGGGGCCGGCTCGGGGGTGATCGGATTACTCCTCGCGAGGAAATACCCGCATGCCTCGGTCACTCTTTTCGAACTCCAGGAGGGGCTTGCCGCAGCGGCCGAAAGGAACGTTGTGCTCAACCGGCTCGAAAAGAGGGCGACCGTGATCAACGCGGATCTGAGAGATACTGGAAATCTCTCCCTGCGGGCCGGGACAGGATGCTTCGACATCGCAGTTTCGAACCCTCCCTTCAGGAAAGAGCGGTCCGGCCTCGTGAGCTCCGGGGAGGAGAAGGCGATTGCGCGCCACGAGATACGACTGAAGCTCCCCGAACTGGTGAGCGCGGCGCGTTTCCTGCTGAGGGCGAAGGGGAGGTTTTTTCTTATCTATCATCCGGGCAGACTGGCGGAGCTCACGGATGTCCTGAAACAAGGGGGGATGGAAGTGAAAAGGCTGAGGTTCATCCATTCCCATGCGGCGTCGGAAGCGAAGATGGTGCTCGTTGAAGCGGTGTACGGCGGCAGGGTCGGACTGAAGGTCGAGCGGCCCCTTTGCCTGTACGATGAGAAAGGCGAATACACTGAGGAGATGCGCTCCCTGTACGCGACGCAGGGGTGAAGGCGCCTTCCGTGTTGTATAGATATGGGGTTAGAGGTATAATAAGCATTAAAAAGATCCGCGTCTCGCGACGGAACCAACGTGATCAGAAACTCATTCAGCATTCTCAACGGTATAGGCGAAAAATTGGAGAGGAGACTCTGGAGAACGGGCATCCTCACCTGGGACGATTTTATCCATGCCGGCGACATTCATTTCATCTGTCCCGACAGAAAGGTTCTTTTCGACTCCAGCCTTGTTACGGCCTCACGAAAACTGGAAGAAAGGGACGCCCTCTTTTTTGCGAGATCGTTGAGGAGGCGTGAGCACTGGCGTCTCTTCGAAACCTTCAGAGACAGCGTGCTCTATCTCGACATAGAAACAAACGGCTATCAGCCGGACAGGGGAGGTTATGTCACCGTCGTCGGCTTGTACGACGGATTCGATGCCAAATGCCTCGTTGCGGGCGAGAATCTCACGGCCGACAATCTCAACAGGGAGCTTTCTCAGTATAAGTATCTCGTGACCTTCTACGGCACCTCCTTTGATATCCCTTTTCTCCAGAAGACATTCCCCGGGGTGAAGTTCGATATCCCTCACTTTGACCTCTGTTTTGCCGCCAAGAGGCTCGGGATCAACGGCGGCCTGAAAAAGATCGAAACCCTCTTCAACATCGAACGCGACCATGAGGTGAAGGGTATGGACGGGTATGATGCGGTACGGCTGTGGGAGCTTGCAAAGAGGGGGAAAGAAGAAGCGAGGAGACTGTTGCTGAGCTACAACAGGGAGGACACGGTGAACCTTCAGAGAATCGCCGGTATCCTCTATGACAGGCTGAAGCAGTCGACAGGAATTGAGGAGCACCTTGTCTGCGGACTTGGTTAGGGATTTTCTCGCCTATCTTTCCGCGGAGAAGGGTCTCGCAGGGAATACCGTTCAGTCCTACCGGATGGACCTCGCGATGTTCGGGAAATTTCTCGCCCCGCGCGGCAAGGGTCCCGGCTCTTTTACGAGGCCGGACATTATCGACTTTCTGGACCGGATGAGGGATGAGGCATATTCGACCTCGAGCATCTGCAGGGCCATTTCTTCGGTGAAGGGCTTCTGCAGGTTTCTTCTCCTGGAGAAGGTCATCAGCGAGGACCCCTCCGAGAATCTTCAGTCACCCAAGAGATGGGAGAAGCTGCCGAAGGCCCTCAGCGTCGAACAGATAAAGGAGGTCCTGTCCATTTCGGGCGGTCCGGACGGGACAGGGAAGCGTCCCTTCGACCGGGCCCTGTTCGCGAGGAATGCCGCCATGGTGGAGCTTCTGTACTCGTCGGGTCTGCGCGTGAGCGAACTTGTGACTCTGAGGCTCGAGGATATCAATTTCAGCGGGGGCTTCATCAGGGTCGTGGGGAAGGGCTCGAAGGAAAGGGTCGTGCCGATGAACGGACGCGCCATCGAGAGGGTGAAAGGATACATCCGTGATTTCAGACCGGCGCTCCTCGGCCGGCGCTCTTCGGAGTTTCTCTTCCTTACGGGGAGAGGCGCCCCGATGACGAGGCAGCGGTTCTGGCAGACCATGAAGGCCTTCGGGAAGGTGCTCAACATAGACCTCTCCCCGCATACCGTGAGGCACAGTTTTGCAACGCATCTCCTGGAGGGCGGAGCGGACCTGAGGTCCCTTCAGAAGATGCTCGGGCACTCCGATATTTCGACGACACAGATATACACAAAGGTGACGATGGACAGGATCAGGAAGGTCTATCAGCAGCATCATCCCAGGGCGTGACGTCAGGCCGGGGAGGACTTCAGGGTACGTACAGGCGAAGGAATGAGGGAACTCGCCGGAACCCGTAGCGGGCAACCGGCATTGTGGAATTATGGAGCGGAGGTGAGCAATGAAGCGTCTTAACAGAGATGATCTTTACAGGTGTTGCGACGAAGCCGTACTTCAGTTCGAGACTACGGAAGAACTCCCGCAGCTCGAAGGGACCATAGGCCAGGCGAGGGCGCTTGATGCCATCACGTTCGGTCTCAGTCTGGATAGTTCCGGGTTCAACATTTTTGTCCTTGGAGAGAATGGAACGGGAAAGATGTCGACCATCAAGGAGATCCTCCGGAAGGAATCGCTTTTGAGATCCGTTCCCCTGGACTGGTGTTACGTATACAACTTCAGGGACCCCGATGAGCCGACGGCCATTTCACTCGAGCCCGGCCGGGCGGTCGGCTTCCAGAAAGACATGGAAGAACTCGTTAAGACCCTGAGGGTCGAGATACCGAAGGTATTCGAATCGAAGGAATACGAGAAACAGAAAAGCAAGATCGTCGAAGAATTCCAGAAGAGGCAGCGGGACATGTTTAGCGGGCTCGAAAACGAGGCCCAGGCAAAGGGGTTTTCGATAAGGAAGACAGTGACGGGGCTTATGATCGTGCCGGTCAAGAAGAATGGGGAGCCCCTCACCGAAGAGGAGTTCGAAGGGCTTGACGTCGATACCAAGAAGAAGATAGAAGAGATCGGAAAGTCGCTGCAGGAGAAACTGGACGACGTGGTGCGCACCGTAAGGGACGGCGAGAAGGTCCTGAAGGAGCAGCTGCTGAAGCTCGAAAGGGAGGCTGCCCTCGGGGCGGTGGGGCACTTAATCGAAGACATCAGGAAAAAGCACGGGGAATACGAAAAGATCATCGGCTATCTCGAAAACGTCCAGGAAGACATGCTCGAGCACCTTGACGACTTCAAGCAGGCGGAGGAGCAGGCGCCTCCGCTGCCGTTCATGAAAATGCAGAAGACGGAGCCGACCTTTACGCGGTACATGGTGAATGTCCTGGTGAACAACAAAGGCCAGACGGGCGCGCCCTGTGTGTTCGAGCGCAACCCCACCTACTACAACCTGTTCGGCAGGATCGAGCACAAGTTCCAGTACGGCGTTGCGGTAACGGATTTTTCGATGATCAAGGCAGGGTCCCTCCACAGGGCGAACGGCGGGTACCTCGTCATAGATGCGCTGGACCTCCTCAGGAATCTCTTTGCCTATGACGCCCTGAAGAGGGCGATCAGGAACAAGGAGATACGCATTGAGGATGTCTGGGAACAATACAGGCTCGTCTCTACGACCTCGCTTAAACCGGACGGCATCCCCCTCGATGTAAAAGTCGTTCTTGTGGGGAGCCCTTATCTCTATTACCTCCTGTACGGCCTCGACGAGGAATACCGCGAGCTGTTCAAGGTGAAAGCGGACTTCGACAGCTGGATGGACCGGACTGAGGCAAACATCCAGAAGTATGCCCTGTTCGTGGCGGATGTCTGCAGGGTGGAAAAACTCCTCCCCTTCGACAGGTCGGGTGTGGCGAAGATCGTCGAATACGGTTCGCGGCTCACCGCGCACCAGGAGAAACTCTCCTCCAAGTTCAGCGAGATCGCGAACCTCGTGAGGGAAGCGGCGTACTGGGCAAAGGCGGCGGGCAGCGGCATCGTAAAATCGGAGCACATCGAGACGGCGATCGATAAGAAGATTTACAGGAGTAACAGGATCGAGGAGAGGCTGCGGGAGATGATGCGGGAAGGCACGTTGATCGTCGACACTTCCGGGGAAAAGGTGGGGCAGGTCAACGGCCTCGCAGTGCTCGATCTCGGCGACTATGGTTTCGGGAAACCCTCGAGGATAACGGCGAGCACGCATACGGGAAAGGCGGGGGTCGTGAACATCGAGCGCGAGACGAAGATGAGCGGGAAGATCCACGAAAAGGCGATCCTGATACTCACGAACTACCTCGGGAGCAAATATGCGATAAAGAAGCCGATAAGTCTTTCCGCGTCGATCACCTTCGAGCAGCTGTACGATATGGTCGAGGGCGACAGCGCAACCTGCGCTGAATATTACGCGCTCACGAGCAGCATCTCCGGGGTCCCCCTCAAGCAGAACTTTGCGGTCACCGGCTCGATGGACCAGACCGGAGCGGTCCAGCCCATAGGCGGCGTGAACGAAAAAGTAGAAGGCTTTTTCGAGCTCTGCAAGCTGAGGGGACTCGACGGCACGCACGGCGTCATCATACCGGCGAAGAATGTGAAGAACCTTATGCTGAAGCGGGAAGTGGTCGACGCGGTGGGCGAAGGGAAGTTCTCGATCTATCCGATCGATACGGTCGAAGAGGGGCTCGAAATACTCACCGGGATGCCGGCGGGGGCGCTGGGAAAGGACGAGACGTATCCCGAGGGGTCCGTACACTATCTGGTAATGAAGCGGCTTACGGAGATCTCGGATGCCATGAAGGAGAAGAAGGAGGAGAAGGACGAGGCACGGAAAAAAGAGGAGGACCCCCCGGAGAAGATGAAAACGCAGAAGCCGAAAAGGAGCCGAAAATCACTTCGCGGCGCGCACCATGAAACACAATGAAGAGGATTCTCCGGGGTCTTCAGGCAGGCGGGATCTTCGCGCTTTCCCTCTTCCTTGCCCTGTTGCCGGTCAGGGCAGGAGGGCTGCTCGGTCTTATCCTCTATCACCTCTGGAGAAGCAGACGCATGATAGCCGTCGGTAATCTGAAGGAATCCGTCGCCCTGGGCGCCATGTCTCTTTCGCGGTCTCCGGAAGAGGTGATCAGAGAGAATTTCATGAACCTCGGCCGGTCGTTCCTCGAGATCATCAAGATCTATCACGGGATGGGGGAAGAGATACTGCGGAAGACCACCATCACGGGCATCGAGCATTTCGAACACGCGAGGGCGAAAGGCAAGGGGGTCCTCCTGATCACCGGTCACTGCGGCAACTGGGAGTTGCTCGCGCTTCTCTCTTCGTATAGGGTTGCTCCGCTTTCGGTTGTAGTGAGACCCCTGAACAATCCCTATCTCGACACCTTCCTCCGGAAGGCAAGGTCCCGTTTCGGCAACAGAGTGATCGAGAAGAAAGGCGCCCTGCGGGCGATCATGGCGACCCTGAAAGCCGGCGGATTCGTCGGGATACTGATGGACCAGGCGGTTCTCCCCGACGAGGGCTATGTAATCGGGTTTCTCGAAAGAGGCGCCTGGACAACGAAGATGCCCGCGTTGCTCGCGAGGAAGACCGGCGCTCCGGCGGTGCCGGCCTTTATCAGGAGGACGCCGGGCGGGCATGAAATAACGGTTTACCCCGAGGTCGCTCTTTCCCCGAAGGACAATCAGGAGGAAGCGGTGAAAGAGGACACGGAGCGGTTTTCCCGTTACATAGAGGACTATATAAGGGAGAATCCTTCCCAGTGGCTCTGGATGCACAGGAGGTGGAAAAGGGTACCGGAGGCCCCGCCCGAAACAAAAGGAACATAAGGGGAACTCAGGAGAGGCATCCGTCTCTCGGCAAGACAATAGCCCTTCTCGACTGTTCCTCGGTCTGTGAACCTAAGAACACTCTGTCCCCATGTATTGTCAAGGTCCGCCCATGTGGACCTTCAACTAACCCGGGGTCTTGTCCTTCGAGCCGGACACCTCCCCTGAGTTTCTGAAGTATGCGTTCGGATCGGCATCAGGCGGGGCGGGGCCTCCGGGCGGTTTTCTTTTGTCGACAGTCCTGTAGTTATCTCCGGCTGCATACGCTGCCAAACCCCGACGGGGCGGGCAGGGTAGCCCGAAAAGACTTTTGCAGGGATTCCTTAACGGCATCGGAAGCCACGCAGATTATACGAAAGCGGGAAATACCGTTCGCTGAAGTCCTCTCTGACCGACGCCATGCCCTGATTATTAACTTGGCAAGCAAATAGAGCAATAATATGTTATACTTGATGCATGGAAAAGATCGATGCAAGGACACTGAATCAGGAAGCGCAGTATCAAATTCGAAGGCAGGTAGTAAAACTCCGGAAACG
>JAMCWJ010000009.1 GCA_023475105.1 Nitrospirota bacterium
GTGTGGGCGTCTCCAACCGCTTCCGCGTGCGCCTGACCCGCGGTGCCGAAACCCTGGACGACGAGTGGATCCTGGCAGCCGTGACCCGCGTGACCCTGACGTCGAGCGCGGACTTCGCTTTCTTCTTCCCGACCTTCCGGCAGGGCCCGGTGCCCACCTCGGGCGCCCTGCTGAACATCAGCCGCGGGAGCCGGCAGAACCGGCCGGAGTTAAATCTGAGCTATGTGCTGCCGGAGACGCCGCAGCGCTGCGGCATCGACCTCGATGCTTATCCGATCTTCCGGACGTTGATCCGCATGCCGACCTTTGACGCGGTGGTAGAGGCCTGATGCGAAGTAGAAGAATTCCGGGCAGAGTAGAGGACAAGCTCAACCATCCTTCTAAACGCGCATCGTAAGAAATGAGTATTATGTCCCCGGAATTCTCGCATCTTTGTCTCTCCTGTACATCGGCATTGAACATTGATTATATCAAGTCCGTCATGTAGATACTGAATCGTCCGTCCGTAAGCGATTTAGAGATGTGAGGGTCTTTTCCTACACATCTCACGTTTATGACGCTACGGAGTTCTTCAGCCGATAACCTTTAACGATGTCAAATTTTCATATTTGAGGATAAGCAGGAGGATATTGGACTCTGATATAATTGTAGCATCGAGGCCATAAATAATGACAAATGTTGCTTCCATCTTGGGCGGCGATAGAATACTCGGACGAAAGATCAAAGGAGATTTCGACTTCGATGCCCTCATTAGAAAGGGAATACCTTTGAGAGTCGTATCTTATGTGAAAAAGAAGTTTGCTCTTTCTGATGGAGATATTGCTCGGGTAATTGGCTTAAGCTCCAGAACACTTTCGCGGAGGCTGAAGATTGCGAAAACATGGTCCTCCACGTTACGGAAGACCGAGCATGCGCAAGAGCCCGGTAGAAACCCAAGTGTTAAATTACAAAGGCTATCTCTTGTGGAAAGCGACAGGCTTTACCGATTCGCAAGAATCGTCGCACGTGCGCAGGATGTATTCGCGGATGAACGTGCGGCAATAGAATGGCTTAACAGCCCGCAGTATGGTCTTGGTGAGTGCATTCCACTCGACTTGCTTAAGACTGACGCAGGAGCTCAAGAGGTCGTGGACCTCCTGGGCCGAATAGAATACGGGGTGATTTCATAAAATAGGAAGATCATGTGTCTTCTGATCCTTCTCGAGAACGAATAAGAGGTGATGGGTATCATCTTGGTTAGAAGAAGGCAGCGATCTTTCAATGCCTTGAAAAGGATATCTTTCGCTATCGTAATTTAATTGCGCCTTTCTGGCTAATGTACGGAAGTGCCTTCCTCCTTTTCCTGAGCGAGACCGCCTATCCTCCTCAAGAGCGCATGACGCCATGCCTGATAATGCTCACCAGTCTTATCTATCGGGTGCTTCTTGCCGAAGAAAATGAATCCTTTGCTTCGAAAATGATCTCCCATCAACTCAACCATTTCGCGTTTGACGAACATATCGAGAAACTCCCGAACCTCATCGTGCGATATCCGTCTACGGTCTGGGAGCATAAGAACATAGGTCGCCGTGGTAGAAGAAAGTGCGTTCTGGTCTACCTCGACAAGGCATGCGGATATCGACTTGTAAGTGAACGTCACACGCAGGTATTTTCGGCTCGTCGTATGTTCTCTGTCGAAGAACTCCCAACGCGATCCCTTTATGTTTTTGCCGGTACGTCTTGGCATGGCAAGCGGCCCTATAATCTGAAAGTCCTGAACGCCTTCTTCTTTCGCAAGAGGCACCACCATCTCCTGAAAGTCCTTTAAAGAAAAACACTCCTTGTATCGAATCTCGGGATCCTGCTGATCGGGGGGCTTCACTTCACCATGCCTTACGCCGGCATCGCCATCGTTCGCAGAATCAGTGAGACTCAGATCAGCCTCGCCTTCGCCACTACCCGCAGTGGGAACTAGGACGCTGCCCTTTTCATCGCCCACGTACTTTTTCTCTATCACCATCTCGGACTTGTGGATATTCTTCGGAGGCTCTGTGTTCTTGATATCGGCGCTTGCGAGCCCGGAGGTTGGCACCCTAACGGTAGTGACCCTCGTCGTCATTCTCTCCTTCGTCCGTCTTGTTACATCGACCTTCCTCGGCGGCATGTTAATCCGCTCGATCGTTAACTTGTCAAAATCAAAGGGGCTGTTCTCTTTTAAGATTTCAAGGATGAGGACCTTTTCCTTGCCCAGTTCAGGATAGAAGCGCCTCACCGCACGGACTGTCACGGTTAATTTCGCGGCGACGGGGAAGTCTGCGATCAGCGGGACATTCATATCCTCCTTGCCCTTATGGATCTGTCGCCGCAAATTGTGAACAATCCCTTCCCATTTCTTTCTCGCATTGCTGTTCTTCGCGAACCTTATAATGTCTGCAGCATCACCATCCGCGGCATTCGTCTTAAGGAAGATACTGGCGTGCCTGGCCCCAGGGTCAACGTGGATACTGCCGGGCTCGTATAAGCCTTCAAGAGCTTGAGCGAACAACTGCCGACACATCGAGGCCGAGGTAAAGTAATATGCGGCCCCAAGGACAAAACAAGGGAAGATGAATTCGTGCGTCCCGGTGTCGATTACAACGCAATATTGGGACTTGCTATAGGTGAGCCTGTGATGGCGCAGGTCGTAGAGGTCGTCTGAGAACGCCTTGCCAACTGTCCTAACTGAATTCTTTTCGAGTGCATCGAAGGAAAGCGGGATATTTTCTCCTTCCTCTTGAGGGTTCTCAAGGCGTTGGCCGTTAATATAGTAGGCGCCGGGAGCGTATACAAAAAGCTGCTCAGGAGCAATCTTGGCCATGAGATACTTGCCGTCTGGTTCGGCGAGTTTAAAAAGGACCCTGAACCGGTGATCGGACATGTCCAGGTTCTGCACCCAGATAAGCCTGAATATCTTATCCTTGTTTTCACCTTCCTGCATCTCCTCGATGGTTATTGATGACAGGTCGGTCTCGATCAAGGTCTGCTATCCCTTTGATAATATAGCGTTTGTTGCCTTTTTCGTTGTCGCAACAAATACCCTACTCGGGTAGTGGTGTTACTATTTTGATGCAGGAAAACGATGGGCTTGTCAGTTGGCTTATATTGGGTACAGTTGGAATATCTTTGAAATCTTACAAAAGACCACGGCTGAGTTGAAGACACTGGGGGAGAATAAAGAGAAAAAACAGAACGAACTGGAAACATACACGAAGACAATTTTTCAAAAGCACCAGAAACGGATAAACGAGTTGTTATCCACGCTGGGCGCCGATTTTACGATTACGGACCTTACCGGAAAGACGGATGCCCGGGCTAACGAGTCCTACAGCGACTTCGCCTTTCTCATTCTGCAGAAGAAGGTGCCCCTTACGACCAGGCAGGACGATTGCCCCTGCTTTAAGACAACCTTAAGCGAAGGAGACAAAAGCACTCTTGCCTTCGCATTTTTTATCGCCACCACAGAACAGCTTCCCGACATTAAACAGCAGATCATTATCTTGGACGACCCTCTCTCCAGTCTGGACGAAACACGACGCGAAGCTACCGGCCGCGTTCTATTGAGTTTCGCTCCAGAGGTGGAGCAGCTCTGCGTGCTTACCCACAAGAAGGATTTTCTCTGGATGCTCTGCGACAAAATGCCGGATTGTGGTATTTTGCAGATCCGTTCGGACAAAAAGAACGGTAGCCGACTGGAGGAGATGGATGTGGAGCAAGAGCGAAAAGGGCCGCTCGCGCGCTTAATCGACGACATGGAGAGGTATGTTACGGAGGACTTCGGCCCCACGCCTGATGTCATGCAGGGTAATATCCGCAAAATCTTCGAATCAGTCCTGAAGACGAAATATTACCGTCTTTTGAAGGAAGATATGAGGAATAAAAAGGGTTTTGCAAAACTGCTTCAGACTCTTTTCGACGGCGGCCATCTCGATTCTGCATTGAAGCCTAAGCTGTTCGATCTCTGTTCGGTAGCAAGCGGCGCTCACCACGGAGAGATTGTCGATACCCCCGCGAAGGACCTGAGCCGAGACGAATTGATACCCCTGATAACCGAGGCCCTCACCCTTATTGAGAAGGTGTAGGGTCCCGTTAAGCTTCGTTTTCGAATATAGGAGGGCTATTGAGAACTCATAAGCCATATCAGTATAATATGTCGTAATTGAGAGGAGGACACTATGAGGGATAATATGCTCGCAGGGCATAAGAATAGACCTTTTATTACTCTTTATGCAGAATCGCGCGGGAAGTCGGTCCCGCTTCCGGGCAAATACGACGAGGAGCTTCAAATTGTTGTTTTTGATAAAGAGGGAAAGAAGGCCCCTTTGATCCGGGTATGCAGCTATCCTGAAACTTTTACGAAAACCGAAGCGGATCGGGAATCGGATGAAAGCTCTTCCGTACTCTTAGAGACTCAAACAAAGACCGCCGCGGGAAGAGAATCTGACGATGCCGATATTAAGCATCCCCCGGAACTGATGACGAAGACCTTTGTTGAAAGGGAATCGGACGACGACCGATTGTTTTTCCTCGAATTGCAGACAAAGACAAAAATTGAGCGCGAGGGAGACGATAATCTTTTCGGGCTCTGAAAAAACCATTTTGATTTTAACCAACCGCGAGGACCTGACCGCAGACTATGTTGTCCTGGAACTCCAAAAGAGGGCTGTACCCTTCACTAGATTAAATACAGAAGATTTTCCTCAGCGCCTCAATCTGTCACTACATATCGGGACCGATTCTCTTGTCCGAGGAACACTTTTAAGTAGCTCTGTTAGCCTGCCGATAGAAAACATTCGCAGTGTCTGGTACCGCCGCCCCTCTTTGCCATCCTTCCCCGACGTCGAGATGGACCCAGGTGTTCGAGAATTTTGTACTAAGGAGAGCTATTATGCGCTCGAAGGTCTTTGGGCATCGCTCGATGTGTTCTGGGTCAGCGACCCATTTAATATCAAAAAGGCGGAAAATAAACCTTATCAGCTTCATGTAGCCTCCAATATTGGTTTTCTGATTCCCCGCACGCTGGTTTCAAACGATCCTGATGAAATAGAAACGTTCTTCAAGCAATGCCAAAATGGATTGATAGTTAAGCCTGTCAGAACAGGTATTGTACATATCAATAGAGAGGAAAAGATAATCTTTACTAACGTGGTAAACCCCTCTGATCTGGAAAGTCTTGATATGGCGCGTTTGGCACCTTCTATATATCAGGAAATGATATCGAAACGTTATGACATAAGAATCACAGTAATAGGTAATAAGATATTTGCGACGGAAATACATTCCCAACAGTTTGAGGAGTCCAAAGTAGACTGGCGACGCGGTGAGAATCCGGATATCCCTCATAGGAGACATCAATTGCCCTCAGAAATTGAGGAGAAGTGCCTTAGATTAAACAGAACGTTAGGGCTACAGTTCTCGGCCATCGACCTTGTTTTGGATTCTGACGGGCAGTACTATTTTCTTGAGATAAATCCAAACGGACAGTGGGCGTGGATAGAAGAGCGCACCGGCTATGAACTAACACGACATCTTGTTGATCTACTATGCATGTGCCGAAACTGATTCGCGACATACGGGAATTTTTCTGGCCTCTGCTCGAGGGTGAGGCAAAGCATTACCAAATAGCGCCCGAAAAAATACAGGAAGCACTTAAAGATGAAAAGGAAAAGGGCAAGGTTGATGAGCTCCTTAGTCTCAGCAAGTCAATACATGATCGTGAAGAAGAGCGCAGAAGCACGATAGAGGCTAAGGCTACTACGTTATTAGGCGCGACCGGTCTGGCGACAACTTTGATTGTCAGTTTTGGCAAATCTCTGCTGTTTGAGTTTGAGAAGCTTGGAGCACTTACCGCCACAGCTTTTGCCGTTTTCTTTTTAGTCACTTTACTTTATTTCTGGAGGACCATTGCTTATTCCCTCAGAGCCCTCAGCAGGTCAGGATTCCTGACCATGTTGCCCCATGAAATAATTGAACTGAAGGGTATTGATGAGTGCGAATATAAAAAGAGAATGGCGGCAGTAATACTTGATAAGACCGCTAAGAATTATCCGCCTACGAATGTAAAGGTCGACTGGATGGTAATGTCCCAAGAATATTTTAAACGGGGTATTTATACAATAATCATAGGAACGATCGTACTCTCGCTCCTGGTGGTGCTGCATTGGATTTGGCTTCATAGGGCTGATCATCCCTTCGCCTTTAGCGACAAGCAGAAAATGGAAAAGGCAGACCCGAAGAAGGGCGACTTCGATACCTTGAGGGATCAGGTCGAAAAACTGAAAAAAGAGCAAGCTGAGTTAAAAGAAGAAAATGAATCTTTAAAAGATGACATTGACGAGATCCAACAACAAATGGGGAATCTACAGAAGAAACCTATTGAGCGCGGGAACATTAAGAAGAAACCTGTCAAAAAGGAATAGCATTAAGCAGCGCCTTGTAGATCAGTTGAATTCATATTTCTTGTCACCTAATGAGACGATAGTCTTGATTCCCCGGTTCATTAAGTCAATTGCAAAATTGTTAGGCGGCGATGACGTGGTAGGCCACATCGCTGTATAAATATTCAGACCGCCGTAAAAGCAGAAACGGAATAAGAAGAGCCCAAATTCATCAACGTCGGTTACCTGATAGAAGAAGACGTCAGGATTAGCTCCGTAACTTGGCTTTCCATCGAGTTCGATCTCTGTTTTGCGCCGAACGAAATCGTTCCAGGCCTGCGGATTACCCTTATTGTACGTTAGAAATCCGAGGTGGACATGGACACGGCCGTCAAACCGCGAGTTGAAGTGATTAACATGAACGCCGCGAGCAATATGGTCGAAGCACTTCATGAGCCTTTTGGCATCAGGTGTTCCCCAAATGACATCGATGAATTTATTTTCCGCCATTTCGATTCTGTGAATCTCTCTCTTCTTTGTGAGGACTGCATCGAGCAAACGATATGAAGTCCTTCGGATTGCTCTGTCTACCTTTCCAAGCTTGTGCCTATAGCCGATAGAGTTGTTCCCAATAATGCCGGCCAAGCTTACCATGAGGAACTCATCATCTTTGGATTTTGACAGATTGTGCAGCTCGCAAGATGGAACGGTAATTAGGTTTACTCTGTAGTTTTCACCTCGCATGTCCCTACTCTCCGGGAACAGGTTCTTTGGGGGAACATGCTCGCGTGAGTTCGCTGGGTTTTCACACATATAACATTGCTCCATCCGTAATTATATCATTGTGATTAAAAGCTATTCAGGAATTGTTCGTAGCCTGGAGCCAGATGGAAAAAGAGGAACAAACATCTTAAAAAAGAATGTGTGGGGTCTTGTTTCTTGTGGGCATCTAAAGATTTCCACTTGTAACCTCGCGCATTATCACGATCAACATTCCTTTCGACTTCTGTGAGTTCTTCCCGATAGAACAGAGGCATTGGTCTGCATACCCACCTGCGTGTTTATCGGTTTTGGCTGGCAATTCGAAATTTGCATATAGTTTGCTTTTTGCTGTCTGTCCTCCGCTGCCATCTTCAATCAAAAAGTAATATGTAGACATACGGCAGCGCACCGGCCGTCAAAAACAATGCGGAGGTAATCTAAATGAAAGCAGTCAGAATTCTTGGTCTAATGATGACAGTTATGGGGGTCATTTGGTTTATGAGCCCCTCTATTTCAGGAGCCGCCGGCGTCTGTGACGGCATAGACAAAGATCTCCTCGTCAAGCACATCCCCTTTCCCTTCGAAAAGGTGATCGAGATGAAGCCCCTCAAAGACCTTGATATGTGCCAGGTGATAATCCTGATAAACGGCAACAACGCACCGCTTTATGTGCCCGGCACGAAAGACGCGGTCATCGCCGGAGACATCTTCAGAAACAGGACTCCCCTCTCGAGAAATGCCATCGACCACATAGAGGCGCAGGGTTTCGATAAACACGAGAAAGAAATAAGGGAGACGGTCGCTTTTGCCTATAAGCCGTCAACCAGTATCAAGGGACTGATCTACATGATAACCGATCCGGATTGCCCCTATTGCGAAAAGGCCAAGGAACCTGTCAAGAGGTTTGCCGACGAGAACGGGCTTGAAATACGGGTGGTCTTCTACCCCCTGCCGTTTCACCCCGGCGCAAAGGACAAAGCCGTCAAGGGGATCTGCGGCAAGATGGACTACAATGACTACCTCGCTTCCCGCTATAGCGGCGATCTCTGCGGGGCGGGTGAGGAGAAGATCGGCAGATCCATAGAGATGGTGAGGAAGCTGGGCGTCAACGGGACCCCCACTTTTATAAACGGCAACGGAAGAAGGGTGTCGGGCTTCATACCCGAGCAGCTAAAGAGCCTGCTGTAAAAGGATGGCTATGAAGACGACGGCCGCAATTGCAGCACTGCTCATTATTCTTATCCCGCTTTCAGGTTATGGAGGGGCAACTCCCTGTGACGGAGTCGACGAGAATACGATTACGCGACATATCCCCTTACCCAAAGTCTCGATCGTCACGAAGAGAGTCATCTCTGACACGTGTGAGGTCATCGCCAGGGTAATGAATGAACATGTGCCTCTTTACGTATTCAGTGACTATGTCATCGCCGGCGATCTTTTCAAGGACAAGAAGCACATAACTCAGCAGTCCATCGGCGAAACCCAGGCAAAGAGCTTCTCGGATATCAAGCAGGAGGTCGATCAGGTCGTTGCCTTCAGCTATAAGCCGGCCTCAGGAGCCGAAAGATACGTTTACATGTTCACCGATCCCGAATGCCAGTTCTGCGAACTCGCAAAGTACCAGATACGGGACTTTGCCGAGAAAAGAAAAGTCGAGATAAAAGTCGTCTTTTTCCCCCTTGCAATGCATGACGGCGCAAGGGAAAAGGCGATAAAGGCCATCTGCTCGAAGATGGATTACGCGAGATACATAGACGGCGACTATTCCGGGACTTTCTGCAGGGAAGGGGAGGATAAGGTAGGCAAATCCCTTTCCCTTGGAGAGTCCCTTGAAATCAATGGAACGCCCACTTTCATCGGCCCGGACGGGCGACGAACCGTCGGGTTCGACACAAAACTGATCGAGGGTATCCTTTGAAAGAGAAGTTCCTACACTTTCCCTCCCCCGGCCTTGCCGTGGCTGTTGCTCTTGTGGTGGCAGTCACGGCAAGCCCCTCTTTTTCAGGCGTGGGGGAGGAAGTCGACCGAGCGTTCCAAAGATCGGAGCGATACGGGGACATCGACATCACTAACAAGAACGGCGCTGAGATGCGGAAGGAGGCCGAGAAAGGCTTCGGAAACTCACAAAAACGCGGCAAGGAAGTCGAGGGGTGGAAAAGCAGAATAAAATCCGATGGCAACGGCAATTTTTACGTGGACAAGGGCCCGTCGTATAAGAAGGCGAAGAAGGAGAATTTCTCGATTAAGAAATACCTTGCGGATGACGAAAGGATATACGTCTTCATTTCATCGAGCCTACCAATGACAACGCTTACGAATTATGCGGACAGCTTGGATAGGCTGCGTGATCCCCATATTGCGATGATTCTTAGAGGGTGCGTCGAGTCCTGCTCCAAAATAAAGCCTACGGTCCAGTTCATGAAAAGCATCATAAACCCTACGGAAGACGTAAAGAGGCTGGCGGAATTCCAGATAGATCCCTTCCTGTTCAGACGCCACCAGATCGGCCAGGTCCCGGCCATCGTCTTTGCGAGAGGGGTCTCCTCTGTGAACCCGGAGCTGTCCGAAGGGCTCGACGGCAACCTCCAAAAGCCTGTGGAAAGCTATGTTGTCTACGGGGATGTCTCCCTGGAGTACGCGCTGGAGAAGATTAACGGAAAGGTCAACAATCAAAGACTAAGCGCCATTGTCAGGCAGCTCAGTAGCGGGTATTATGGCAAGCAATAATCCCTTGACATCAATCATCATCCCCGTTTTCAACGAATCGGAATACATACTCACTACCCTCAAGAAATGCTGCGATCTTCCCATACATAAAGAAATAATCGTGGTTGACAACAACTCAACGGACAACAGCTACGAATTGGTGAGGTCTTTCATCGATGGTCCCGGCCGGGGATGCGGGATCAGGCTGGAGAGGGCCTGGAAGCAGGGCAAGGCAAGCGCGATGAAGGTCGGGTTTGCGGCAGCGCAGGGGGATTACATCGTGTTCCAGGACGCGGATATGGAATATGACCCAGGGTATATTGTCGATATAATCGAGGGGCTCGAGCATAACGACATAATCCATGGCTGCAGGGTATGCCGGCCCTACGATCTCGGCTTCCTGCCATACCTCGCAAACAAACTCGTTCTCCATATGATGACAAAAAGGTACAAGGTCAAACTATCCGATGTCTTTACGGGCCAGCGCGGTTATAAGAGAGCTGTATTACTCGGGCTGAACATCATTTCCGAAGGTTTCGAGATAGAAACGGAGCTGACCATAAGGGCCGTTCTCAGCGGGCTGCGCATCAAGGAGATCGACATCCCTTACAAACCGAGGAGCAAGCGGGAAGGGAAGAAGATAGGCTTTATGGACTTTCTTGCGATAGCCTATATGTACGAGAAGATATGCCTTCTCGTATCCCGCGAGAATAAGAGGAAAAGGGTCCTTGCCGGGGCTCACTGATAACCGGTCAGACAGTCACATTCGCCACAGCTTTATCCTTCCAAGAATAGGAATGGCAGGTAAAAGAGCCCTACGGATTTTCCTTCTCCTCTATGCAAAATTTGTTTCCCGCCAATTTGCGAAGTCCAAGACGATGCCGATATTGCTCTTTACCGACATGGAGGAAGGCAGGAGGTTGGCGTTCAACAACCTCTTTGCCATAAAGCAATCATGGACATTTCTCTCGTCCCTTGATGCGGTCAGGTGTATTGTCGTCGTTGCCACTGATGCCGGCCTTGCCCGCTTCGCCGCGCTGAAAGAAGTCTTCCGCGATAATTTTGTGCTCTTCACGGCGTCGTCGTTGCCGAATCCGGTAACTGCCGGGGTGACGGCAGACCTTATCGGGACGTTCCCGTTTGAGACGTTCAGCAGGCGCTTCCAATATGAAAACGATATCTTCAGGCCCTATCATCTCCTCATTTTTCTCGTCGTCACATGGGGCGTAGGGTTCTACGTCGGGTCATTTTTTCCAAAAGACGATCTTCTGAGGCATGCGGTAGCCTATCTCTGGAACTATGATTACGGCATTCCCTATCGGTTCACGTCTTTCACTCCCACCTGCGACACTTACATCGGCTTCGACATTATTATGGGATGGCTGCACATGTCCTTGGGAGACTACGCCCTCGCCGTTCCGCAACTGACCGCTCTCGTCCTGACATTCACTGCCACGAATCGTCTTCTCAAAGGCATTGACAACAATATAAAACTCATCCTCCTCATGTTCACCATGCAGTACATTGCCGGCAGGATCATGCTGGGACGGCCCTCGATCGTGTGCTCGTCCATTATGCTTACCCTCTATGCCTATGACGAGCAGTTAAAAGGAGGTTACAAGGTCGTGGCCGGCATATTCATGGGGATCCTCTATTATCTCTCGATCATTTATTTCATTCCACTGCTTATTAAAGACAGGAAATATCTTATCTCCCTATCAGCCGCCATGATCTTCTGGATTGCCTATTCCCAGGGCGCCTTCCTATCTGAAACGTTTGCAGTGGTGGCCAGCCTCAAAGATCAAAATCTGCCGGTCTCCGAGAATAAGACGATCATCGGATTTTATTTCAAAATGTTTCTCTTCGCCCTGCCGATGCTCTATTTTGGCAGGAGGGACCTGAAAACGCTTTTCTCTATCTTATTCCTGTCGTTGAGCAACCAGGTCAGGTACGTTGAAACCATCATGTCGCTGATGGTCTCTTTTTTCAGGTTTGTGTCAGCAAGGATAAGGGTCACTCCGGTCATGGTCCTCGGCGCAGTCCTTCTCCTGTTCGTTCAATTCCCTTGGGGGACGCAAGAGGTCTTATCGGAAATCCCCTCGAGAATGCCCGACAGGAGCGATGTCCTGACGGACGATATGAATGTCATGTATCAACTCATATACAGGAAGCCCTTTCTCCATGTTTCCCCTTGCTACGCCTATGGTTGGACGGACAAGGAGGTGCAGAAGGTGATAAAGAGCATCAACCAGGGCAAGTTGGACTGCAACGAGAGGGCGCTCTATAAATTCCAATACCTCGTTGAAAGCAAACTGCGGGGACAACCTCCTCACTGCCTGGACCTTGTCGCCGTCGAGCAAGGCAGACGCCTATGGAAAATCAGACCGCCGGAACTCAAAAGTAATATTCCAGAAACTGGACTGATCGATTATGGAACTTACAAAGGACATAGGCAAGCCCGATGAGAAGAAAACCGCACAGATTCCCGTCGATCTGGACGAGATAGTTCCGGAATACCTGAGCAGCAATCCCCTTGCACGAATCTTATTCAACTGCCGTATAAGCGTCGCAACCGGCTACATAAGGAAAATATCCCCATCGAGTCTTCTTGACGTCGGGTGCGGTTCAGGAAAGCTGATACGCAGCATCACGGCGGCAGGCATCGCCATCGATCAAATCGCTGCTATTGACGTGAACCCGGCGGTCCTTTCTCTAAACCGGACGATCGCGGAAGGCATTTTTTCCGTACAGAGCATCCTCCAGACTGATTTCCTCAGTTACTCCTTCGATGCCATCGCATGTCTCGACACGCTCGAACATATCGAGCAGATCCACACAGCGATGGCCGAAATCGACCGGATACTCAAGCCCGGGGGATATCTGATAACCAGCGAGCCCACCGAATCTGCTCTCTACAAGACACTCCGGCTTATCCTCAAGGGAACTTACTCCCAGGAAACCGGCCCTTGCGCGGGGAAGCATTACTATAACGCCCGGCAAATAGACGAGATCATTCTGAAAAGCGGTTTTGTCCTGGAGCAGAGGACCAGCCTGCCCTTTGCCTTCCCGTTTGACCTCTTTCATCTGAACCTCTACAGGAAGAGATAGCGTGTCCCATGGGCTCGAAAAGGGAAACGTAATATTTCATCAAGCGGCAATGCAATACAGTGCAATCTAGCGCAAAGGTGAAGGAGATTGAGGGCGGATGAAAACTATTTGAGGCCTGCCGAGGCTGCAAGGCTTCTGCAGGTCTCATTGAGGACCTTCTGGTACTGGGTGGCAAAGGGAGAGATCCCGCCCGACTGTTTGATGAGGTTTGGGACGACGTTGAGGGTGAATAGGGAAAAGGTTCTCGAAGCCGGCATACGCAATGCCGAGGAATATTTGAAGAAAATGCGCAGGGAGCTGTCAGGCGCCGGAGGAGACCAGGCATGAAGAAAATGAAGTTCTTCGAAACAATGGCCAACAAGAACGAGGAAAACAACCTCCTCAGGTTTGTTGTGGTCATTCTCACCATGGGTTTACTGCTTGAAGGGCTGCTTATGGCATACATGAGAAAGAATGAAAGGACCGTTGTAGTCCCGTCCTACCTCGACAGAAAGTTTTATGTGGAGGGCAACAAGGCGTCCACCGAGTATATCGAGATGATGGCGAAGTACTCGGTCGAGCTGATAACGAATTTCACGCCCGATACCGTCAAAGAAAGGGTCAACGAGTTCATGAGGTTCATTTCTCCTACCGTCTACAAGGACGTGTCGACCTCGCTTCTCGTCATGGTGGACGAAGCGACAACATACAAGATCTCTCAGTATTTTATCCCTCAAAAGATGGTCATGCAGGACAACAACATACAAATCATCGGTCTTCTCAGAAAATACACTCAGGACAAGGAGTTATTGGTTGCGAAGGCCGAATATCGGATGAAATTCAATATCGAGCAAGGGAGGTTCGTGATAGCCAGCTATGAAAAAATCGAGATGCCTGATAGAAATGACCGGCAAGCGGAGAATTAGCAGTCTTATTCTTGCCATGTGCCTGCTGTTGGCTGCCGCGGGGTGGGCTGAAGAGCAGTTTTTCGGCCTGCAGTCGGCGGTCCCGACGAATTCCGTTCCTCCCGCTTCCTCTGATGAACGGCCTTCTACCGACACAGGATTCCCCCAGCCCGCACCCGCCGCCGTATTCGGCGACGGCTCCAAGCCCGGAGTGGCTGGCGGCCCGGAACCGTCAAAAGAGGTCGAGATCGATACCAAGGCGCTCGAAAACTTTGCAAGCGAGAAACCGCGCGATCCCGCCAGGCCCCCGGTCGCAGATAAAGTGAACAAGGATGTCGCGAAGGGCGACGGCAATGACGAAAAAAGAGGGGGTTCAGTCCCGGCTGCCGACAATTCCACTGAAGAGGACGTCATCGAAAAACTGCGTTCCCACAACAAGGCGACGCAGATGGTTTACGACGAGGGCTTTCAGCCCGTGGAAATCGCGATGAAGGACATTTCACGCATAGTCTGCTCCGCTGACATCGCCAATATCGTCTATTCGAAGGAAAAGAGCATGGAAATCAAGTCCCAGGGGAGAGACGCCTTCGTGAAGAATCTTCCGGTGGAGTCGGTTGATCCAGCCACGGGCGCCGTGATGCTCAGGTATGACAAGAGACCCAAGGAAGTCTATGTGCTGTGCGGCGGCAAGACGTACTCGCTGCTTCTCATCCCCAGAGATATCCCGGCCACGACAATATTTCTCAAGTCGACAATGGGGGACAAGGAACAGGCAAGCAGGTACGAGCGGGCCGCCGACTACGAGACCACCATACTGAGGCTTATACGCGACATATACAGGGAGGACCTCCCCATCGGGTATGAGGTCTCCGAGATCAATAGGCTCGTAAAGAACTACCACGAGAGCGACATCGTCCACAACAGGGACTATATCGGAGACTACCTCAGGGTTCAGGAATATATCGTATACGCGAAGCAGGCGCTTAACCTCGACGAGATAGAACTCCTCGACTTGCTGAAGATCAAGAATCCCCTGGCCATAACCCTGGCAGACAACGTTCTGGAGGCCAAGCAGCAGACCAGGGTGATAGTCGTGAGGTTGAACAGTCATGAGTGAGATACTGTCAGACGAGAAAAAACGCAAAAAAACTCTTGTCATCGCCGTCGTGGGAGCTGTAATCGTTCTCCTTGGCGCGGCATATTTCATTCAGTCATCTCAAAAACAGTATGATCCTCCTCCCGCCAAACCCAAGATCGACGTCACCGGAAAGCAGGATACGGCGAAGGAAAGCTTCATCAGACAGAGCACAACCCAAATCCAGCAACAGGATAAACAGATCAAGGAGCAGGACAAAGAGTTAAAAGAGCTCAGGGACGCAATCGCGACGTTGCAGAAAGGCGGAATACCGGGGACGGGAGCCTCCCAGCAGAGATACCCCTCCGGGCCCCTGCCCCCGGTGCCTCCTCCGCCATCTTCACAGACTCCACCTATCGGTACTCCATCGAGTGTGCCATTTGCCCCTAACACCGCTTACATGCAACCGGCCCAGGCGGGGCAACCGGGCCAGCATATGGGTCAGGCGACGGTACGGGACAAGCAAATGTCCAACCTCATCGGAATCGAGGTCGGGAAGCCCTCAAAGAGCGAGACAAAAGAAGGCGCGAAGTCAGAGCCGGACGCCGGACAGAGACAAGGAACGGGAAACAAGCCCAGCCCGGGCACCATTTCAGCCGGTGCTTTTGTCAGGGCTGTGCTTATGAACGGTGTTGACGCTCCGTCGGGCGTAAAGGGGAAGGGAAGTCCCTATCCCGTACTGCTGAGGATCATAGACCTCGCCCAGCTGCCCAACAAGTTCAGAGCGGACATCCGCGAGTGTTTTGCGATAGGTGAGGCGTATGGAGAACTTTCGAGCGAACGGGCGAACATCAGGATAAACACCATATCCTGCAATTCCAAAGATGGCGCTGTCGCAGAGGGCCAGGTATCCGGATATGTGGTAGGCGAGGACGGCAAACTCGGGGTGGCCGGGCAGGTGGTGACAAAGCAGGGGGCCATGCTCGCCAGAACCATGGCCGCGGGATTCCTGCAGGGCGTGTCCCAGGCGTTTTCCCAGTCCGCAACGGTTGTGAACATCAGTCCCACCGGGAGCACGTCGACCATTGACCCGAATAAAACCGCACAGGCCGGACTCGGGGGAGGGGTTTCGAAGGCCGCGGAGGAACTCAGCAAATTCTACATTGACATGAGTAAAGAAATGTTCCCCGTCGTGGAAGTTTCCGCCGGCAGAAAAGTCGAGATCGTCTTCATCAACAAGTTCTCCCTGAGCGAGGTGAAGTGATGAGGCATGCGCTTTTGGGCCTTGCAATGACAATACTGACCGGCTTGACCGGCTGCGCCAGCACGGTTATGCCTTACAGCGACACCCCTCTTTGCAAGAAAGGAGCCGCCGCTGGATATTGCGGCTCAATCACCGAAGTCTACGAGGAAACAACCAGGGATGTTCGTCAGGAGATTCCCGGCAGGAAAAAGGCAAAGGCCTGCGTCAGCGGTACTTGCGCAGGGGACAAGAGCAACACTCGATAAAAGAAATGTCCGCATATGCGGCACACGACAAAGGAGGTAGAGTCATGAAGAAGAGTCTTTTTGTGGTAGCCATAATCGCGACAGTAATGGGTGTCCCGATGATCGCTTCGGCGCTCGATTTGGTGGAGCCTGTCGGAAAGGGATGGGAATACACCCTGGGGGTAGGATACAAACATTTCATGAAGGACTCTGTAGGGGATGCCGCATATGTGGGCTTTCGCGCACAGAAGCGCGTGCAGTATCCCTTTCTCGTGGGCGTAGGTGTCGAAGCTACCGCAGTAGGGGACGTCCTTGCCGTCGATGCCACGATCCCTGTAAGTATTCGTCTCGGCATACACGAATCCGTGAAGTTCGACGCCCTTATCGCCCCAGGCGTGGCGTACGCAAAGAACATGGACACCAAAGTAAAGAAGATCATGGCTGTGGGAACAGGGGGATTCGAGATCAAGACCTTTCTGAAGAAGGGGTTCAGTCTTGGAGCGGGCCTTTACTTTACCGGGTATTCCAAAAGCGAGTTCAACAACATCAAGGCCGGGCTCATCATAGGGTTTTAACCATGAAGCGGGTCATATTTGTCATATCGGCGATATTAATGCTGGCCTCCTGTGGAGGCGGCGGACTCGGATCAGGCAACTCCCCCACGGACCTGTCAATATCGCTTTCGACTGATCGCATCTATTCAAACAATTTGACGGGAGACGAAAACATAGAGGTAACAGCGGACTGCAAAAGCGGCGACCTCTTCGCCGAAGAGTGCCTGCTTAAAGGCGTCACCGTAGACTGGGGAGGAGAGTCTCTTACCTATCCTCTGAATTACAGGATAAAGATAGGCGAGAGCAAAAAGTTCACTCTGACGCTCATTTCCGATTCGGAACGCATACTGGAACCCTTTTCCTACCTTTCCGACGCCAATCCGACCATGTCCAATTCCAATTGGACGGCATATTCGGAGACGGTCGGAAAGATCGGTTCCACGCTCTTCGCGACGGGTTCGCAGACATGCTCGCCAGATCCAAATGACGCAACAAAAGAGATCTGTGCGGGCGTCAAGTCTTACGCAGGGTATCTGCCCAGCTACACACGGGGGACCCTCAAGATCACAGACGGCGACCAGGTTCTCGAAGAAACCACGTTCGGGGTCCTGAGCGGGGCCGGCTCCGGCTTTATAGACAGCAAAAACTATCTCAGAGTCACGTTTTCAAAGGAGCCGCAGGTCAACGCGCTGATAACCGCATCATACATACAGCCGTTATCGGCTCTGAAAAATGTCCCGAAGGGGAATGACATGAAAATGGTGTACGGCGCCTTGAAGATGACCCAGGAGGATATAAACGGGAAGACGTATCTTCTAAACGAGGCCGATAAGGTCCCATATGCCCAGGTCGCCGACACAACTATCTTGCCGATTCAGTCTTGGGGATTCAGGAACGCGGCTGTTACAGTCTCGTATCATGCAGCCCCCTACAACGGATCGGGGGGAGAAGTCATAGGCGCCGGTGACGGGAAGGCTACCCTTTACCATCTCAAGACAAAATACTCTCCGATCGTCGACGGATCGCTGAAAGTATTCACCGCGTCGCAGGCCGGCGAGATTCAGTACTACAACAGGAACACAGGCGAAGTCACCGTGGCGTTCAAGTCGGCTGTTCCCGCGATCGAGAATATTAAGGCCTCGTACTACATCTCTCAAGTAAGCGTCCCCATGTCGATCGCCTTTGAGAGCGATAACGGGGTTCAGAAATTCAACGTGCTCCTGGAGGTCACGAGGAAATGAGAACAACTATCCTTGCAGCTTTATCTATCATGATCTTTTCTATGGCTATGGGAACCGCCTTTGCGGAGGATGGACGCTGGGAGTCGAGCGCAGGATCCAAACCGATCCCCGACACCGGGGGAGCGCAGCAGGCGACTCAGCAGGAGATGCCGCCGGTCGAGGCGGAACGGCAACAGAGGATGATCTCTGTGCTCAAGAAACCCCCGATACCCATGAAGATGCCCGACAAGATATTGAGGGTCCTGTTTCTTCCATATGTGGATCAGAATAATGTCCTGAACAACTATAAGTATACCTTCATGAAAGTCGAGGAAGGAAAGTGGGTAATCGGCGATTATCTGATGGAGCCCGCCAGGGTCGACAGAGTTATCATCAACCCCATCGAAAACACTCAGAAGCCGGCCGCTGCGAATTCAGCCGGGAACAAGGGGCAGAAGAAACCGGATCAGAAGACCAAGGAGATCCAGTAAGTGGGCGCAATCGGTGGGATAATCTCCTCCTTCAAGAATAGGCTCTTTCCGCCGACCAGCGGTCTTCTTGTCGACGAAATCAAGAGCTATTACATTAGGAAGCCCCTATCGGAGTATCTTCTCGCCGCCGCGTACGACGAGGAGATAGGATGTTATCTCTGCAGGGACAATACCGTCGGCTTTGTTTACGAGGCCTATCCGAAACCGCTCGCCGGGGAGGAAACCATCAAGACATTACAGGACATATTCTCCTCCGTTTTCCTGCCGCAGCACACCGCCATCCAGATAACGTTGTGGGCCGACGATTACCTCGAGCCTTTTGCCAGAAGGTTCATCGATACCCGTCTCGATCGGTACGGAAACTTCCAAAACGACGAAAGCAGGGTCTGGTGTCAAAGCGTTGCCAATTTCATTACGGAACACAAAATGAAGGGGGCCTTCCCAGACATAGTCCCTGTGCCGTTCAGGAACTTCCGGCTCTTCATATCGTTCAAGCTTCCTTATGACGCCCAGACCTACAGGGAAAAGGCGCCGGATATCGCCGTAGCCATAAAGAACATAAAGACATCTCTGGAAACTGCATATCTCTTCCCCGAGCTCGTCACGCCGGAGAAGTATATACATGTCATGAGCCTCCTTTACAATCCTGGCCACGACAAGAACCTCGCCCCAAATTACGACGAGAACGAGTATATCTATAAGCAGATAGTCGAGGCGGATACGGAAACCGAGATCGCCAGGACATCGATCCGTTACGACGGAGTATATGGGAAGGCGCTTACAATAAAACAGTTTCCCGAGGAAGTCACGATCGTGGATGCCGTGACTTTCCTCGGAGATGTCTATCGCAACGAGCTGCAGATAAATTCTCCTTTCCTGCTCACCCTCAACATTACGCTTCAAGACGACAAGACAAGGTCTTCCCAGCAGCAGAAGGCCGAATTCCTATATAAGCAGAAGGCCGCCAACGCCCTCAGCGTCAAGCTGACCAAAAAGCAGGAAGAGGCTGCCTGGCTCATGGAAAAGATGGTCGACGGCAACAAGCTTATCAAGGCATATCTGGTCTGGTGGATGTATCATCCAGACTATACCATTATCAGCAAGAGCGCCCAAATCCTCAAAAGCATGCTCAATATGCGCGGATATAAGGTCCAGGAAGAAATAAGATCGATGAACCTCGGTCTTTTCCTTGCGGCAACGCCCATGAATCTGTCCTACGAGATCGACGAAGCGCTCATTAAGCGTGGACGGACCATGTTCGACTTCAACGCCGCCCATCTGAGCCCAGTCCAGGCCGACTGGAAGGGGACCGGGTCTCCCCATGTCCCTTTCGTATCCAGAAGAGGTCAGCAGATGTTCTTCAGCCTCTTCGACGGCGCCGAGGGATACAATGCCTGCGTCGCCGCCAAGACAGGCTCGGGAAAGAGCTTTTTGATCCAGCACATTCTCGCGTCATATTACACTCTCCCGCAGGTGTCGAACATATGGGTCATAGACGTGGGGGAGAGCTATAAGACCCTTTGCGAGTCACTGGGCGGGGTTTTCCTCGATTTCCGCGAGGATGCGGATATCGTCCTCAATCCGTTTTCCGATTGCAGGGACATAGATGAAGACATGGACCTCTTTATCAATCTCATAGCCAAGATGGCAAAACCCACCGAGAAGATCACCGACACGGAGAAGTCCGTCATCGAGGAGGCTATAAAAGACGCATGGCTTAAGCACGGGCAGGAGACGAATGTCGATAAAGTCATAGAATCACTGAGGCAGCTTGCGGAGGCGACCGGGGACCTCCTCAAAAAGCAGGTGACAAACCTTCTTTCGACAAACTTGTTCCGCTGGAGCACGGCCGGCGTCTTCGGGAAGTTCTTTAACGGCAAGAACAACATAGATTTGGCCCACAAGTTCGTCGTGCTTGAACTCAAGCACCTCAGCCACCGCGAGGATTTACGGAACGTCATTCTGATGGTTCTGTTCTACCACATATACAGGGTTGTCTACATGGACGACGACAGGAGCAAGAGAAAGCTGCTCATTTTCGATGAGGCGTGGCAATTTTTCGATGATCCGCAGGTCGCGAAATTCATCGAACGCGGATATAGGACATTTCGCAAACATGGTTCCAGCGCGATAACAATAACGCAGGGCATCCACGATTTCTACAAAAACGAGAGCACCCTGGAGATGATGTTCCAATCCGCGCACTGGCTCCTCCTGAGCCAGAAGCAGGAGAGCATAAACATGCTGAAGAACGAAAGCAAGATCGCACTCTCTGAATACGAGTTCGATCAGCTCGGCAGCCTCAAGACAGTGAAGGGGTATTATTCGGAGATATTCTTTATTACTCCCTTCGGCCGAGGGGTCGGCAGGCTGGAGATCCCGCGACAACTCTACTGGATATACACGACGGATGCAGACGATGTCTCGAAGAGAAAGAAGATGGTCGAAAATTACGGACTGGAGGATGGCATACGGAAATGCATAGAAACCTACGGATAGCATTCGGCATGGTCGTAATCGTAACGCTATCGGCGGCTATTTCCGCTTTAGTGACATGGAAATACTTGCGGCGGGATATCGTGGTCGTCGATTTGAAGGAGCTCGTGGCCTATGAACAACTCAAGACACAGAAGATGGACAAAGAGCAGGCCGTAAAGGAAGTAGGGACCTTCTTTGACACTTTTACAAAGGATATTCAGGCGAGGAAAGAGCTTGTTTTACTCAAGGAGGTGGTCCTTAATGCGGGACAGTTCAAGGATATCACTCACGAATATAAGAGATAAGTTCAGGAAAAGAAAGGCAGGACGTACCGAAAAGGCGGCAGCTGCTATCCTCTCAGTCCTCCTCATCTCCCTGATTGTCTTTTGGATACAGCCGCGATACCGCTTCGCTGTTCAGACAGACTACAGCGTAAACTTTCTGGTGGGGATGATCGACAAGGGCAATCATTCCCCTGTCAAGGGCGAATACTTTGCATTCCGCTTTCTCTCCGTTCCCAACGAACCCCGGTATGGCCGGAGCTTCGTCAAGCGCCTGGGGTGCGTTGAAGGGGAATATCTGGAAAACATCGGGCGCCAATTCTATTGCAACGGAGAATATCTCGGAGCAGCTAAGGAAATCAGCAGGGAAGGAAAGCCATTGGGGATCTTCGAGTACAAAGGGATAATCCCGAAAGGCAGATACTTCGCGATCGGGGAGACCATAGACAGTTACGATTCCAAGTTCTGGGGATTTGTGCGCAGCGAATGGGTAATCGGCACGGTCTTCAAAGTCATCTAAGACGCCGTCTTTAAAAGGCAAAAGTAATATTCTTAGAGCGGCAAAGTCTCAATTTGCAGAGGACGGCATGATAATCAGACGAAGCGAGAAAGAAAAAGACAGGAAGAAGAAAAAGAAGAGGAAAGGGGACTACGAAGGGAGAGAACTGCACAAATACATCGAACTTCCCCCCGAACAAAATACCGTTAAAGAGTCGGCCGAGAAATTTCTTCACGGAATATTGGGATATGAAAGGGCTTAGGATTGTCGTATCCCTTCTGTTGCTGACCCAATATGCCTTTGCCGGGGAGGAGAACTATGCCGACCTGTTCCTCTGCCGCCCACTCAAAGAACAGTATTACAAGGACAAGGAAAGGGGATGGTTTTATCGAGAGCACTGCAAGCCCCCTCAGACTGAAGAAAAAAAGGTCGAACAAAAGGAGGAATCGACGGCGCGAAAGGAACGGACAAAAGACCTGCCCCTCGAGTGGGAAAAGGTTCAAGACCCGAAATACCTCGACACCCTGAGCGCCGGCGAATTCAGGGATCTCCTCGACCGCGTCAAGGAAGAGGCCGTCTATCATCCCGACAGCGACAAAATGCTGGCATATCTCCGAATGCAGGACTACATGAAGGGTAAGACCATGGCCTTCGCCTATACTTGGAGAGACACGCTTCTGCAGCATCCTGAACTCGATATGACTGTAAAACAACCCACCAGCAATTTCGGGGCGCAGGTCCGCAACAAGATAGTGGCGAAGGAAAAGCGGGCCATCATGGAAGAAATCAGGGAGAGCGCCGGCCTCATCTTCTTTGTGTCGAACGAGTGCCCCTACTGCCACGAACAGAACAAGATCATCGATTTTCTCCGGGCCGATTATGGAATGACCATAAAGACAGTCAGCTCCAATGCATGCGGGCCCGCTTTCGGAGACTGTGTGGTCGAACCCTTCTTCTTCGAAAAATTCCAGGTGACATCCACCCCGACACTTATCGCCGTCTTCCGCGACGATCAGGCTCGGCCCGTCTTTCAGCCAATTTCGGTCGGCATCGTGACACTCGACGATATAGTGAACAGGCTTGTCTTTTATTACGAATATCAAAAAAAAGGGAAGTTCCCGGAAAGTTAAGAGGTAGCCATGAAGAATATCCTGCGGAAATGGATAACTGTCACAGTCCTGATCGCCTTCTCCTTTTCCATGATAGTCCCCATGTCATCGGCCGATATGGGCGCTTATATGTCACAGGTCTTCAGCGACATCAAGGCATCGGCGCCAAAATCATATCAGGGACAGGAGAGGGGATACTACGTCGGCGGTACGGCATCGATGCAATTCAATTTCCAGGACCAGCCCCTTGTATCCTTTACGCCCCCAAGCGCGAAAGTCGGTTGCGGGGGGATAGATATCGTGTGGGGCGGATTCAGCTACCTTAATTTCGAGTATTTGGTGCAGAAGTTACAGGCCATATTAAGCGCGGCCCCCGCCTTCGCCTTTCAACTCGCACTCGGGGTGCTGTGTCCGGATTGCAAAAATATCCTTGACTCCCTCGATGCCCTCGCTAACATGATCAACAACATCAATGTCAACAGTTGCCAGGCATCAAAGGCGCTCGTCGGGTGGTCCGGAGAACAGCTCGGACTTTCCATAGGCAGCGGGCAGGGTACGGGGCAGAATAACTCATGGCTCGCCTCGGCGGCCGACGCAATGAATAACGTAACGCAAAAATACAAGAGCTGGATCAACACTTACGCCGGCTGCTATGACTATTACGCGGGCTACACCGGATCGCGCACGAACATGGACTGCGCAAAAAAGCTTGGCACTGTATCGTTTCTCGTGCCCTTCATGAGACAGGCCTTCAACGAGGAAGATCTTAGCGCCTTTCCTTTTGAAAGCATCATGAGGGCCAGGTATGGCGACGTCTATCAGCTGTCTTCGGAAGGAGACGATAGTACCCTTCCTCCCATTCACTTCGATCCCGGCTGCAACGTGCCAAAATCGGCGCCATACCTGGTTGATGCCATGGTTTTCGGTCAATATGCAGAGAAATCAACCATATCCGACACGGTCAATGCCAATTGCACATATGTCAACGATGAGACCCAGGGACTGGGGTACAAGGTGAGACAGTCGCTTATCAGGATAAGGGATGCCATCAAGAACGGTACGACGGGCGGCCTTAGCCAGGCGGACATCGACCTGATCAACGCATCCCGCGTTCCTGTCTTTAGATTGATGTCCCTTGCAGCCACTGTCGAACATATCCGAGGCAAGACCGGTGATGCTTCGATCGATAACCTTTTGAGTGACAGCCTTATCGACACGCTCGCATATCCGGTCGCGTATGATATAGCCTATTTCGCGAGCCAGCACGCACTGCATAAGACCCGCAATCTCACCTCCCAGGTACAAGCCGTGAAGGCGAGCATGACCACCGAGGTCAAGGACAAGATCGCAGGCATCCCGGACAAGATCAATGCCGAGCTCCAGGCAAGCGAGGACAGGCGGAAGGCGGTGTGGGAGGCCTTCAGGGACAGTATAGGAGATTCCTTCCAGAAAACGGTGATGATGGAGCAGATCATCCACCAGGAGTTGGCGCGGACTAAACTCCTCGATAGCTATCGTTTCGCAAGAGGCATGAGGTAAGCCCTCCTAATGGAAGTCTTCACATATGGAAATTCAGACTTTCTGGTAAAGATTTTCACGGCCGTCAGGGACCTCATGGGGAGCGGGAGCTTTACAACTCTCACGAGGATATCCATCCTTTTAGGGTTCCTGATCCTTTTCTATCAGCTTTTCTTCTCTATGAACGTCACGCAGATATTTTTGGGCATAGCCAGGCAGTATATATTCGTGATTGTTATGTTCTATGTGCTTCTCGTTCCCAAGGCCGATGTCGTGATCTACGACCAGATCAAGAATGTCTCCCCGGCGGTGAACAATGTACCCTATGGGGTGGCGTTGTTCGCCCATATATTCACATCGACGGAAAAAGGCCTGACTACACTGATTGAAAACAGCTTTGCCCTGCCCAATGACATGCGCTTCAATAAAACCGGATTCGCCTTTTCCGTGATGCTTCTTGATTCCTTCAAGAACGCCACACCTACGGACCCCTATTTCAAAAGATCACTTAACGATTACGTGAAAGACTGCTTTTTCACTAGTGTCCTTTGGGGGGAGAAGGACCTCAACACGGTCATATACTCCAATAACATATGGGCAGAAATGACGGCCACCACTCATTCACAAAATTCCTATACCAAGACCTACTCAGCCACGGATCCCTCGGGCCAGGCGACAACCTGCAATACCGCCTATGGAGTTCTGGACGGGCAATTTGGAACCGCGACCACAGCGTCATATGCCGCCTTACAAAGTTATCTGCAGGCGGATGTTGTGAGCGCGACGCCCACTGTGCTGCAAAATCTGCTCAACGTGGGTACGGATGCAACAACAGCGATGAAACACGCCATCGGCGTAAATATGATATCGGCAGCCATGGCTGAAACCGCAACGATGACCGGCATAAGCGCCGATGCCGTAGCGTATGCGGCGGCTCTGAGTCAGCAGCAACAGCGCAGCGCCTGGGCGACAGGCGGGGAAATGGCAAAGAAATATATGCCGATAATACGGCAGATCCTGGAGGCGTTCATCTACGGGATGTTCCCCATACTCTTCCTCATGATGCTGACTCCGCTCGGAGGGAAGACCCTCCATATGTATTTCATCATGCTTTTCTGGCTGATGCTGTGGTCCCCTCTTTATGCAATCCTGAATCTCATAGTCAATGTCCGCGCCGCAACCGTCCTGTCACCATCCCAAAACTATTTTGCAATGGGAACAATGCCTCTGGTATATGAATCCACAAACGATCTCGTAGCGATGGCCGGGTATATGGCGTGGGCCGTTCCGATGATCGCCTTTGCCATTGCAAAGGGCTCGGATTCGGCCCTAGTCCATCTCGCAAGCAGCATCCAAGGCAGTACAAACCTTACACAAAATCAGGCTGCCGGATCTGTTACGGGCACCGAAGGCGCCGCCCGCATGGCTCAGGCAACGGCACATTACAAGGCGGCCCAGGCTTATGGCGGAGCGGATATAGTGACCACGGGGATGGCGGCCAAGGCATTCAAGGACATGGGAGCAAATGTGACCTATGGGGGAATGCGCGATCCTCAGTTGATGAAGGCTGGTGAAGGCCAGGCCCTCGGTGATATGAGTGTCAACATAGGGAGTGCTACAGCCATCAGCAATCAGGGAGGAGTGGAGACAGCCGCGCAGGCACATTCAAACCAGCAGGAAAAAGCGATCTCGTATGGGACCACTATCGGTCCAGGAGGCGCTCTGGGTGCATTTGCAGGGCAAGTGGACACCTCCCGCATGGAAGGATACAGCCGGGCATTGCAGAGCTGGAAAGCGGCTGGGAATGGGGGCGGGATGGTGGATATGCTGACGGCCACCACTTCTTCGGAGATGATCAGGAACGTCAACGACAAACAGGCGTACAGGAATGCCCTGAATTCGCGGGCGGACTATCATCAGGAGCAGAATCCCGGTATGGGCCGCGACACAGCCGTCGCCGCTGCAGCGTCCGAATTCTCGAATATTGAAGCAAGCAGAAGGCATGGAGGAGATCTCGGCTGGCAGAGGTCTTATGATACGGCCAGAGCGCATGGATTCCAGGGCAGCGAAATGCAGTATGCATCGTATCTCTCTGAGATGGCGAATATTCGAAGTTATGCCGACACGGCATCTATCCAGAACGTCGCCGAAAAGCACTGGGGCGGGGATACTGCCGCAATGCTCACCGAAAGGGCGAACTTTCATAATACTCAGGCCGCGGCAGAGGTCAAAAAAATGGAAGAAAAAGGGTATAGTGCGGAGAGCATGGGGCAATACATGGGCAATATCTCTGCGCTTAAGGGTATAGCCGCCTCTGAATTCTATCAGGGGTTCGGTGATAAGGGCGTTCTCACTTCCGAGGGCGGCAAGATGCAGAATGAGCTCGGAAAGTTCGAAATGCTGCAGCGAGCAGCAGTGGCCAGTGGATACGGTGATAAGGATGGGAACCTATCCATGGCGGGTTTCCAAAATTTCCTTCGCGACCACCACGGCGTGGACATCAAATATGCGAATAATGACGGCATTAATACCTTTTCAATGAATCATGAAGGGAAGGAGATATATAGGGAACAGCGGGGACAGATAGATATGAATAACCCCGCCCACGTGGCCATGATCAGGGAGGCTCAAAAGGATAATCCCAATTTTAGGCCGCAACATGGTGACAGTTTCTCTGTCGGCGGTGGACCAGCCAAGATGTATGCCACGGCCCATTCAACGGGAGGAGCAGTTTCGCAGCACAATAACAGAGATGAGTTGAACGCGATGAACACCGTCCAGAAGGGGACTACAAGCACAATCGGGAATTTCGGGACATACGGAAGCAGACATCAGACATTCCACGAGAATTCTGAGACAGGATTTAAGACCATCCCAGATCCCAACACAGGACAACCTATAGCAGTCATTGGCAATTTCCAGTATGCACCAAATGACAAGCATCACGAAAACCCTATTTCTGCGAGTTTCACCAATTTGAAGACCGGAGAAATATTCACGGCACAGAAGATCATCGACCGCGGCCAGGAAACCTGGCAATTCGGCGTCGATAAAGTGCAGATTTCGCCAACTGGACAAAAAGTATCGCACTTTAACTCCCTCAGTACTCAATCTGTTGCCACCGGAGGTTATGCTTCCGAAAGCAAAATCGCCCCTGACGGCAATATTCTTTATCAAAAAGCCGACGCCGGGCAGCAAGTTAGCTGGTGGCATCAGTTTAAGATGAATTTTGAGAAGGGAGCGAATGTGAGCACTTTTGGCTTTGTCGCACAGGGTGATCTAACCAATCTCAATTCAGCACAAACGACGGTCATATATACCGGTGGGGCAGGGGACACGGCGATAAGACAGGTTGGTCGCCTCTTAGGGTTACGCAATTCAGCAATGGCATATAATGAGAATGCAGCAAAGGGACTCCCCTCCGCACCGAAAGGGGCCGCAAAACTGGAAGTCAATAACCCTGAAATCACGGCTGGAGGATCTGCACAGCAAGCGCCTTAAAGCGAAGGAGGATGGATGGTAGCTTACAAGATACTAGTCGTTGAGAATGGCCTCATTGTGCTGGCCGACATAGATGGTATTGATACGCCGAGGCTGACGAAGGATGACGTGAAAATTGAAATAATCGCGACTGGTTTTGTCATCAAGGTTGGTGAATTATCGATTGTCATTCCAGAGCGCGTCATCGACTTTTTTCTTGAGAATCGTACGATTACGCTTTATCCTTTTTCGGCAGAAAACTATATCGAAGAGCCGGCCATTAGCATAGAGTTGTCTCGTGAGGCAATCATCGAAGCGAGAGGGGTGTTTACCTTTTGGAGGAAAAACAGTACGGCACAGCAGGGGGCCTCAATCGAGTCTGTCAAAAGTTAACGTGATTAGATAGCTGACCTCATGTACAATTTTATCTGCGACCGGCATGGGGCGAACACCCGACTATTCCCAGCGATTGGAGGAACTGAACTATTCTCACTTCCTCACGGGACTGCGCAGAAATGTTCAGCCGTCTTATTATTATGAGTACGAACGGCATTTGTTAATTTTGACCAGCAACTCTAGTCCAGCCCTCTGTAACGGCTGAGTTATTGAAGGTTCTACCTATTATTGAATAGAATAAGCACATGGGTAGCTTGGATAAGAACTACTTAGAAATACAATTCCGCCTTAAGGTGCATGAAAAGAATGCGACTCTCTTTCAGAGTTTTTTTGAAGATGTAATGCAACAAGCTTTTCCAGATTTCCAGAAGATTCGGCCCTATGGCAACCGAGGAGATGAAGGCAATGACGGGTACAGGCCAGATGAAGGAATATACTATCAGGTATACGCCCCAAAAGACCCCACCGAAAAGGAAACCGTCGCGGCTCAAAAGTTAAAGCGTGATTTTGAAAAGTTAAAAAAGACATGGAATAAAATCTCCGAAATACAAACTTTCTATTTTGTATTTAATGATAAATACGGAGGCATCAGTATTGTCATTCAAGAAGCCTTAGCGGAACTCAAAGCCTCAAATCCGGGCATCGAGTTTAAGCCGTTTACGGCTAAAGATTTAGAGGCTATTTTTTTCACCCTCAATAAAGAGCAAATTGTGTCGCTTGGGTTCAATGTCGATTCGACAAATACCCTTCGTATTTGCAGAGAGATTCTAACAAATTTAGAAGTCTATATGGATAGAGGAGATGGCGATTTCGTTTTAGAATCGCTGAACAACAGTAAAGCTATCATAGCTAGCCAAAATGATGAGAACGTCTTACTAGATTGGGAAATAATGGAGTGCAGAGCGCTGCATACGCTCGAAAGGACCAAGCAGGCCGAAGAAAAATACGAGAATCTTCGTAAGCGCTATCCAAAAGATCCCCGGCCTATTCTGTATCTGGCGGAAATTCATTAAGATCCCCGGCCTATTCTGTATCTGGCGGAAATTCATTTGACAGCCGGCGAGTTTGATGAAAATGAAAAACTATTGAAGGAAGTCGAACAAATCGAAAAGGACCACCCATTTTTGCGGATTGAAAAATTAGTCCGAGATCTGCGAACTGAGAAAAAGATAGATCCTAAAAGCATTGATGAGAAAAATTTCCCGACAGATCCAAGAGATAAGTCCAATTTCTATCGCTTGTATGGAGTATCTTTAATAGAACAGGAAGACTTTGCCAGGGCTGAAAGCTTTATTGAGAGGGGGATATCTCTAAATCCTAACAAACTAGCCAACTACCTTGCGAAACTGGCCCTTCTTGAACGCCGCCTTTATTCAGAAGCGGCCGATAATGAGGCATTGAAAAAGGCTTCCGAAAAGCTGCTCTTGGAGATCGATGAGATCCTAGCTAAGATCGGCATATGGGGCAAATTAGGTCCAAGGAATCAGGTGACTTTCAATCTCGTCAAGTTCAGAGCTTTTTCCATTCAGGGAAATCTTCCGGAAATGGAGAGGCTTGCCGAAGAAAGTTTTAAGCTGCTTATGCAGTGCAATTTTGATCTTACGGTAGATCGCCTGCTCTCGCAATTATTGATGTCAATTCAGTTGCCAGATGAGGAATTCAATAAGCTCCTAAACGTGTTACGCAAGGCGGAAAACGGTATTTCAAATTACATGGCAAAGGCGCTTGTGGTCGAGTTCATCGTAAAGGATACTCTTCTGACCGAAGGAAAGCCATTCTTTAAAGATATTAAGAAAGAGTCTGTCCTCGCCTTTATTTCCAACATAGAAGAGAAGAAGTTCGACGATGCTTGGAAGTTCATGAAGGACGATTCGCAATTCGCCCTCACTATAGCCAACTCGGCGAAAAAATTGCCGGATTTGCGCAAAAAAATCATAGAAGAATTGCCTGACGACGGCAACATTCAAAAAGACAAATTATCTCTTCTCTTGAATTACGACGAAAGCAAGATTGACGAAGCTTTTGAAATTCTCAAACGGCTGGATTTGACGCAGCTGAACTATATTGAATGTAGGGTAATCATAGGGCTTGCTCGCAAAAAGAAAGCCTGGGATTTTGTCATCATACTTTTAGAAAAGCTTCTGGCTCAAGAGCAGAGCGCTCAAATCGCTTTGAAGCTGGAGCTGGAACTGTTCGATGCGAATCTGAAACTGGAGCGTTTGCCGGAAGCTATAGAAATAGGGGAAAAAATACTTTCAGATGCAGCGAAATTGTCTCAACTTGATGATCAAAACAGGGAAAGCCTCCTTGCTCAAACAATACTGGGCATAATAGGTCGCGGGGAGAATCCTCGGGCAATGGCGCTGTTAAAAAAATATCCTGGAATTGGCAAAACCTTTGAATTCAAGCTGGGAGTGGAGGCCGAAGTCTATCTGAAAAACGGGGAGGCACAGAAAGCCATTACATCAACCGTGGACGGCATAAGAATATTAAAGACGCCGACTCCCGAACAATACTCAAAACTTTTCTTACTCTTGGCTGAAATAGATCGTTTGACCGCTTTTAATCTCGATTCTTTGCCGGAATTCGAGGCTAATTCGTTTGTCAAATTCCGGGGGGAAGATAGATGGTACTTTGTCGGCGGTGGAGACGAGTTGGATGCTGTCGAGATTTCGCCAAAGGACGAAAGATATGCTGTTTTTTCGGGAAAGAAAGTTGGCGATACGGTCGTATTTGAACGCAAATACACTTCCAGTTCCGAACATGTGATAGAAAAAATTCTGCCGATTGAGAAGTATGTTTTCGCGCAATCCGTCTATCATTTCAATAAATTGGCTGCCGAAGGCAATCTACAAGCTGTCTGGCTCGTAGATGTTCCCAAGCAAGGGGATACCATTGACATAAAGAATGTCCTTGCCTTTATGGAGGACACAAGGACTGGACGCCGAGAATTCTTTGATCTCTATTGTCAAAAAGACTTTCCTTTGGCTTCTTTGGCTATCAGCGAAGGAGGTCTGACAAATGCAATTGGCTTAATACGAAATGAAGGCAGAGGCTTTGTCAGGTTCAGCTCCGGAGAGCCCGCTGAAATGGAAAAGCAAAAGGAAGTGGCGAAAAGAGCCATAGCCGGCGATCCCTTCTATATTGATGGCACTTCCGCTCTCATTCTTTCAGAAACGGGGTTATTGGAAGATATATATTCTTTTTTGCCGAAAGTGAGAGTGCCTCAATCCGTAATCGCTATGCTGCTCAAATGCAAAGAACGCTTTAAGTATACTCCGGGACAAGCGGGTCATATGGCATACATACGCGGGCAATTGCGTTTCTCTCCAGCAGATGTAGAAGCTAGCGAGAGCATCACAAAAAAAATCGATAATTCAATACGACTGCTTGAATCCGTGCCCGACAATATCAATGCTATTTCCGCCGCGAGCAAAGCCGATGGTTTCCTGGAGCAACAGGTTCCAGCGGAATTGTGCGACGCGTGTGTTTTAGCTCAAAGAAATGGAGCCGCCGTCCTTACTGAAGACTTTCTGTATCTCCAAGCCAATCAAATCGAGACCGGGAAGACGGCTCCTGAATACTTTTCAGCATTCGCCTTAATTAGGACACTATATGAACAAAAAAAGATAACTTTTGAAAAGTACCTCAATTTCTTCGCTTATCTATCCGGTTATCGTTTCAGATTTTTGCAGGTAACCGTGAATGATCTCGAAAAAGCCGTGTTTGGCGATGGAGTTATTACGACACCCGATCCCAAGAAGATTAAATGGTTTAACTTCCCGCTCACACTGTCAGAAGAATATGGCGTTTCATTCGCGAATTCTTTTGCGGTAGTGACGCTATTTTTGATTCGCAGTTTGGTCGATGACTCAGTTTTGCCCGAAATCGCGGAAAGGATCTTTCTTGAGATTCTGTCTGACTTTCCGACAAAGAAAGATAAAAAGTCGCTTGGAAAGCTCTGGCTGGCAGTCTGTTCCCGAGAGATACAAAAGGTGCACGGGCCAATTATTGTGGGAACGGCAGTGCAAAATAAACTTAAACGACTTTCTCAGCTTGCCGATATCTATACTGCTGGCAACGAGATCTGGACTCCACCGCAGAACCAATAGAGACAAACTACTTTCTAGAATCAAAGCTGTGCGAGGGGTAGGCCTATAATTTTTGAATGTCGGTTTCAACAGAACAGCCACAGTTCTGGGCTGACCTTCGCACTGTCAGTGTTATCAGGTGACAGTGACAGCGTGGTGCTTGGGGGGGCCATCTTACAGTTTATTGATCTTCTTTATTGTGCCAGACATTGCCAGGATCAGATGACCAATTGGGATCCAAGAAAAAATCGGGACTCCTGTAACGAATTCCCTCCGAGCGACCCATCTGAATATGCCAGCGAAATATCATCAGTGAGCCTGCTCCGAGCAAAGCGAATCCTGTGATCATAGCAACGGTGTCATAGTAAGCTTTCGGCGTAAGAAATAAAGCTATAGACCCCAAAATAAAGACAACAAAACATAACCTCATAAGAACTCCTGATATACCCCACCGCCGAAACGGGTTCATTCCCCGCCCTCTTTGGTAGGCATTTAGAGGATATCTAGTTCGTGCCCGGCCCTTCCCAGTATTTCTTGTCACAGGAGGGATCGCAATATCAAAAAAAGGAGTATATTCAGCCTTTACCCTATAAGCTCTAGCAACGGTCCGCATATTCGTATCTGTCGTGAAGAGGGTAACGTCCTCGCCGGAGTTCTTCAGCGATAGAGCAGCCCCGAGTATCTTATTGTCGGCATCACTGGCTAACGCATCTACGCTCTCATACCCTGCAAAGACCCTCAGAGTCCTGCCCGTCTGCAGCTTGACACCGGCAACCAGATCTCCATAACTGCTGAGCCTGTCCAATGTCCTCGCAATTTGCCTTGCAGCCTTGGCCACAAGCTCCTTGTCGCTGTTCTTCAAGCCATCCAGTTCCCTGATCACGACAAGAGGGATTATCCAGTCAGCCTCAGCGGTCTTAGACGTTATGTCCGGGTCGTAAATAAGAACCGTCGTGTCCAGTACGTATACTTTTCCGGGCTTGTTATCCATTTCAGTCATCCCTGAGTTGCTCATACCTATTTATAAGGTTCCACTATCCGGTTGTCAAGGGGGCTGCCTTGTAAAAAGTAATATAGAACAGAAGATATGCCCAAAGACATACTACCTTTCATCGGCGGCTGGCCGTCAAATTTTGTAGTGACCGAGGTCCTCGGCGTAGTAATGGGAGAGGGGACCCAGGGCACAAGTATCTTCAAAGACACAAGAGCTAAAATTGCGGACATCTTTGGCGGGAAGGTGGAAGGGTATTCAGATGACCTCGCCAAGGCAAAAGACCAGGCTGCCAAGGAGATGCTCGAATTGGCCCGTAAGAACGGAGCTGACGCGGTTGGCGGGATCGAGCATGAGACGATCATCGCGTCCTCCGAAAAAGGGGGAATATTTGTCGTAAGCACGATGGGCACCGCAGTCAAAGGATATCTGAAAAAGGATTCGTAAAGGCATGCCAATCAGAAGTGCCGGACAGCGCGAGGGCTAAGAAGCAATCCCGTGCTTGCGAGGAGGAGGGCGCATCTTATCGGCATCACTCTATTGGTTGAAGCCTCAGCCAGTTTGACTCGTGGGATACCATGAATGTCGTTGTTTTTCCGTTCACCCCTCTGAGCGTTGCGTAAACCGCGATCCCATCGTCGACGCTGTGGCTTATCCAGGCGGGGAACTCATATGAGGGGAAGGCCGTGCCCCGCGATAGGTCAAGGAAGTCCCCGAAGTCTATGGTAATTGATTTCATGCGCTTCATATATCCCCTCCCAGGTTGAAGTCAAAAAATTATAACATATCCTCATAAGACGACTTTTCCCTTTCACTTCCCTGTGGAACGCGATGCCGAGATCATAGGCATCAACGCTATTTAAGGAGCTTCATGAGATCGTTGTAAAACACAAAAACGACCAGCATGACCAGGGAGGAAACCCCCAGTCTCTGGATGAGCAGCATTGTCTTGGGCTTCAAAGGCTTGCCCCTCAGGAGTTCCAAAAGCAGAAAGATCATGAATCCGCCATCCAGAGCAGGGAAGGGGATAAGATTGAAGACACCTATATTGACGCTCAGAAAAGCTATCGTGAATACGAAATTCTCGATGCCGATGCTCATCTGCTGGCTTGCCGTCTTGACGATCATTATGGGGCCGGCGAGGTCCGCAAGCGGCAACTGTCCTTTGAGAAGCATGACGAAGGCCGAAAAGACCAGGCTTGTCATTTCCCAGGACTTGCTCGTCGCAGTCTTTAAGGAGCCGATGACACTCTGTCTGTAGACTGTTTTTGTCCCCTTCGGGCTGACACCGAGAAAGCCGGCCTCCGAAGGCCGATTCAAGGCGTCATATCCGATGCGCTTCTCGGGTATTACAGTCGTCAAGATGACATTGTCGGCCCTCTGAAGCTTCAAAGGCAGAGACACCCCGGGATTTTCCTGAATGACTCTTATGGCGTCTTCATATATCCGAACGTGCGTTCCGTTGATTTCCACGATCCTGTCTCCGGAAAGCATGCCGGCCTCTTCCGCTGGTGAGCCTTTCGAAACGGTCCCAATCTCGGGCGCCAGGACGGATATGCCGCTCCAATAGACGGCAGTCAACAGAAAGATCGCAAGGACGATATTGAAGAAGGCCCCGGCGAGTACAATCAAGGCCCTGTTTCTGACGGGCTGATGCCGGAACGATTGTGCGACTTCTTGTTGGGGAACATCCTCTTCAGGGTCCTCTCCAAGCAGCTCGACATATCCCCCCAGCTGTATGAGCGATATCACGAATTCCGTCCCCCTGACATTTGTCCTGAAGAGGACAGGGCCAAACCCGAGTGAGAACTTCTTCACCTTCACCCCGGCCACCCTTGCCGCCACGAAGTGTCCGACTTCGTGCGAGACGATTATCAGACTGAACATTCCCGTGATTGCCAACGCCTGGTATAGAATTTCCATGATCCTTTCCTTTTTCTCTCTTAAGATATATTAGGTTTCACGAGTTCGTTGTCAAGCCCGTACCCCAAAAAGTCTCTCCAATTTCTCAAGGGCCTCCAATCTTTTCTTCTCCTTCTTCGAAAGAGACCTTTGGTGCATCCGCGGGTAGAGCCTGCTCGGATGTCCGGTGCCGATCGGCACGGGCGCCCCCAGTATGATCCTCTCTTTCGTCCCCTTGAGATAATCGACCTTGTTCCTCACTGCCGCGTTAGAGAGGATCTCTTTGGTATTCTGGAACGATGATGCCGATATCCAGCTTTCAGCCTCAAGGGAGGCCTTTGTCAGGCTTACAACGGCCGTCATAGCCTGGGCCTTACGGCCGAGTGTGCGCTGGTTCTCACGCAGGAATTCCTTCATGGGGATTCTTTCGCCGGTCACAAAATCCGTGTCTCCGGGATCGGTGATAACAACCTTATTCAGCATCTTCCTCAGGATCACCTCGAAATGCTTGTCATTGGTCTCGACACCCTGCATCCTGTAGACCTTTTGAACCTCATCGATGATATAGGCAGCGGCGGCCTCGGTCCCTTTGACCCTCAGGACGTCTTCTATGGCAATAGCGCCGTCGAGGAGCAGATTACCCGCCTTTATCTGGTCGCCGTCATAAAAATTCAGCTGTTCGCCCATGCCCACACGGTATTCTCTCTTCTCACCGCCATCGGCGACCACTTCTACCGGCACGTACCCCTGCCGGGGAGGAGCAATCCTCACCTGACCGTCTATTTCTGCCATAACAGCCTTGTTCTTGACCTTCCTTACCTCCAGAAGCTCGAGTACTCGCGCAAGGCCACCGGTAATGTCAATATTCTTGGCCGCCTGTTTGGGGATCTTGGCGATTACATCGCCCGGACTTACGGCCTGACCCTCACGAACAATCGGCATGGCGCCTATCGGGAGCTGGTATTCCTTCTCGCCGATGACTATCTTCGGGACGTCATCAGCCAGGATGGACTTTATGAATATCCTGGTAACGCCGGTCATTGGATCGTTCTCCTCCCTGGCTGTTATTCCCTTTATGACGCCTTCAAACCTTGCCTCCCCTTCGCCCGTGGATATAATGGGTAAATTGAAAGAATCCCATTCGGCTATGCGCTGCCCCTTATTTACCGATTCGTTCTCGCTCGCAAAGAGATATGAGCCGTATGGTAACCTGCCCACTTCGCGCTCAATGCCGTTTGTCTTGAGAAACAGACGGGCGTTCCTGTTGACGATAACCCTTTGCCCCTCCCTGTCGGTAACGGTCACTGCGTCTTTGATAAGCACCGCCCCTTCTTCCCTTGCCTCGATAGAGTTCTTGTGGTCGCCACCCGAAGCGCTGCCGCCCGAATGGAAGGTCCTCAGGGTGAGCTGGGTCCCGGGCTCTCCGATGGACTGCGCAGCCATGATCCCGACGGCCGCGCCGATATCCGGCAACTTCTTTCTCGACAGCTCATGCCCGTAGCACTTGGCGCAGATGCCGTGCTCAAGGTCACAGAAGAGAGGGGACCTTACCGATACCTGTGTGATACCCAGTGAAACGATCTTTTCGGCCATAGACTTCGATATCACCGCGTTTTTTTCTATCAGAATTTCACCTGTCAGCGGGTCTCTCACTTCCACGACCGAAATACGGCCGGTAGTCCTCTCTTCCAGCGGTATGATGACGATATCTTTTTCGGTCAGGCCCTTCATCGTAAAACCTCTGAATGTTCCGCAGTCCGCTTCGTGGATGATGATATCGCTTGCGATATCCACGAGCCGTCGAGTGAAATAGCCTGCATTTGCCGTCTTGAGCGCTCCGTCCGCCCTTCCTTTTCTCGCGCCGTGACAGGAAAGAAGGTATTCGAAATAGGAAAGACCCTCTTTGAAATTACTCTTGATGGGCATCTCGACGATATCTCCATTTGGCTTGGCCATCAGACCTCTCATGCCCGCGAGTTGTCTTATCTGTTCCCTCGAACCCCGCGCGCCGGAATCGGCCATCATGTATAGACTATTGAATTCCCTGGCGCGCCTTTTTTCATCCGGCGAGAGATCGCCCTCCGTAACGCCGAAGTTATCCATCATAGCATCGGCTATCCTGTCGGTCGCTTTCAACCACAGGGAAACGATCTTGTTGTGCTTCTCCTTTTCCTCCATGAGGCCAGCCCTGAATTCTTTCCCGACCCGCTCCACCTCTCTTTCAGTCTCCTGGATGATCCGCTGCTTTTCCTTTGGGATCGTTACATCGGCGATCGAAAGGGAGATGCCGGAGAGAGTTGCATACTCGAACCCTGCGTCCTTCAAGCGGTCCAGGAGGAGCACGGCCTCGCTCCTGCCGGCTACCTCTATCGTCTTTTCAATGAGGACGCCGATATCTTTTTTCCTGACGTTTCTGTTTGTATCTTTAAAAGGGATTGTTTCTGGGAATAACCCACTGAAGATTATGCGCCCCGGTGTGGTTTCAACCATCTCCCCGTCAATTCTCACCTTGATCGAGGCCTGCAGATCGACGACTCCATGACTGTGAGCGATGAGCGCATCTTCCTTATCGGCAAAGACCTTCCCCCTGCCTTCGGACATGTTGTCTTCCTTTGTGAGCCAGTAAAGCCCGAGCACCATATCCTGGCTTGGAGACATCGCTACTTTGCCGCTCGCCGGTGAGAGAAGATTATTTGGAGAGAGCATGAGAGCCCGGGCCTCTTCCTGGGCCTCTTTCGAGACCGGCAAATGCACTCCCATCTGGTCTCCGTCGAAGTCCGCGTTGAAACCGGAGCAGGTGAGAGGATGTAGGCGTATGGCGCGCTCCCGCACCAGCACGGGCTCGAACGCCTGCATGGACAGCCTGTGAAGGGAAGGGGCCCGGTTCAGTATCACCACCAGCTTCTTCATCTCATCTTCCAGCGCCTGAATTGCGGATTCGTGCAGCATATCGCAGAGTCTCATCGCATGCTTCAGGGAGTAGGCCACGCCGATACGCCTCATTCTCCCGTACACAAAGGGCCTCGCCAGACCCATCGCCAACTCCAGAGGGATTCCGCACTGGTGAATCTTCAGGAGAGGACCCGCGGTTATGACCGATCTCCCCGAATAATCTACCCTCTTGCCAAGCAGGTTCCTGCGGAGCCTTCCATTCTTGCTCTCGATGTGGGATGTCAGCGATTTCAATGACTTTTTCCCTATTCTGTTCTTTGTCTCGTATTTTTTGTCCAATAAGGCGTCGACAGACTGCTGAAGCGCTTTTTTGGCAGGCACGATAAAAAAGGGGAGGGCATGATTTTCAGTGAAGAACTTGAGCCTGTTATTTCTTATGATTATCCGGCCATACAGGTCATTAAGCTCCGAGCTTGCCAGTGTCCCATTATCGAACCGAAGAACGGGTCTCAGACCCGCCGGCAGTATGGGAAGGACGTCGATGATCATGCGGCCCGGCTCCGCGCCTCCTCTTGCAATATCCCGCAGGAGCAGCAGCCTCTTGTTGTGCCTCCTGGAAGGAGGCTGCCTTCTGAGTCTGTTTATCACCTCAGCTGGGTCCAAGCCCTGGATCAACTCCTTGACCGCATTCCCGCCTGTCTCCGCCCTAAAACGCTCATCCTGCGTTTCCCCAGTGGAAGTCTTCGCCTTATACTGAATGAACTCGACCGCCGAAATGAACGACCCTTTCTCGAACCCGCTCTTGCCGCTCGCCACGACAAGAAAGATATCGCAGTTCACAAGCCGATCAAACTTCCGGGGAGGCACGTTGAGGTACGTCGCGAGTATTTTTCTGAACCAGGGGTGAACGGCGGGGTGCGCAAGCGTTATCTTACCGAAAATCTGTCGTCTTACAATGGGATCATTGGTTATGACGCCGCATGCAGGGCACTGTATTCCCTTCTTGGAATACCTTTTGCCGCATGCGCACTTCAGATACTCCACTGGCCCGAAGATCTTCTGGCACATGAGACCTCCCGGAACGGGCAGGCCTGTTATCGTATCGACGGTTTTGTGTGTTTCTACCTCTCCATTGGCAAGGGCTTCTATCTTATCTTTCGAGAGCAGGCCGATCGATATCCCCTCAAGCTCTTTGACGGTGTGTATCATATGGGAACAAACTCGGATTTACTTGTTCTTTATGACCTCGGCAGCCCTGCCATCGATCGTAAGCCACTTCGTTCCAACAAAGCCCTTTGAGGTGAAATCGTTCAGAAGAGAAAAAAAGACCATGAGACGAAGGTCTTCCTTGGCGAGTTCGTCGAACTTTCTTCTCAGCTTCTCGATGCGCTGAGGTTCCCTGCACAGGATCAGGGATGGCAACTTCTTCTTTTGTGCCAGTCCCCTGGCCTTGGCTACAACATAGTCGGGGTCCTCCGTTGAATTGTCGAACTCCAGGGCGAGCACCTTCTTTAAAGGGGCTTCCTGTCTTCGCGGGATACTTATTGTGACAAGGAGATCGGGGAATCGTCCCCTTCTGTTCTTTGACTCGCTCCTCAAGGTGTTTTCATCCTTTATCGAAAAGCCATAATGAACCGCCCCGGCCTCTCGCTTGATGGATCGCACGATATCGGATACTGCAAGCTCGTGAGTGACACCGTATTTGTGAGGCAGGGTCATCCGAATATGTTCTCGTGCATAGCCGTCAAGCACCAGGATGTCGCGAGATGTCGGGGTGAGTGAGTAAAGAGTGAAGATGCCCCTGCCGGTCATGGCTCTGTAACGCCTTGAGGCGATAAGACCGCTCTTTTTGAGCTGCGAGAGCCTGACAACCAGGACCCTTCTTGCAAGATATATCTGTCGCGATTTGATCTCGTGCTTTTCAGGCATCTCCCCCCGATCGCTTTCAGGATCATCGGGATCATCTGCAGTCCTGCGCGATCTCTTGCCTCTTTTGAAAAGCTCCAACTGTTGCTGAATAAAGACGAGTTGGGCAGGCCCGCTCGACAGTATCCTGAAAATATTCAAATCACGCGAAGTTATATCTGCCTTTCCCATTCAACTACTCCTTTGAGGAGACGCCATCCGCAGGGCCCAAAGCGGCAAGAGAGGAGACCTTTTCCCTGAACGCCTCGATGCTCTTGAAGATATCCTCCTTCGTCTCCATTGGGAGGCGAACAGTTTTTCTCAGCCTTATCGACAGGACAAGTTCGCTTTCGGTTTCCCTCAGATACCGGGGAGCAGACGGCGCAGCCTCCGGTTGAACCTCTTCCCTGTCGGACCTGACGACCTTTTTCACCACCCAGTCGATGCAGCGGATTACCCCGCCCTCCATGTTTTTTAGGACTCTCTGGAACTCTCTGTTGTTTGATTTCTCAAGCCTGTACACCTTGCCCGCAACTTCCGCGAAGGCTTTTGCCGCACTGTATGTGATCGCCCTTGCCTGTGCCTCGAATATCTCGGCCACCTTCGGATGCTTGTAAATCTCTTCCCGTATCTTCAGGTATTCGTTGACGTGCTTCCTGCTCTTGCCCACCTTGTTGGCGACCAGTCCGGTGTCCCTGTAGTGCTCCACGAGAATGTGATAGCAGTTCATGGTCTCTACGAAATTGAGGTCCTTGCGGGCGGTATTCTCAAGGGCCGCCTTCGTCTTCATGTCCTCCTCGGTCGCTTCCCTTACTATGGCCGGGATATGGGACTTGCCTGCCTTCTTCGAACCTCGCCATCTCCTCTCTCCGGATAGGATCTCGAAGAGAAACTCGCTGGTCGGATCGGCGACTTTCCTGACGATGATGGGCTGCAAAACACCCTCTTCCTTGATCGATTCGGCTATCTCATCGATGTCGTCGAAAACCTTCCTGGGCTGGAATGGGTTGGGCCTGATCTTGTGCAAAGGAATCGAAACGACCTGTTCTCCAGGCAGGATCTCGTCAACGCCGCACTGGAGCTTCTCTGTATCGACTTTCTTACCGTCCGACTTTCCGTCCGATTGCTTCATGTAAAGCCTCCTGATGTGGTTTTACGAAAATATTACGAAGTGAAAATCGGACCTTCGATGGCGGGAAACCTTTTCCGGTTTTATACAGGCGTTTTTCGAAATCCCTTCTTCCCCTGACGTGTACCCTTACCTTCGAAGCGATTTCCCCTGATCCGGCATATAGATGTCATCCCTGACCTTCTACGTGTTTAAGTCGCCGTAACGTCTTGATAGCAAAAGGGAAAGGGCCATTTTAGGAAAGATGAGTCTATCTTCTACGGTGTGTCTGCACGCATCCATGCATTTTTTGTGGATCGCAGGAGACTTGTACGGCGGGTCGGATTTCAATGTAACCGATTGATATTCCATTATTTTGCACAGCTCTGCGGTTGCCTTCCAAAATAGGCGATTTGCAGACAGGGGCGTCCAACTCAATTTATCTCTATATATCAATAAGTTAGACAGGGTATTTCTTGACGGAAGGGCCTTTGCGGCCTATAATAGTAAGTAATTATTTATTTGAAAGAGTAAAAGCTCAGGTCTTCAGTAAACGCACCTCCTATGTGCCGATGGTCAGACAGACCCTTCTTTTTCCTTCCCCCGATGGCTTAAACAGACCATCTCCAATAAATTCGTAACCTTAACAGTTGGCTTCTCCGTCCGTAAACGTAAATGTCGTCCTAAAGTCATTTTGCAAACCCTTTTTTATCCGGCAACGACAAAGGCAGCCATCCGCATCATTTGTCCAGCCCAGGAAACTGACAACCCTGGTGTAAACGTACGGCATGATTTCCCGCCATTCGACATGTAAGTCCTTCCCGTAACTCTTCCTCACAGCCTCCCTTATTCTCATGCTTCCTGAGTGGTGGTAGTTCATTCTGCTTGCAGGATCAGTCGCGTCGTTTAATGGGTTAGCGAAGAAGACCATTAAGCCGCACAGCCAGGCAGAAACTAACTCGATTGCCGGTCCCACCTCTTTCCATTTCCTTGCCCTCATTTCCCTCCTGTCTCTCGTTTCTTATCCACAGAAGAATCAGCTTTTCGTCAAGATCGCCCGCCCAGTTTTTCGCCATGAATTCGAAATTCCCGCCTCCATGACAGCCCTTTTATTCCCGGAAGTTTCACAACTCGTTTACTCAATCGCTTCAATCCTGCTTTTCGTTTGTTTCCGACAGTCATGAATCCGTTATCTCGATTCATCCACACCATTCCTTTCATTCACGCGTCAAACCTTCATCGTCAAGAGGCATTACTTCGTCCCTCCGCAATGGGAAAGGCATGTCAACTTACTTTCCCTTTGTCCCGCAGTTCCAGTTCTAAACTCTGGCAAAAAGTGACGTAGTTGAACCTTCTCCCGGCTCACCTGTGGTGAGTCGCCAGATAAACAATCTTTCCCTTGGAGGATCCCATGAAGACAAAAGTATTGGTCCTGGTTCTCGCCTTTTCGATGATCATCAGTCTCGGATTATACGCCGGCAAAGTTCTCAAGGACTTTCAGCAGAAGCAGATCGAAAAAGTCGAAAACGCCCTTAACCGGCAATAACCCCTCCTCACGCAAGCTTCGCTGTATCACATCCGGATTCCGGCCCACACGATTCCTTTTGAGGCATGCCAACTTAGTCGAAAGGAAGTCCCGCCATTCAGTCCTAAACCCTGATCAAAGGTGATGTAGTTGGTCAAAAGACAATTCGGAGGTTTCAGATGAACGAAATGAGAACAGCGTCCAGTCAGCTTTCAAGATGGTTCCGCGGCGTTGATGCCCAGAGACTTTTGGACGGCATTCAGGCCGAGATATCCCACGACCGCGCCGCCATGCTATTCGGCGTCAACGAAGACAGACCCTCCGCCTATCTACTGATGGACAATCTTTCCTTCTCCGTGAAAAGAAACGTCACAGCCGTCACCGTGTTCGTTCGAGTCGCGAACTGCTGACCCAGGTGAAACATGAGAGAAAAGAAAAAACTGTCTCATCAGAAGACGGCGGCAATCAGGAACATGCCCGAGTTTCACACTTTGTACGGCTCGGACATGCCGACATTCGGCAAGAATCACCGGAACGAAAAGATTCGGACAGTTGAGGGTCTGCGCGGGTTCTTTACGAAGAACGGCCATTTCATTGACCGCGCATGGGGTGAAGCAGGCGCTGCAATCTGCGGGGCAACGGTCCTGTTTTCCGAAGATCCGATAGTGACGAACGGCAATCACTCGCCCATGGCCGCCTGCTGCAGAAACCGGCTGCAACGCATCCGGAGAAGGCTCCAGGCATCCAATAACCCTTAACCGGCCAACAATTTGTTTCAGACAAGTTGAGGTCAGGCACGACAACCAACAAGGAGAAGAATATGGCAAGCAAGATCGACAGAGACAGTATTCGCAAGGCTATCGAAACCTGTGAGCGATATCAGAAAGGCATGAGCCTTTCCGACGTGAGAGTGACAAATCTCAGGATCGGGAAGGGCACGGTCGCCGCTGACGTTACCGTTGTTGACGATGACGGTCATACGAGGAAGCTGCGAAGCAGATACGACATTTTCTCATTATGACCGGCAGGTGTCCCGGTCAACTTCCATGATTTGGAAAAACGCGACAGAGAAGAGCATGTCGGCTTATCTTTTCTGAAGCCCTGGTGGTTTCTAAACTTCCACCCATGTCAAATAAAGTGACGTATGCCGAGACCAAATCAAAGATGAGGTGTACTATGACAAAAGCAATATATCTTGCAAAAGCAGGCAAACCCACTCAGACCTTCTGGAGCACTGCATTTGACGGCCCCCGCACTCTCAAACCCGAGGCGACAAATGTCACGGTCAAGGTCTTTGACTGCGGTTGCAAAGGGATCCATGAGCATAGCCCTTTGTCCAATCACAGGGAATACGACCTCTGCAGGAAGCACCTGTGGCTGAGGAGATTGCCGAGAGAAAGGAATCTCCTTGCGATCGAGTTTTATGCCTAGTGCCTCTAAAAGATCCGCTGATGGACGAGCATGAGCCGATCATCATATCTTTTCACCTGACCATTGTTACGGCGCTCCCGAAGTCGATCACCGCTGCGAGCCATGGAAGCTAAAGCAGTCTCGTTCAGAAACCCTCCCTGACCGCAGCGTAATATGCAAATGAGTAGAGTGTCTCAATTAAGGAGGAAGGGAATGTCACAGCACGTCTTCAATGCAATGCTCAATGGTGAAAAGATCGAGGTCCTGGCTGGGTGGGACCGTCCATTGCAGGGTTTTTTTCTTGTGATCCAGAGAATAGATCCGGGGGATAGACCTATCGGGCCATATCTGTTTAGCAATCTCGACATGGGGGAACCGCACCCGAAGTCTTTCGATCATTTCAGAAATGTCCTCGACGAGTTCGGGATAAGGGTCCCCCAGGAGATGGTAGATGAAATAATACGTGACGGGGCTGTGAACAAGGGCAACAAGCGCGTCATCCACGATGTCAGGGACGGGGAACATTATAGGAAGGTTCTCTATGAGGAAGCATCGTGATTCCGTTCATTGAGTCCGTTCCAAGATCATGACGAGAGATACAATTGTTCGCATCACCACTAATCTTTCCAAGGAGGTTTCCATGAAGAAGTCAGTTGTTGTAATCCTCTGCATACTTTTTGCCGTGCAAGCATTTGCCGAGGACACGGCGGTGAAAGAGAAAACCTATGATATCCAGAAGTGCGCCTCATCTGCCGGGACGGTAATGGTAGGCAAGGTCCTTTGCAAGGCAGCTACCTGCAATAAGGAGCAGACCCCTCAGAACGCATTCATTCAGGGCTTGCTCTCCCTGAGCGGCCAGCCGTCCGTGGAGGGTATCGGAGACGGCATGGCCGATATGCTCTTGACGGCGCTTAAGAAGACAGGGTGCGTGGAGATTATGGAGAGGGAGGGGATGGAGCAGCTCAAAAAGGAGATGGCCCTTTCAGGTCTATCCATGAATATTACCCCGGCAGACTACATGATCATGGGGTCGGTCAACTCCATCAGGGTCGAAAAATCCAATACAAACCTCGGCGGAGGCGTCCTCCCGGTTCTTTCCTCCGTCGACGTCAAGAAAACCAGGATCGCCATCTCTTTCGATATCCGTCTTGTCCACGTCCCCACAGGCAAGATTATCTTCACCAATACCTATGAGGGAAATAACGAGAAGACGGGAATCGGCATAGGCGCCGCCGGAGGCTTCAGCGGTTTGGGTTTCGGAGGGATATACAGCTCTCTGAAAGGCACTCCGGTGGAGGAGGTCGCAAGGGATGTCATTATACGGTCGGCCATAGATATCGTAGGGAACATCCAGCGCCTCAAGGCGTCCGCCTCGATAACCCCTCCCGCAAACCAGACTATGCCCTCGCAGGCCGGGACAAAGCCGGAACCATCATTCAAGGATCCGGAACAGAGAGAAGTGAATTAAACAAGGAGGCATTTTATGAAAAAGCGGATATTAATCAAGGTATTCAGGATCTTATTGGCCGGACTGATGCTCGTGAATTTCGGATGCGCCGCCGCAGTGGGGTCGGCGATCGGATACGGAATAGGGACGATAACCGGAGGGCTTGAAGCCGGAAAAGGGGCCGATACCAACGCTGACTGCCCTTCCTGCATAAAAGTGCAGAACATGGAGGAGGCGAAAAGGATAAGGGACCAGCTTCGGTGGGATGCCTATTCCAGGGAGCTTCCCCAGCAGCAACCGCCGCCGCAGAATCAATAGCAGTTCGACAGACGCTCTATATTGACAATTAGGTCATTTGGGTAATATAATAAAGACAAATGACCAGTCAGAAAGGAGAAGGACGCATGGAAGCAACGGCACTCAGCGATGATGCACTTATCAGGAGGGTATTGACCGTTTTCAGCCAGAAAGGCTTAGAGAAAGTGCATGGCGGTGGTAAAAAGCAGATTACATCCGTTATAAAATCAGGTCTTTCTTTCAAGGCAGGAGTCAATGTCAAAGAGCAGCTTGGGCTATCTGATCGGGAAATCGCCGAAACGATAGGTACGAGCGAAAAGACCCTCCAGAGGAGGAAAAAGAAGGGCGAACACTTCACGATGGTAGAAAGCGATCGCCTCTTCCGCATGACCCGCATCTTTGCCTTGGCAAGTGAGGTGCTGAAGAGCGACGATCGTGCAAGGAAATGGCTCCACAGGCCTCAGTTTGGTCTTGGGGGAGAAGTGCCTATCGAGATGATGAAGACGGAGTCCGGAGCCAAGGACGTTGAAGAGCTTCTCTATCGCATTGCCTATGGCGATGTGGCATGATCTCCTGCTATAGACTTGTAATCAAGGATTACGCGGCTTTGGCTCTTACCGGCAACAGCGCTGCCGAACACCCGGGAAGGTGGAATCACAGGGGATACCGCGCGGTATATGCGGCGGAAAGCAGGGCTCTTGCCTCCCTTGAGCTTTACGTCAATCTCGGTGACGAAGACGTGATCAATTTGGAATTCTCGCTGTTTGCGCTCCATATACCTCAGGAGGTCAGAATTACGGATCTCAAACTCAAAGACCTGCCCAATGACTGGAGAAGCATCCCCCCATCCGATTCCACCAGGGATATAGGGACTAAATGGCTTGCAAAAGGGGAGACGGCAGCGCTGACGGTCCCCTCCATTATCATCCCCGAAGAGAAGAATTTCATCCTCAACCCCGGTCACCCGGATTTCCAGAAGATAAAGAAGATCGGTCCTCTGGCTTTCTCCTACGACCCCCGAATAATCAAGCTTTCCTGACAAATTACCCGGCCGAATTCTCCTCTGTTCACAGCCAGCAGGGTGTAATCCAATGCTTCCTATATTATTGGAATATCGGCTGAAAGCCGGCGCAAGGCCGAAAGAATACTTGCCGTGATTGAGATATCTGTTATCACGCCGTTGACAATGCATCGCATAAGCTCGTGGTCAGCTTCTGACAATTCTTAACAATCAGTATCTCCCCGCAGGTCAAGAGTTGCAAAGCAGACATCGGTAGCTTCCCTATTTGTCACTGCACGCCAACCATATCTTGATCTCTTCCATGCGCGATGCAGCCCACCACCGCGATATCTCAGAGCGGATCAGATACCACCAGTGTTTGCTTAAGAATAATCGGAGAAAGGAAAACGACATGAAGGAACCGACACAAGGAGGCGTTCGACATGACAGTTTTTTTCGATGAACGGAGATTCATAGTCACAGACGCAACAGAAGAGCAGGCGAGGAAGCTATGGGCCCTTTACAAGAAGACCGGATACGACTCTTGCTGTTGCTTCGCCAGGTACCTGAGGGGCAACGGATTCGAAGCGAAACAATGCAGATGCCCGCTTCAGCCCTTTCTCCCCGATGTTTACTTCGGCGGAAACTGAAGAGGTGAAATATGCCCAGAAAGAAGAAGCTCTACAACAACACGGAGAGCGAGATGAAGACAGTGCTCGAGTCCCGCGGTCTCTGGAGCAGCCGCTTTGTCGAGGAAATAGGGATGAAGTACAAGAAGATGATCGTGCTTCTCGCCGTTCGGTCTCTCCAATTAGGCAGCAGACTTGAGCTGGAGGACCTTCTCCAGACCGGATACCTCGCGCTCTATGACGCTCTCGACAGGTACAAGGACGTTAAGAACGGCTCCAAGCTCAGCACCTACTGCTATAACCTCATCAGATGGCGCATGATTGAGAAAAGCGGACTCGGCGATCAGGAAGCTGTTTCACTCGAAGCGCCCGCCATCTCTGCCAGTGCGAGCGACGACGATGACCCTCCCTCGATCTGTGAGACGATCCCTTCGCAATTCCCAACGCCTTTCGACGAAGCCCTCGGCAGGGAGATAAGGCATTCCGTTGAGCACCTTCCCCCGCGCCTTCAGGAGGTCATAAGGATGCGTTATTCAGACGATATGTCTTTCGACGACATCGGTAAGGTCTTCGGTGTGTCAAGGCAGAGGGCCGAGCAGCTGGAAAAGAAAGCCATCTCGCTTCTCAGAAGAAAGCTGGCTGTTTAGGCCTGCCCAAAATCACAACTCATTAATGAAAGCCTCCATGCGCTTGTATCGGGCGGGGGCTGTAAAGGAGGTGACCCATGAAATTCAGTATTGACGCAGGCATGCTCAGGAAAACCGGCAGGCTGCTGAGAGTAAGGAAGGACGACAACGAGACGACAATCACCTTCAAAGCGGACCTGGAGACGCAGAGTGTCAGCGTCCTCTTCTTTGACGGGATAAAGAAGGTCTTCATTTCCTTCTCAGCTGAGGTTGGCCAACCAGGCGAGGCGATGATCCTCAACAAGTACTGCCCCCTGCTTGCCTGCCTGGAGGGCGTCGTGACGGTCATGAGCCAAAGAGGCGGCATTTCGCTCACGGACGGCAAAAGCGCCGTGTCTATTCCCGTCGTCAAGGAATACGAGCGCATTACCCCTCCCGCTGACACTCACATAGGGAGCGTGACGGCGGATCTTTCCGAGATAAAGAGGCTCTTCAAGAAGGTCCTCTTCGCCTCAAGCGACGAGGAGGTCCACTACGACTACCGCGCGGTCTTTCTTGAGTGCGGCACGGACTATATGCGGGCCGTTGCGTGCGACCGCAGGATAATGGCAATGCACAGCATCGCCAAAGGGACGCCCTACAGCGGGAACTTCCGGCTTCCTACGAGCGGCGCGAGCATCGTTACCGAAGTCGAGGGAGATCTCGCGACACTGTCTTTTTACAGGAACGCCATCGGTATATCGGTAAGCGGCGAGCTCATGATCGACATATACCTACCCGAGTACACGCACAGCTTTCCAGACTACAAAGAGGTGCTGAGGAAGGATTGGAAGACCTTTCTGAGAGGCCCCAGGGATGAGTTTATGGCGATGCTTGATGGTCCCGCCATCTCAAACGAACTCTCTATTATCATGGGGTTCAAGGGATACGAGAAACAGCCGGCGAGGTTTTGCCTCAAGGAACCCTTTGGCTGCTCTGTGGAGCATATCTCGAATCTCGAATGGAGCGGCGAAGACCTGAAGATCAAGGTGAACAGGATGTCCTTCAAAAACGCCGTGAAGAACGCGGACGGACAGGTGATAGTCGGGTTCAACAATGAAAAGAGCCCCTTGTCGGTCAGCTCGGAAACCGGAGACTATGTCTGCTATCTCATGCCGTACAGCCCCGCCGAAAGGAGGTGACTCGCACGCGGTGATAACGTTCTGCTTCACGTATGCGAAAGGAAAAGGAATTCCACGAGAAAGGAGTTGCACCATGAATCCAGGGAGTGATTCGCGTTGACCCTATTAAAGGGTCTTCTCAAGCTCTTCAAGCGGAAAGACGGGAAAACGGAGGCGAGGATGCCAGGGGTATTCGAGATAGACGACAATTATCCCGTATGTCCTGACCCTGACCTCCCTTTCCCGAACCTCAATCCCCTGCAGAGCGCATTCAAAGACAACTATGACCCGACCCTGAACACCGTGGTCGAATCCGGGACAGGCACCGGAAAGACGGCCGTGCATTATATTGCGGCAAGACCTCACCTTGAGGAGGGCAAGAGAGTCATCATCACCGCTCCCACAAGGGAGCTGGTGAAGAGCCTCTACCGCGATTCCGTCAAGATATGGGGCGCGAAGATAGTGGGCATCAACACCGGCAGCGACAAGGATGTCGCCGAGAAGTTCTTCATCGTGACCACTCCGGAAGGCTACATAAGCGCCGTGCGGTCCAAGAAGGAATGGTGTAAGGGATCTCTCCTGATCGTAGACGAGGCGCACAACATCATGGAGGCCTCAAGAGGCGGAGAGCTCGACGTGGCGATCACGGTCTTTCTTGAGCTCGGCGGGACCGTCCTTCTGACGTCCGGCACCTTTCCCTGCAAGAGGGAGCTCGCGCGGATGCTCAGGGCAGACCTGTTCATCTCGAACTATAGGCGGACGAGGCTGGCCGTGGAGAAGATTCACGCGCCGGACGACTTCAACGCGGAGCCCGCTCCCAAGAGGTCCCCAAAAAACGTGTCGCCGACACTCAGCGGCCATGTCTACAACAGGGAATCCCTCAGGCTGAACATCCTCAAGGATATCCTCAGGAGGCACGAAGGAACGAGCGTAATCGTTTTCGTTCCGACCAAGGCGATAGGATTCTGCCTTGAGGAATCGCTCGTCGCTCCTTTCCACTGCGCGGACATAGACGAAAAGGAGAAGGACAGGCTCGTGACCGAGTTCAACAGGGGCATCATCAAGACCATTCTCGCGACGAACACCCTGTCAGAAGGTGTGAACACGCCCGCCGATATCGTTGTCGTCTTCGGGACAAGAAGAGGTTCTTACTACCTCGACACCGTCGAAGTCAACCAGATGTTTGGCAGGGCCGGCA
>JAMCWJ010000092.1 GCA_023475105.1 Nitrospirota bacterium
TGATATACCGGCTGAGTGAGAGAAAATATCTTTGCTGTGTATATCATGGCCAATGCGAGACCGACCTTGTATGTCGGGGTGACCAATGATCTCATACGGAGAGTCTATGAGCATAAGAACGATGTTAATCCCCACTGCTTTACGGCCAAGTACTACCTGCATAAGCTTGTATATTATGAGATTTGTCTGGACAGCCGAAGCGTCATAATCCGGGGAAAACAGCTAAAGAATATGAGCAGACAAAGTAAGATAGAAGTTATCAGGCAGGGGAATCCTTTGTTACTAAGGGGAACATAAGTAGGATACCTTTGAATGTCACTCCCGCTTGACCGGAGTCTCTCTTAAGAAGGATTCCCGACAAGCGGGAATGACATCCTACTAACGAACGTATTAGTAAGAGACTTGTATGAAGACATTGTCGGAAAGATTCCGGACAAGCCGGAATGACAAAGTAGGAGGGTATTACTATTCACAATGAGCCAGTACAATATGTTGGGGCAATCCATGAGAAACCCGGATGCGGCAAATTATCTCCTTGACGAAGTTTGCGGCGAAGTGCTATGCTAAGGCTGAAATTTTGGAAGTTTTTGCCGTTCACGAGGCCACAAAGACTTTTGACTTTGTGGCCTTTTTTTGTAACCGCTTTCCGAAATTTTAATTCATGGAGAAGGAGGTAGAAGGAGATGGAACAGGGAACTGTGAAATGGTTCAACGACAGCAAGGGTTTCGGTTTTATTACCGGTGAAGACGGAAACGACGCGTTTGTACACCATTCGTGTATCCAGGGCAATGGCTTCAAAAGTCTCGCCGAAGGTGACAAGGTCACTTTTGAAACTGAAAAGGGTCCGAAAGGTCCCAGGGCGATTAATGTCGTAAAAATGTAGATGGCCGGAGAAGACTCTCTCCTCAGCGGAGAGAGTCTTCTCGCTGAGGAGGGACATGAACAACAGTATGTACAGCAGAAAAAATGCGGCACGTGCAGAGAGGCTGCAGCAGAGACTTGATGCGGGGTCCGTAGCTACCCATTACCCTGAGGTCGCCAGCATCGTCATCAGCATGACATACAATCAGAGGGGGATCGCCAAATCTTTACCACGGGTCGTGAATTTCTTCCCCGGTAGCTCTGCGTTGTTCAGGGTAACCTGTCTGAGCAAGGAGTGCGTTGACGGCGGGTTTGACCTCACGCGGCCTATTACCGGGATGATCAGAAACCGCAAAGAGGCTTTAGCGGGGGAACTCAACTGCGAAGGCGATAGTCCTTCCGCGGACCACTCCACGATCATCTACGAAATCTCCATACGCTACGCGTAATCTGCCCGGCAGTTTCCCTTAGACGGGAAGCTTCGAGGGATGGAAGGAATTGCCGGCCGGTACAATCCTTCTTAAGACACACCGGTATTTTCGGCAGCCCGGAAGCGGTTTCCGCTCCGGACACGGGCTCCCGCCTTTTTCTCCGCAGCGCATCCTAAGGGTCCCAGAGATACATGAACTGTACGCCGGAAAAAAGGGAGAGGTCCTCCGCGTGTATAGAAATCAGGTTTATGACCTGGGGTCCGTGCGGAGAGGGTTCGGGATATTCCGAATATATGTTCGAGGTGAACGTGCTCGGGCGTATATAGGTTATCACTTTTGCCTGAGAGAGGGAGAGGTTTTCTTTCATCGCTTCGACAACCTCGTCCAGATAGGCGACCCTGTCGATGAGTTTCGCCTCGAGGGCCTCCTTCGCGGTGAGGACCCTGCCGTCGGCAAGAGGCCTCAGTTCCTGTTCTGTGAGAAGCTTCCCCCTGTTTGCAGAGACGACAGCGAGGAACCTTGCGTAGAGCGTATCGATAATGTCCTGAAACATCTTCTTTTCCGCGGCCGTGGTCGGCCGGAAGGGCGACCAGAAATCCTTCTTCGGGCCCGACTTGTATGTCTCTTCGGAGACCCCTATTTTCGCAAGAAGACCCTCGACGTTGAACTTCATGGCGATGACGCCGATGCTGCCGGTGACCGCAGCAGGGCTTGCGACGATCCGGTCGGCAGCGGAAGCGACGTAATAGCCGCCGGAGGCGCCGAGTTCCATGATGAAGGCGTGAACGGGTATCTTCTTTTTGTCTTTGAAACGCATGATTTCATGGTAGATTGTATCGCTTGCGGCAACGGTTCCCCCCGGTGAGTTGATCCTCAGGACCACGCCCGCTACGTCGGAGTCTGCCTCGGCCTTGAGCAGGGCCTCTCTGAAAAAGGCGACCTTCGAGGGTTTCGTCCTCAGTTTCAGGCGGTCTGTTTCTCCCCTGAAGGAGATCGTTCCGTCGAGGTCTATGAGAAGTATCTTCGCCTTCCCTTCGCCTTCGAGCACCTTCTCCTCGAGTGGCTTTATCTCGGGCAGGAGCGAGAGGTTCACCCCGGTACATCCCGAAAGGATCAACAACAGAAGGACGAACAGGAAGACTCTTCTCTTCATCTCAATCTTCGCCCCTATGCACTAACAGTTTTACTTTCACCTTAGCATGCCCCGGGTCTTTGTCAAGACTGCAGCCATTCCCGGCGCTATCCGATCTTTTCGAATTCCTTTCTGAAAGAGTCCGTG
>JAMCWJ010000017.1 GCA_023475105.1 Nitrospirota bacterium
TTGCTTCCATCACTGACACTCCTCTCCAAAACCTCACTTTGGAGTGTCACCCTATTTCTTCATCTCCTTGGTATCATAAACTGGTCGTTAGCGCAGTCTTGGAAATTGAAAGAGGTGCTATCTCTGATAAATGTTTAGTAGGAGGGGTACACCGCAATTGACCATCAACTTGGCAGCGTTTCTTTCCGGAAGTAACTTTATGCCTGTGGCGAGAACGCTACACTCTCGAGTACGGGAGGGACATCTCGGTGCATGTTTCGAAGTGAAGCTGCTTCTCAGTGTACAACTTTATTGAAAAGGGCGGTGTACCACTTTATTTGTCGCATACACCAAGAAGGCCTGCAAATACTAATGAGTTCATTAGTAGGGTGTCATTCCCGCTTGCCGGGAATCCTTCTTAGGAAAGACTCCGGACAAGCCGGAGTGACAAATAACGTTATCGTACTTATGTACTTCTTAGTAAAAGGAGAAGGCATGTGCGCTCCTTATTCTGAACTGCCGTCTTCGTCATTCCCGTGAAAAAGGGAATCCAGGTCTTTAAAGAACCTCCGGATACCCGCCTGCGCGGGTATGACAATCTTCCAGCAGATCCGCCAGCCGCGCAAACTCTTCCAGGCTCAGCGTCTCCGGTCTTCTCATCGGGTCTATTCCGGCTGCAAGGAGCTTTTCCTTGATTTCATCGGAGAGGGGCTTCAGGGAATTCGCGAGCATTTTACGACGCTGGGAAAAGGCGGTCTTTATCACCCTGAAGAGAATTTGTTCGTTCTTAACCTTTACAGGAGGCTCCTCGTAGATCTCGATATGGATGACCGCGGAATCGACCTTCGGCACGGGTCTGAAGGCGCCCCTCGGAACGATAAATTCGAGCGTGGGCTTTCCATGGTACTGGACCATCAGGGAAAGGACCCCGTATTCTTTCCCGCCGGGCTTCGCGGTGATTCTTTCGGCGATCTCCTTCTGGACGGTCAGGGTCACGGACCTGAGCCGCTCCTTGTGTTCGAGGAGTCTGAAGAGTATCGGCGTTGTGATGTAATAGGGGATGTTCGCGACGACCTTGAATTTATCGAGGTCTCCATAGGGATATTTCAGCGCATCGCCCTGGAGGAGTTCGATGTTGCCGTGCCCTGAAAGCATCTCTATGAGTCCCTCATGCAGTTCTTTGTCAAGTTCGATCGCGATGACTCTTCCTGCAGAATCGGCAAGCATCGCCGTCATCCTGCCGTGGCCCGGGCCTATCTCGACGACGGTATCTTCCGGCGAAAGACGTGCAGCCCCAACGATCCTCTTCAGGATCGAGGGGTCAAAAAGAAAGTTCTGTCCGAGATGTTTTTTTGCCATCGGTTTTATTCCGCCGCATTGCCGGGTCTATCCTCCCGAATACCCGACGCCATGCCCTCATCAAATCGTATCGCCTTAAAAGGATTTGAGGGATGCTCTGCACGCCGGTACGCATCGATAGGGGTTTACATACCATGATTATCCGGAGCCCTTCCGCAGACGCTCGCGTACGTATTCCCGCAGAAAGCCGGCGGCCCTGAGGATTTCCCCGGTCCGGGGCAGCGTCTTCATGATTCTCTGTATATAATCCCTTTCGAGCAAGAGATTCAGCGAGGGGGTGAAGTTGAGGTCATAAATCCAGGAAAGCTGCAGGAGCTTGAAATCATCGAGCGTCTTCAGGCTTGCAAGGGAAACGACCTTCCTTTCGAAGAGGGAATCGAGCACTTCTTGGCTGTATGTGCCTTCATCGGGCAATCCGAGCCCGGCTGCCGAGGCCTTTTCCTCTTCCGGTGATTCGTAGTATTCACAGAAGATGCGCCATATGTCGAGCTTATCCGCATCGCGTATGAGTTTCAGGGAAAAAAGCGTATCCCCGTCAGGAATATCGGGCAGCGCATAGGCGTTATGGTATTTCACCGCCTGGATCACGCGCATCCGTTCCTTTTCCGGAAGGTCCCCGAGCACCTCCTTTTCTGAAAGGATTTCGGCTCCGAGTGCGGCATGGTTCACCGAGATGCTGTCCCTGAAGGTCCTGAATTGCGCATACTGGGGAAATCTCCCGAGGTCATGAAACAGGGCAATCGTCCCGGCCAGCAGGGTTTCCTCCTTGTCCAGGCGCAAGGCAGCAGCAAGGATCCCGGAATCTTCGAGCACCCGAAAGGTATGCTCTTCCTTCAGGCTGATATTCCTCCGGTCCTCTCCGACGCTCGTGGAGAACGTCCCGCAGTACTCCGAAAACCAGGTTTTGAAAAATCTCAATTCCTTCCCGGTCATATCTCTCTTCCCAAGCTTGTCCCCTTTCCCATTATGATATAATAAAACACGTAATAAACATGGAAATAGCCGTTACCGAAAAGCCTGCCACTGTTTTAGAGATCTTTGATTTCCTGGGGACCCCTGTTTTCCTGATCGACCGGGACCTGAAGATCGTTTCGTTCAACGCCTCTGCAGCCGGCACATATCAATACGCGTCCGGCGAAGGTGTCGGGGTTGACATACGGGACGTCATTCCCGCCTGGACCGAGCTTTTCACGACGCCGTCCCCCGCGGCGCCGGAGGAGGGTCGCGGCGGAAATCACGGGGAGACGGCATCGCGCAAGAGAAACGGTGAGACGGTTGCCGCGAAAGTAACGGTCGTCCCCTGCTCGGGAGAAGCCCGGAAGCTCGTGATAATTCAGGACATATCCGCCCAGAAGAAGCTCCAGCAGAGGGCCTCCCAGAGGGCGAAGGAGCTCGCCGTTTTCAATACCTTCGCGAAGATCCTCGCCAGGCATACCGACACCTCACGGATCATGCAGGAGACGATTTACATGCTCCTCTACCTCATGGAGGCGGACAGGGGATGGATCTATCTCCACGACGACGCTTCCGGGGAACTTTGTCTCGCATCCCATAAAGGATTCAGCGACGCCTTTTTGGCAGAGGCCGGCCGCTTGAGACCGGGGGAGTGTTTCAGCGGGAAGGTCTTCATCTCCGGCAGGCCGCTGCTTGTGAAGAAGGCCTCGGAAGATCCGAGGGTCGTGCACAGAGACCACTCGATTGTGAGCATGGCGGGCGTGCCGATTACGTCCAAGGGCACCCCCCTCGGGGTCCTCGGCCTCGGCAGCAGGAAATTCGACCACTTCACCTCCCTCGACACACAACTCCTCACCACGATCGCGAGCGAGCTCGGCGTGGCGATAGAAAATGCGAAGCTGATCACGCAGCTGCGTGAGAAGATGAAAGAGATCGAGCTGATCAATGAATTGAGCGGCGTGCTGAATTCGAGCCTGAGCATCGGCACCGTCTTCAGAATCATGATGTCGGAGATACGGAAGCTCATCGAGTACGACAGGGGCAGCATACTTCTCTATAACGAAAAGGAGGAGAACCTCCTTATCTATGCGCTCGACACCAGCATGAAGACGACCCTGAAAAGGGGCGTGAAGGCGCCCCTGGAGGGGATCAGTGCAGGCTGGGTCATCAAGACCGGGAATCCCTGGATCAATGACGACCTTGCGGCCGAGGTGAGGTTTCCCCTCGACAGGAAGCTGCGCGACGAAGGCATACGGTCGACGATCAGCATACCGCTCGTGCAGGACAAGATACTGGGTGTCTTCAACCTTGACAGTACGGAGCGCTCGAAATACTCCGAAAGAGACCTCCACCTCCTCCTCTCGGTGTCGAAGCACATGTCGATAGCCCTCGAGAATGCCATCCTCTTTGAAGAGATTTCGAGAGAAAAGAAGGAATGGGAGGGGACCTTCGATGCCATTACCGATATGGTCTGGGTCGAAGATGGAAGGCAGCGCGTGCTTCGCGCAAACCATGCGCTGCTCACGAGGTGCGGCTGTTCCCTCGTGGAGCTGGTCGGGAAGCAATGTGCGCAGGTCCTCGACAGGATCGGCGTCGGTCCCATAGAGTGCCTCTGTTCGAGTACGATCTCGACCAAGCGCCCGTCCTTCCTCGAGCTGAAGGGCAGCGGGGGAAATATCTTTCACTTCTGGGCGTATCCACTGGTCGATGAGGAAGGGCAGCTCTACGCGATCGTCCATTACCTCAAGGACGTCACCTCCCAGAAACGCCTCGAACAGCAGCTGATCAGGACGGACAAGCTCGCTTCCCTCGGCACCCTCGTCGCCGGCATCGCGCACGAAATCAACAACCCCCTCGGGATCATCGCCGGATACTCGGAGGCGCTCCTCGAAAGAGCGAAAGACAAGTCGCTGCTGACGGAAGAGGCGTTCGAGGATTTCCCGGAGTACCTCGCAACGATTCATAACGAGATGTTCCGATGCAAAAGGATATTGCGCACCCTCCTTGAATTCGCGAGACCCCACGGAGGCACGTTCCGCGAGCTCGACATCAACGAACTGATCAAGGAAGTGATTCTCCTCGTGAACCATAAGGCGGCGAAGCTTAACCACAATATCGAGTTCAGGCTGAACAGGGAGCTGCCCAAGATATACGCCGATCCCGGGAGCCTGCGGCAGCTCTTCATGAACATCATCATCAATTCCCTCTATTTCACTCCGGAAGGGGGCAGCATCGTGATCACGACCGGCATGGACCGGCCGGGACAGGACAGCGCCTTTCAGCAGGAAGGGGAGATGATCGCCGTCTCGATCGCGGATACGGGACCCGGCATCCCCGGCGAGATCTCCGCCAAGATCTTCGACCCCTTCTTTACGACGAAGCCGGTCGGCGACGGGACAGGGCTTGGACTTGCCATCTGCCACAAGATTGTGGAGGAACACGGCGGTACCATCGACGCGGAGAGCGAAGAGGGCAACGGGACGAAATTCATCATACGCCTGCCGGCAAAGACACCATGATTCGGGTCCTCGCCGTAGACGACGAAGAACCCTTCAGAAGGCTCCTTAAGAAAGAACTCGCGAGAAAAGGGTTTTATGCAGAGGCCGCTCCCGACGGCGGGGCCGCGATACAACGGCTCAAGGACGAGTCCTTCGACGTGATCCTTCTGGACATTGTGATGCCGGGTACGGACGGCATCTCTCTTATGAAGAAACTGAAGGCAGACCCCGCGACTCCCGTCATTATCGTGCTGACGGGGAAGGCGACGATAGAGACGGCGGTCGAGGCGATGAAACACGGCGCCTACGATTATCTCACGAAACCATACAAGCTCGACGAACTGGTGATTGTGATCAACAGGGCGTACGAATACGGAAAGCTGCGCGTCAAGAAGGAGCAGTTCGAACAGGAACTCCTCAGAAAGGAGTCGGAGCCCGAGTTTGTAGGAGGCAGCGGCAAGATTGCACATATTCTTGCGCTCATCCGGAAGATCGCGCCTACGGACTCGACCGTCTTTATCCAGGGAGAGAGCGGGACGGGAAAGGAACTCGTGGCGAACACGATCTGGCGCCGCAGCGGTCGGAGCAGCCTTCCCTTCATAGCCCTGAATTGCGCGACGCTGTCCGAGAACCTGATCGAGTCGGAGCTCTTCGGTCACGAGAAGGGCGCGTTTACAAGCGCCTACCAGGCGAAGTACGGCATTGTCGAAGTCGCGGACAAGGGCACTCTTTTCCTCGATGAGATAGGTGAAATGCCCCTGGGGCTCCAGGCAAAACTCCTGCGCTTCCTCGATTCCGGAGAGTTCAGAAGGGTGGGGGGCAACAAGACCCTCACCGTCGATGTGAGGGTGATCGCGGCGACGAACAAGGACCTCACGGAGGTGATCAGGGCCGGGGGATTCAGGCAGGACCTGTATTACCGGTTGAACGTGATCAACATTGCCATTCCCCCTCTCCGGGAGAGGAAAGAGGACATCCCCGTGCTCGCGTCCCACTTCCTGAAAAAATACAGCCGGAAGCTGGCGAAGGACATCTCGGGTTTCGCGCCCGGGGCCCTGGACTCACTCAAGCTCTCCCCGTGGCCGGGGAACGTGAGGGAACTCGAAAATGTCATCGAACGGGCGGTGATCCTCTGCGAGGCGGGGAAGATAGGCCCCGAAGACCTCTCGATACCGTTTACGCCTGTTGTACTGGAAGCGTCGGGAAACTCGACGCTCGAGGAGATCGAGAGGGACTACATTCTCAAGGTCCTCCAGGAATCGAACGGCAATCAGTCAAAGGCGAGCCAGGTGCTCGGGATCGACAGAAAGACCCTCTATCTAAAGCTGAAGAAGTACGGCATCGATGAGCCGGCAAAGCGGTGAAGGCGACAGTGTCGTTGCCTTCCGGCGGCCGCCGCGCGCCTTTTCATGCTTTCGCGCTGGCCGTGAAACGGGATCGCTGAAAAGAAAGAAGTCTGAACCTGTCGGGCTTCCCGCTTCACGCCGGCCACAGTGCGGGCGTTTCTTTCCGTTTTCTTATTCGAGGTCTTGCTTCCGGAGGTTTTCGAATGCATATACCTGATGGATATCTGGGACCGATAACATACGGGAGCCTTTGGGCGGCCATGACGCCCATATGGCTGTATGCCTCGCAGCAGATCAAGAAGACCCTGAGGGTCACCCAGGTACCGCTTCTCGCACTCTCGGCCGCCTTCAGCTTTGTGATCATGATGTTCAACATCCCCATCCCCGGAGGCACCACAGGGCATGCGACGGGGGCAACCCTAATTGCGCTCCTCATCGGACCGTGGCCGGCCGTTATTGCCGTTTCGATCGCCCTTGCCATCCAGGCCCTTGTCTTTGGCGACGGCGGGATAACCGCGCTCGGTGCAAACTGCTTCAACATCGCCTTTGCAGAGACCCTCGTCGGATATGGCGTCTTCAGACTTATCGCGAGAAAGAACGGGGAAGAGACCGACCCTCACCGTAAGAGGTATCTCATCGGCGCCGCTGCCGGTTCATATGCCGGCATCAACCTCGCGGCATTCTTCACCGCCATCGAGCTCGGTATCCAGCCGCTCCTCCATGTGGGGGATAGCGGAAGACCCCTTTACAGCCCGTTTCCTCTCCAACTGACTATCCCGGCCATCATGATCGAGCACCTTGTGCTCTTCGGCGTTGTCGAAGCCGCCGTTACGGTGATGATCCTTCTCTATTTGCGTAAGTGGCATGCCGATCTGCTGAGGAGGTGATCGTGAAAACAAGGGATTCGCATTGCGCGAAGCTCGGGCAGAGCAAACGGCAAGGAATGATACGCGAAGGGGCGTCGTTGCCTGAACCGAAAAGAAGGACCCTTTCTGAAATGAATATCAGGAGATTTGCTATAATGGGTGATGTATTTTTTGCGTCCTTCCGTGCGTGAGGAGTCCACGTGGCAAATGAAGATATCGCAAAGCTGAAGATAGACAAATCAAGGACCGCTCCCGGGCCGAGAAGGCGGAGAAACGTCTTCCGGTGGGTGGCGGCAGCTGTTGTTGTCGTCACCGCGGTGGTCCTCTTTTTTGCGGGGGTCTTTACCCCTGCAGTCGAAGTGGAAGTCGCTACCGTTTCCCAGATGTATCCGTCGCAGGCCTTTACCCTGCTGAATGCGAGCGGTTACGTCGTGGCCGAGCGCAAGGCAGCCGTTGCGTCGAAGATCACGAGCCGCCTCGTAGCGCTGAATGTGGAAGAAGGAAGCCATGTGAAAAAGGGTGAAGTGATCGCGCGTCTTGAAGGCGATGACGTTGTCGCGGCCCGCGACCAGGCGGCAGCCAATCTCCGTGTGGCGCGTTCCTCTCTCGATCAGGCCAGGGCCGAGTTGCACGACGCGACCCTTTCTTACAACCGGAACAAGGACCTCGTCGGGAAGGGATACATTGCGAGGGCGGACTTCGACTCGGCCGATGCCCGGCACGAAAAGGCGCTCGCCTCGGTCAAGGCGGCAGAGGCTGCGATCAAAGGCAGTGCAGCTGCGCTCAGGAATGCCGAGGTCCAGGTGGAGTATACGCTGATCAGGGCGCCCTTCGACGCCGTGGTTCTGACCAAGAACGCGGACGTGGGAGACATCGTTACCCCTCTTGGCGCTGCTGCGAACGCGAAGGCCTCGGTCGTTACGATTGCGGACATGGGTTCGCTCCAGGTCGAGGTGGACGTCGCGGAGTCGAATATCGAACAGGTGAAGACGGGACAACCCTGTGAGATAGCGCTGGATGCGCTTCCGGAGACCCGTTTTCCCGGAGTCGTTCATATGGTCGTGCCGACGGCCGACCGGTCCAAGGCTACGGTGCTCGTCAAGGTCCGCTTCCTCTCCTCCGACAGCAGGGTGCTTCCGGAGATGAGCGCCAAGGTCGCCTTTCTCCAGAGACCGGTGAAAGCCGGAGAAGAAAAGCCCCGCACCGCGCTCAATCCTTCAGCTATAGTGACCCGCAACGGCGGAAAAAAAGTGTTTCTCGTGAAGGACGACCGTGCCGTCGAGACCGCCGTTACGCTCGGACCACCGATCGGCGGCATGGTCCAGGTGACTGCGGGGCTGAAGCCCGGTGACAGAGTGGCGCTGAAGCCCCTGGACAAACTGAGAAACGGGGACAGGGTCAAGGCAGCAGAAAAATAGATGAGCAGCGGCGCACCACCGATCGTCGTCATCAAGGACCTGAACAAGTCCTACCGCCGCGGGACGCAAATCATCCCGGTCCTCAACTCGATCACCTTCTCGATCGACGAAGGCGAGTTCCTTGCCCTCATGGGGCCTTCGGGCTCGGGCAAGAGCACTCTCCTCAATCTCATCGCGGGAATCGACAAGCCCGACTCGGGCCTCGTCAGCGTCGGAGGCGTGGACATCACCTCCCTGAATGAGGCCGAACTCGCCCGCTGGCGCGCGGCCAATGTAGGGTTCATTTTTCAGTTCTACAACCTGTTACCGGTGCTTACCGCGTACGAGAACGTCGAGCTTCCCCTGCTCCTCACCCCGCTGTCGAGAAGGGAGAGGCGCGAGCATGTCGAGACGGCCCTCCAGGTCGTGAACCTTACGGACCGCATGGACCACTATCCGGGCCAGCTTTCAGGGGGACAGCAGCAACGGGTGGCGATCGCCAGGGCGATTGTACCCGACCCGGAAATTCTCGTTGCAGACGAACCGACGGGTGATCTGGACAAGACCTCCGCCAAGGAGATATTGGAACTGATGGAACGCCTCGTCCATGAGCTCGGCAAGACGATTATCATGGTCACCCACGACCCCCGCGCCGCGGAAAAAGCCCATATCGTGAGAAATCTCGAAAAGGGTGTCCTGAACAATGTTCATTCTTAAACTGCTGATACGGAATGCCTTCCGCCACAAACTCCGCACCGCGCTTACCGTGGTCGGCGTCGCGATCGCGATCATCGCCTTCGGCCTGCTCCGGACCCTGGTGGGTGTCTGGTACATGGGCGCCGAACGCTCCTCCGCGACGCGTCTCGTCGCCCGGAACGCGATCTCCCTCATCTTTCCCCTTCCGATCTCTTACAAGGAGAGGATTAGTCAGGTACAGGGCGTGAAGGAAGTGTCGTACGGCAACTGGTTCGGGGGCATCTATATCGATGAAAAGCATTTTTTCGCAAACTATGCGGTCGAGCCGAAGACCTACCTTGACCTCTATCCCGAGATCGTGCTCCCCCCAGCTGAGAAGACCGCCTTCATCCGCGATCGCAAGGGCTGTATTGTGGGGCAGAAGCTGGCAGACCGGTACGGATGGAAGATAGGCGACATCATAACCCTCAGGGGGACGATCTTCCCGGGCCAGTGGGAATTCGTCCTCCGGGGAATCTATCGCGGGGCCGAGAAGAGTACCGAAGAGCGCGCCCTCCTCTTTCATTGGGACTATCTCAACGAAACGCTCAGGAAGACGGCGCCTCAGAGGGCCGACCAGGTCGGGTTTTACATGATCGGCGTGGCAAATCCGGACCTCGCCGCCCAGGTGGCAGTGGAAGTCGACGCGATGTTCAAGAATTCACTGGCCGAAACCATGACGGAGACCGAACGGGCTTTCCATATGGGATTTATTGCGATGACCTCTGCGATCGTGGTCGCGATCCAGATCGTTTCGTATGTCGTCATCGCCATTATCATGATCGTTGCAGCGAACACCATGGCGATGACGGCGAGGGAAAGGATCGCAGAGTATGCGACGTTGAAGACCCTCGGCTTCGGGGCGTTCCACATCGCTGCGATCGTGTTCGGAGAGTCTCTCTTTATCGCGATGACCGGAGGCCTGCTCGGCGTGCTCCTCACCTTTCCCGGGGCGGACTGGATCGAAACGGAGTTGAGCCAGTATTTTCCGTCTTTCAGTGTTTCGCCGTCGACGGTGTATCTCGACCTCCTGGCATCGCTGATGATAGGAGCAGTCGCCGGCGTCTTCCCGACCTGGCGCGGCGCAACGATCCGGATCGCCGAAGGTCTTCGGAGGATCGGATAGCGATGGGCATTCCCTATTCCTATAGTTTTCGGAACCTCTGGACGCGCCGCCTCACCACGATCCTGACCGCATCCGGCATGGCGCTCGTCGTCTTTGTCTTTTCCGCCACACTTATGCTCGCCGAAGGCCTGCAAAAAACCTTGGTAGACACCGGCTCCTACGACAATGTCGTAGTAATCCGCAAGTCTTCGACCTCCGAGGTGCAGAGCGCCGTCGACCGTCAGCAGGCGTCCATTTTGGAGAGCCAGCCCGAGGTGGCCATAGGGGAGAACGGACGACCTTTTTTCGCGAGAGAGCTGGTCGTCCTTATCAATCTTCCGAAACGGCGGAGCAGTAAACCCTCCAATGTGGTGATACGGGGCATCTCGGCGGCATCCCTGCTGCTCAGGCCCCAGGTGCGACTCGTTGAAGGGCGGATGCCGAGACCGGGCTCGGCGGAAGTCGTTTCAGGGAAGAACATTGCCGAGCGTTTTCAGGGGGGCGGCATCGGGGAGACCGTGCGTTTCGGCATGCGCAATTGGACGGTCGTCGGGGTATTCGATGCGGGAAATACGGGATTCAGCTCGGAGATCTGGGGCGATGTCGATCAGTTGATGCAGGCCTTCAGGCGACAGGCCTATTCATCGGTGCTGTTCAGATTGCGCGATTCTTCGGAATTCGAAGGGTTCAGGAAGCGGGTCGAAAACGACCCCAGGCTGACCGTCGAAGCGAAACGGGAAAAGATCTACTATCAGGAGCAGTCGGAGATGATGGCGAAATTTCTGCGCATCCTCGGCGTCACCCTCACGATCGTTTTTTCCCTCGGGGCCGTCATCGGCGCCATGATCACCATGTATGCGGCGGTCGCCCAGCGGACGACGGAGATCGGAACGTTGCGTGCGCTCGGTTTTCAGAAGAAGAGCATCCTCGGCGCCTTTGTGCTCGAAGCGCTTTTCCTCGGCCTGGTCGGCGGCTGCCTCGGACTTTTTTTCGCGTCCTTTCTGCAGCTCATCACGATCTCGACCATGAACTGGCAGACCTTTGCGGAACTGGCGTTCAGTTTTACACTCACCGTCGGTATTGCCTGGAAATCCCTTGCCTTCTCGCTTATCATGGGATTTGCAGGCGGGGTCCTGCCCGCCTTCAGGGCGGCGAGGATGAGCATCGTGGAGGCGTTGCGGGCCGGCTGATTATCCCCGGCTGTGCGTAAAAGCATGACCCCCGTGACGAGGAGCAGGACATACAGACCTTGCCGGTGTTGCTCCTCGTTCACCTTCCCGAAGATTGAACGCCCGCGAGCATTTCCACTGCCATAGCGGTGACACGTTCTTCGAGCAACGTTGTGATCAGGAGTTTCTCAAGAACCGTCGGCGGTAAAACTGAATCATCAGCGGACCCGCCGACCCCTCACTCTTTGAGTCGTAGGCAATCATACACCCCCCGCTGGAGGGGGATTGGAGGGGTTGGGGGATGAATGTGATATTGCCTACGACTCAAAAAGCAAGGAGCCGTGACCCCACTGAAATGCTCATCGAGCGCTTTTCGCTATATTAACATCCCTCATCGCACAAAGGCAACACGGTTTTTTCCCCTCCCTGCAAGACGCGGGATGTGCCGGTTCCGCTTACCATACCTCCAGGGCCGCATCGAGTTTCACCCGTATCGAAGGGTCAGCCCCACGGGCGAGGTGCCGACGACATGCTTGTGCAGTTCCCGGAGCGTCTTTTCGTCCGCATCGTCCCTTCTCTTATCATTGTACTCCTTTTCCCCGATTTTCTGCTTCTGATGCGGAGCAGAAAACAAGGGGCGCCTTTTGAGGGGGGGAAGGCAGACCCTCTCTTTTCAGGCCCGCGCCGATCATGACGAGCCGGCCCTCGGCGATCTCCTTTCCGAAGCGGTTCCAGCCGATTTTGCCGCAGGAGAGGTCGAACCTGAAAGGCCCCTCATCGGTCCGCACGAGGGCCTTCGCCCTCACCACATTCCCGAAGGCCCCACGGGACATCTCTTCGAAGAGATTCTGATACCAGGAAAGTTCACCCGTGCCCTCAAGGCGCACCGACGCCGTCTCGAAATCGAAATGGGGGAGATGTTTCCGCAGGGTTCGTTCGTTCCCGGAAAGGACCGGAAGCGGGATGTCTATGGCCGCGTTCACTGCGGGAAGGATTATCGCCTTCGCATTCATGCCCTCGACGATCCCCACCGTCCCGGCCACTTGGTCCCTGCCCGCAAGATCGGCCTTGTTCACAAGAATGACGTCCGAGTTCGCAATCTGGTCCTCGAAAAACGTCCCGTACATCCGGCTCTCGTAAAAATCGATGAATTCCGTTGCGTCGATGATCCCCACCACCGTGACAGGGCGTATCTTAAGGGCGTCCAGGGCCTCGAGCACGCCGGAGGGCGAGGCGACGCCGCTCGGCTCGATCACGAGATGCTCCGGCGAGAGCGTGGCCGCGATCTTCTGCAAGGTCGTCATCAGGTCGAACTTGAGCGTACAGCAGACGCATCCGCTCGGCAGTTCTATCGATTCGATGCCGGAGGAGGAATAGATCTCGCCGTCTATCCCTACCTCGCCGAAATCGTTCACAAGGACGACCGTCTTTTCCCGGGAGTTCTTCAGGAATTGACGTATGAACGTCGTCTTGCCTGCCCCCAATAATCCGCATACTATCGTTGTCTTCATGATTCCCGAACCTCGCTCCTTGAATTGAATCAACGTTACAACATGCTCTACCCGCCCTTATATTATATAATGAGAGGGTTACTAAGGAGGTCATAAGTAAAAGAGCGCCATGTGTCATTCATGCAAGCGAAGCGCGTCGGGAATCTCTCTGAAAACAAAGAAATCCCGCCGAGGCGGGACCGGACAAGCCGGAATGACGGAATAGGAGGAGATGTGCTTTCTTTCGACCTCATTTAGTAATAAGTTTATTTCGGACTGTCATTCCTTATTACGTACTCCTCGAAAAGGCTATTTCTTAGCATATCATTTTCCGAAGTTCTGTTATAGAGGAAGATGGTATCTTTCTTGCACATATTTTGTTATGGTCGAATACTCTTTGAAAAGGAGAGCGTGCGCATGAAAGACAACGGGAGAGATTTAAAGGAAATTGTTGCGAGGAGGCTCGAGTTTTTCAGAAAAAAGCCTGAGTCGGCGATCTACAAGCCCAAGGTTTCCTCGATGCACATCGAGGGACTTTATACCGAAACAACGGTAAGGGAACATCTCGTCAGATCGGATTACGGAGAGGCTGCGGGGGGAACGAACAAAGCGCCGAACCCCATAGAACTTCTGCTTTCAGCCGTGGGTGCGTGCATCGAGGCCGCCTTCTATGAGTTCGCGGTGCACGAGGGCTACACGGTGCACTCGCTCTCCGTAGACGTGGAAGGCACGCTCGATCTCAGGGGATTGTTCATGATCGACGACGTTCCCGCGTGTTTCAGGGACGTCAAGTATACCTTCACCATCGAAACCCCTGATGACGAACGGGAAATACGGAAACTCGCCGAAAAGGTGGTCGCCCATTGCCCCGTAGTCGACAGCCTTGTGAAACCGGTATCCGTCTCCGGAGATATCAGGATCACCAAGGGAAGGCAATAGTTTAGAACGAAAAAGTGTTACCGCTGTTTTCTTTATCTCGAAAATACCCCTTACCCTTGCCCTCTCCCCCAGGGGGCGAGGGAATTCTTTCACATTGCGTGGATGCCCGCTGAGAACTTCGAGGACGGGTTCTGCGAGTATGACAGTTAAGATTGAACCATGAGACATTTTCGGCTGTTGCTCAAAGGCTGACAGATGGGGGAAAATGCCTCATGTAATGGGGTATTATTGTGCTCCCTGCGTTTCAGGTTCCCTCTGCGAGGTTGAGGAAAGGCTGTTATCAGCGCTCCGGACCTTGGCATTAAAATTGCTTTTAACCGGCCGTCATGCATGAAGTTTTACTTTGCACCCACAACCCGATACTGACAAAAAACTTCTACGGCATGCTGAGGGACGAAGGACTGGATGTCGCCCTTGCGGATCATCCGGCCCTTGCGGTTCAAATGGTTCTTCAGAGGCAGTACGTTGCAGTCATCATTGACTCCGAGTCTTTCGGGCTTTCGGCCGAAGAGGCGGTAGAGATCATGCGGAGTATTTCTCCCGATATGCCCATCGTTGTAGTGGGCAACGAGACGTATACGGCAGGGGTCCTGAACGTGAGGATGCCCATTGACCTCGAGGAGTTCAAGGAAGTGATTCATACGTTGGTCGGTTCAGTAAAACTTTAGCGAACGAAGGAGGAGAACAAATGTCTATGACGCCCAGAGAGACGATCTTAAAGGCCTTTGAGATGGGCAAACCGGAGAGAGTTCCCGTGACAGTCTTCGGCGGCGGAATGTGGTCGATCAAAGACTTCGGATCGACCTTCGAAGAGCTTGCGCTGAATGCCGAGAAGATGACTGATATGTGCGTTACGGAGGCGGAAAGGATCAGAAGCGACGTCGTTTACGTCGGTTCCGGATACAACAATTTTCATGCGTCGTCGCTGGGCAAAGACTTCGGGGTCGGGATCAAGTACCGCGAAATAGGGGCGCCCGACCTGACCGCCCATTTCGTCCATTCGGAGGAAGACATCGCGAAGCTGAAGATCGAAGATGTCCACAAGGACCCCGTCGTCAAGACTGTGCTCGAAGCGACGAGGAGGGTACATGAGAAGATCGGGAAGAAGTATCTTGTCACGATGACCTGCTGGGGGCCCTTCACCCTTGCCGCGCGTTTCGTGGGTGAAGAGACGTTCATGAAGAGCACCTTCAAGAATCCGGCCCTTGTCGAAAGGATGGTCGATTTCTGCGCGCACCTTCTCATTCATCTCTATGAGCCCCTCGTAGCCGATGGATCCCTCGAATGCCTCAGTATCGCGGACCCTACCGCATCGGGAGACCTGATCAACCCCAAGCAGATGGCGCGGTTCGCGGTCCCTCCTCTCAAGAAGATGAGCGACTGGGCAAGAGGGAAAGGTGTCCACACGATCCTGCATATATGCGGCAATACGAGCGATCGCCTCGAACAGTTCATCGACACCGGATGCACCGTCATATTCTTCGACCAGAAGGTGGATATCGCGAAGGCGAAGGAGATCCTGTTCGGGAAGATGTGCTTCGGGGGCAACGTCGCCCCTGTGCACGTGCTGCTGAATAAAACGGCCGCCGAAGTCGAACAGGTCTGCAGGGAAACGATCGGACTTGCAGGGAAGGACGGAGGGTATGTGCTCGTGCCCGGCTGCGACATACCGCCGACCATCCCATACGAAAACCTGAAGGTCTTTCACGATGTCGCCTTCAACTGGAAATACTGAGTTCTTTTATCCGGTCATCGAAGGGAGGTGAACACGCAGCGACAGGGGAGGAGGTTGAATTATGGGAATATTTGCTGAGCTGAAAAAAATGTTCGCCCGGCAAGACAGCCCTTCCGGGCAGGAAAAGGAGGCAAAAATGGCTGACGAAAAAAAGATGACGGCGCAGGAAGTAAACGACTACATGAAAAAGCAGATGGGGTTCGTTCCGAGGATGTTCCAGATCATCAACACCGTGACGCCCGATCCGGGAAAGACCTTTGCTGATTTCTACGCGTCAATTTTCGGGGACGGAGCACTTTCGAAAAAGGTCAAGGAACTGATGTTCATGGCCGGCGGGGTCGGATACTGCTCACCCCGGTGCATCATCCACGTCATCCCCGCGATCAATGCGGGCGCGACCACGGGTGAGATCTTCGAAGCTGCCGCAGTCGGCATGACCCTAGCGGGCTTCGTCCCGGGAGGGCCGGGCATTCCCTATGCCTTCGAATATGCCCTCAAGTGCCTCGACATAGAAGCAAAGTACAGAAAGGGTGAGAGCTGGGAATATCTCCCGCCGCCCAAGTTCGATCACGGGGTGTTCTAAAACTCACGGACCTCGGGGCAAAGGCCGGGAACGGGGGATGCGTGTTCGCCCTGTCCCTGCCCGGCCTGTGAAAGTTCAAAAAGAGAGGGCAACCTTCTCCGCGGGAGAAGGTTGCCCTGTAAAGAAAGAAACGTATCTCAGTATACCACAGATTCCGCCCGAAAGGAGAAAGGATGTTCAGGTTTTCACGTCAACAGAAGGTCTTCGAGATATCGGGGTCAAAGATAGGCGGCCAGCCCGGAGAGAATCCACCGCTGCTCATCGCGTCCATGTTTCATAACAAGGACAGGATCCTTGCCGACAGAAAGGGAAATTTTGACAGGCAAAAGGCGAAGGAACTCATAAAAAAGCAGGAGGAGCTTTCCTCGTCAACGGGGATTCCCGGAATGGTGGCAATGGTGGCGAATACGCCCGAGGAAGCTCAAATTTACATAGATTTTTTTCTTGAGACTACGGATATGCCTTTTGGAATCGATATGTGGGTCGCCGAGAAAAGAGCAAAGGCTACCGAATACGTCTCAAAGCTCGGCGTCCAGGACAAGTTTCTCTATAACAGCATCACCCCCTGGGACAAGGATATCAAGGGACAGGTGAACAAGCTCAAAGACCTCGGGATAAAGCACGTCGTCGTGCAGGCCTTTGACGATACCGACCAGTCCCCTGCGGGACGCCTCAAGTCCCTCGAAGGCATCCTTGCACAAGGCGCCGACAGTTTCTCTACGGTGATCGTGGACACGTCGGTCATGAACCTTCCCGCCACATCATTCTCTTTGCTCGCGAACAGGCTCATCAAGGAGAAACTCTGCCTTCCGTGCGGAGGCGCCTATTCGAACGGCACGCACATGTGGAAGGACGCAAAAACGATCTGGAGTCTCGACGGATTCAGGGCCATGGACGCGGTCGCCCAGGGGATGTCCTCGGTGTTGTGGAGCGACTTCAATTTCTACGGACCGATCGTGACCGCGCCGAGAATCTTTCCGGCGGTGGCCACCGCACATATACTGCTTTCGACACTCGTCTATGACGAGACAAAAGCGATCTTCGCCAATCCCGCCCTCCCTATACGGAAACACTTCGGAGAGTTCATCACGAAGCTCGAAGAGGGCGGTACAAGAAAGTAAGGGAAGGAAATAAGAAAGGAGACGAAACGTTCATGAATTCACGAGAGAGAGTCCTGAATCTTTTCAAAGGCGAACCGGTTGACAGGGTGCCCTGCTTCAGCGGCATGGGAAACGTGACTGAAGAGGGGATCAACAAGCTCGGGTACCGGTTTGCCGGCATTCACCTCGACGCAAAAATGATGGCGGATACCGCTGCCTCGACATACAAACTCTTCGGCTTCGAGTGCGGCGTCGTCCCCGTCGACCTCTGCGTCGAGGCGGAGGCGATGGGGTGCGTGATCAACGTATATCCTCTCGCCGAGGGGATCCTCTATCCGACGATAAAGGAGAAGCTCATCCACAACGAAAGCGAGATGGGTGTGAAAGTGCCTGCCGACCTCGCGACGCGGGGGAGAGTTCCTCTCCTGAAGGAAGCGATAAGACTGCTGAAGGCGGATATCGGGAACGAAGTGGCGATTGGCTCCTATGTGCTCGGCCCTTTCACCCTTGCCGGACAGATCATGGAACTGAACGACCTCCTGAAGCTTTCCTTCAAGAAGGCGGACAAGGTGGCACAGCTCCTCGACGTGATGGCCGATGCCGTCATCATCGTTGCGAAGGAGTATGAAAGCGCCGGCGTCGATTACCTTACGGTGAGGGAAATGGGCGCCACGTCGGACGTGCTGAGCCCGCGTGTTTTCAAGAACCTCATCCTTCCGCCCCTGCAGAAGATCATGAAGGAGATCGGCATCCATTCCGTGCTGCACATCTGCGGGAAGACGAACGACATCGTGCCCTTTATGATGGAGGCAGGCCCGACGGCGATCAGCGTGGAGCAGAAGAACGACGTGGCTGAAACGAGGAAGAAGCTCGGAAGCGACGCCCTCATTTTCGGCAACTATGACCCGTACAACGTACTCGTGGCGGGCACGCCCGAGGTGGTGAGGGAGACGATCAGGAAATGCATCGACGACGGAGTGAGCGCGGTCTGGCCCGGGTGCGACATTTGGCCCACCGTCCCCGGAGAGAATATCAAGGCGATGATGGATGAAGTAAGAAAACACGGAGGTAAAAAGTAATGGCAGACGACGCAAGGAAAAAGGAGATACTCGAGAAACTGAAGAACGGCGTCATTCAGTACGATGAGGACGCCTGCAAGGAAGGGGCGCAGGAGGCTGTCGACGGCGGCCTGGACGCAAATGAGGCGATCTTTGACGGACTCGTGGCGGGGATGGAAGAAGTCGGAAGGCTCTTCGAGGCACAGGAGTATTTCGTCCCCGAGATATTGATGTGTGCCGACGCGTTGTATGCGGGACTCGATATCCTGAAACCCCACTGTCAGCAGATGGACCTCGGACTGAAGGGCTCGGTCGTCATCGGGACGGTGGAAGGCGACGTCCACGACATCGGCAAGAACCTTGTGAAGATGATGTTCGATGTGGCGGGCTTCACTGTCTACGACCTCGGCAGGGACGTTCCCCTCGATCAGTTTGTGGAGGAACAGTTGAGGACCGATTCCGATCTCGTCTGCCTGTCCGCTATGATGACGACCTCCATGATCGGTATGCCGAAGATCATCGAGAAGATCAAGGCGAAGAACCCCAACTGCATGATCATGATAGGCGGCGCTCCCACCTCGAAGGAGCTGGCGGACAAATGGGGCGCCGACGGCTACGCGGAGGACGCGAGCAACGCGCTGAAGGAAGCGATAAAAATGGTGAGCTTCCTCAGGAAACTGCGCGAAGAAAAAGCGGCGAAGAAATAGCGGTAGGAAGTGGGTAAGGCGGCAGTAGCAGTCAGGACGTTCAGCGCGGCATCACTGAAGGAGCTTCTGGCAAGGGAGGGCGCTACCCTCGTCGGGGTGGGTGATATCACGGAAGGTCTCTCGCGCGAGATCACGCACCTCAACAGGGGCATAGCCCTTGCAGTGAACAGGAGCCTGAACCGGGACACCGTAGATCTCCTCGTGCGGCTCGAGCGGATCGCGGTGAAATGGCTGAAGGAGCGGGGCTTCAGGAGCCTGGCGATACCGCCGGACTCCGACAGGATCAACGACAAACTGATCGCAAAGCTCTATCACCTCTTCAGCCACAAGACCGCTGCGACGTGCTCGGGGCTCGGATGGATCGGGAAAAACGGCCTGATCATCAACGAGACGTACGGGTCGAAACTTTCTTGGGCTACGGTCCTTACCGACGCGCCTATCGAACCGGACCGTCCGCTCACGGAATCGCAATGCGGGGACTGCACCCTCTGCGTGAAACACTGCCCGTCTGGCGCTGTTTCCGGCCAGTCCTGGTCCAGAGGAGAACCGTTGAAAAGGCTTGTCAACTATGAAAAGTGCCGGTCCCTGAAGAAGGTTCGGCCCCGTTTCGAAGAGAAGCCCAACTGCGGACTCTGCATCACGATCTGCCCTTTTTCGAGAAACGGACATAAGCAAGGGTGAAACAAGTCGGATAGAAGGAGTAGGCAGTAGGCAGTAAACAAGAAACAGGAAGCAGGAAGCACGCAAAGGAAAAATTACGGCACTGAAGCCGCTGGTTCGATTTGCCGGGGAACAGGTACGAGAATTCATGATCGTCTGTTTTTGTCGTCCCGGCCTGTCCGGGATCTTTTTCCCGGCCGTAGTTTATTCTTGGAGGCAGACTGGAGGGATTCTCCGCTCCGGCGGACCCGACCGGGACCGGGCCGACAAGCCGAAATGACAGAAATTGCTTCCACTTCCTGCTTACGTTATTCGAAAATTCAAGGAGGAAAGATTCATGGTGAACAAATACAAGGTGATTTTTCAGCCCGCTGGGAGGCGAGGCGAGATCGAGGAGGGCAAGACGATTCTCGAGGCTGCCCAGGCCCTCGGAGTCGACCTCGAAGCGCTCTGCGGAAACAAGAAGGTCTGCGGGAAGTGCAAGGTGAGGATCGAGGAAGGGTATTTCGAGAAGGACAACATCGAATCCGGGATGTCGCATATCTCCCCTCCCGCAGCCTCCGAAGACGAGCTCAAGCACATAAAACCGGAGGACGGACCCGGCATCCGTCTCGCCTGTTCCAGTGAAATACACGGCGACCTGAAGGTTTTTGTGCCCGAACGTTCCAGGGCGGGCAAACAGGTGGTGCGGAAGGCGGCGAAGGAACTCTCGATCGCCCTCGATCCGGCAGTGAAGAAATATCCCCTCACCTTCACGCGTCCGACGCTCCATGACATGACGACGGGGGACTGCGAGCGGGTCCTCAAGGCTCTGGAGGAAGGTTACGGACTGAAGGGCCTCACCTTCGATTACCAGGCGTTGAAGGCCCTGCAGGACGCCCTGAGGGAGGGAGAGTGGACCGCGACCTTCACCGTCTGGATGGACAGGGAGATCATCAAGGTCGAACCCGGACATGTGGACGTCTGCTACGGCCTGGCGGTGGACATCGGGACGACGACCTGCGTTGGGTACCTCTGCGATTTGAGCACCGGCAAGGTCGTCAACACCGAATCGATGATGAACCCCCAGGTGCCCTATGGTGAAGACGTCATGTCGAGGATCACCTACGCCATGACTAACCCCGCCGGTCTCCAGACCATGCAGGACGCCATTATCACGGGCCTGAACGAGATCATCGAAAAAGTTGTGACCGAGATAAAGCAGGACGGTCCTCATCCCGGGTATGCGATCGATGACCTGACGATCGTCTTCAACACCGCGATGCACCACATTTTTCTGGGGCTGAATCCCACCTATATCGGGCGGTCGCCGTTCATCCCCGCAACGCAGAGTTCCCTCAACATCAAGGCGAGGGACCTCGGCCTGAGGATCAACCCTTCCGCCTACATGCATGTGCTCCCGATCGAGGCGGGCTTTGTGGGCGCGGACAACGTGGGAGTGCTCATCGCCCAGGAACAGTACAATCAGGACGAAATGGTGCTCGTCATCGACGTCGGAACCAACGGGGAGCTGCTCTTAGGGAACAGGGAGCGGGTGTGTTCCACGTCCTGCGCAACCGGCCCCGCCTTCGAAGGCGCCCAGATAAAGTTCGGCATGCGGGCCGCCCCGGGGGCGATCGAGAAGGTGAAGATCGATCCGGAGACGAAGGAGCCGCAGTACAAGGTCATCGGCAAGGCCGACTGGCATACCCATATCGAAGGCAAGATCAACGCGAAGGGCATATGCGGGTCCGGCATCATCGACGTCATTGCGGAGATGTTCAGGGCGGGAATCATAGACAAGAGCGGGAAATTCGTGATGAACCTGGGTACCAACAGGGTGCGAACCGACGTGGACGGCAGGCCGGAATATGTCCTCGCATGGGCGGAGGAGACGTCCATCAATACCGATATTACGGTCGCCCAGGCCGACGTGCGGGCCCTCCAGCTTGCCAAGGGAGCGCTCTATACGGGGGCAAAACTTATGATGCAGAAGATGGGCGTGAAGAAACTCGACAGGGTCGAGCTCGCAGGGGCTTTCGGAAGCCATATCGACAGGGAAGCCTCTCTCACCCTCGGCATGTTCCCCGACGTCCCGATCGACAGTGTCGTCGTGGTCGGCAACGCGGCGGGAGACGGCGCGAGGATGGCCCTTCTCAACAAGGACAAACGGCGTGAGGCAGAGGAGCGTGCACGATGGGTCGAGTTTGTGGAGATCGCTACGGAACCGGCGTTCGAGAAGGAATTCATGCAGGCGATGCATATTCCCCATATGAAAGACAAGTTCCCAAGCGTGAAAGAACTTTTCCAGCAGTCCGGGAGCAAGGTCGAGATAAAGGGGTAGGGGCCGGCCCGGGTGTTATAATAAAAAAAGTGGAAGGCTTCCTGTTTCGGCAAGAGGGCCTTTCACTCACTGTCCTGCGAGTCGGGATGGCGTGGGAGGCAGCGATGAAAAGGATTATTGTTCCGGCGCTTTTGATCTTCGTGGTCCTCGGCAGTATACCCGTTTTTGCGGCCCCTTCCGGAAAAGTCCGCCTCGGATACCTGAGGAACGACCTCCATCACCTCGCAGCATGGGTCGCTCTCGACAAGGGTTTCTTCAAGGATGAAGGGATCACGGTCGAAGTAGCGGGCATCTTCAACGCTGGGCCCGAAGAAATGGCGGCCTTTGCTTCAAAGAGCCTCGATATCGGTTATCTCGGTATGGCGCCGAGTGTGACCGGGGTGGCGAACAAGGCGGCCCGTGTAAGGGCGGTCGCTCTTGCCAATGCAGAAGGCTCTTCCGTTGTGGTCGGGAAAGATTCGGCGATCAGGGGCGTGCAGGACCTTGCCGGCAAGACCGTTGCGATCCCGGGTTATTCGACCGTCCAGGACTTCCTGCTCAGGAAAGCACTCGGTGCGGCGGGGGTCGATCCGAAGAAGGTGAACATCATCGTGATAAAACCTCCTGAGATGATCGTGGCCCTGAAGTCGAGACAGATCGATGCCTTTATTGCATGGGAACCCCATCCGTCGAAGGCGGTGACGATGGGGATCGGGAGGGTCCTCATTGCATCGCCCCTGATTTGGAAGGACCATCCGTGCTGCGTCGTCGCGGTGGAGGGCGGCTTTTACCGGAAGAACCCCGGGACGGTCAAGGCATTTCTGAAGGCGCACGTGAGGGCCACCGAGTATATACACAAGCACCCCGATGAGGCCCTGCGGATCGGCATGAAGTATACCGGCATGGATGAAGCGACCGTACGCGAGGCGATCGGCCATGTAGAATATCAGTACCTTGGAAAGCAGGATGATGTGAAGGAGTACGTCAGGTATCTCCTGAACTTCGGGTATGTGAAGCCCGTGGACATCGATGCGTTTGCCCGTGAGTACCTCGATCAGAAAATACTTCGGGATATCGTACGGTAAACGTTTCCCGGTTTCTCGGGGTATTAGGGAAGGGAAAGAACGAAAGAGCGTGCAGCGTGCAAATAAGTCCCTGAGGTTTCTGCCGGTCTTCGGCGTGGTCGTGCTCTGGCAGGCGGCGTCTTCCGCGGGACTCATTCCCGAAAACAGGCTGCCCTCTCCCGTGGCGATACTCCATGGTTTTACGGAACTCGCTACGGAAGGACTCCCTCCCGGCTATACGCTTGTGGGACACTGCATCGGAAGCCTGAAAAGGGTGCTGAGCGGGGTCGCGCTGGCCCTTGCGAGCGCCCTCCCTCTCGGCATGTTCATGGGATACTGGGGCAGGGTGAGAGACATCCTGACGCCCTTTGTCGAGATGGTCCGGCCGATACCGCCCCTTGCATGGGTCCCTATCGCGATCCTCTGGTTCGGCATCGGGGACAAGTCGGCGGCGTTCATCATCTTCCTCGGCGCCTTTTTCCCGATCCTCCTGAATACGGTTGGGGGGGTGATGACCATAAATAAGAGGCTCATCGAGTCTTCCCTTATCCTCGGCGCCGGGAAGGGAGCGCTTTTCATGAAGGTGCTTGCTCCGGCCGCGATGCCCTCGATCATCACCGGGATACGCATCGCCCTGGGCATCGGATGGATGACCCTTGTGGCGGCCGAGTTCACAGGGGTAAAGAGCGGCTACGGCCTCGGGTACATGATCATGACGGCGCGAGACATCCAGCGGCCCGATCTCGTCGTTGCGGGCATGGCGATCATCGGGGTGATAGGGTTTGCTATGGATTTCATCATCAGGAAGATGGAGCAGAGGGTTCTGAAATGGAGATAGCCCGATGGAACTGAGGGTGAGCGGTCTGCACAAATCATTCAGCAGCGCCTCCGAGGGCGAAAGGGTCGACGCATTGATCGACGTGTCGTTTGTCGTTCCCGAGGGACGCTTCGTCTGTGTCATCGGCCCCAGCGGCTGCGGGAAGACAACGCTCCTCAGAATGATATCCGGCCTCGAGAAGCCCGACCGGGGAACGATACTGCTGGGCGACAGGGAGATCACGGGACCGGTACGTGAGGTGGGCTATATTTTTCAGGAACCGGTGCTCCTTCCTTGGAGGACGATCGTCAGGAACGTGGAATTCGGCCTCGAGATGGCGGGAATGGCAAAACAGGAGAGAAGGGAAAAGGCCCTCGCGGCGCTCGAACTCGTCGAACTTCGCGACTTCGCGGACTTCTATCCGAAAGAGATATCGGGGGGGATGAAACAGAAGGCGGCCCTGGCAATGGCCCTGGTGGTCGAACCGAAGGTCCTGCTGATGGACGAACCCTTTGTCTCGCTCGACTGCCAGACCAGAAACTATATGCAGGCTGCGTTTCTCGGGGTGTGGGAGAAGACAAGAAAGACGGTGATCTTTGTCACGCACAACGTCGAGGAGGCGGTATTCCTCGGCGACGAAATCATATGCCTCACGTCGCGGCCTGCCGAGGTAGGAAAAAGGCTGAGGGTCGGGATTCCCCATCCCCGGGACAGGACAAGTCCCGAGCTGAACCTCATACGGAAGGAGATACTCCTGTTTCTCGCGGCGGAGAGGGAAAAGACAAGGAGCGTCAACGGCATGTTCACGCACGTACATGACCTTTCGGAGGTCTGAGAAGGTCTTCGGAGAAGAGAAAGAATGACGAAGGTGGTAATTCATTCGGGGGCCTGCGGCTTTTCCACGACCGTGACGGCAGAGAAGGGCAGGGATAAGAAAATACGGATCGTCCTCGAAACGGAGTGCGAGATGGTGGGGAAGATGGCCGGAGAGATCGAGATGCTCGACATGATGTCCCTGTTCACAAGGTTCCTCGATAATCCCGTATACCGGGCGGCGTCGAAGCATCTCAGGCATGTGACCTGCCCTGTCCCGGCCGGGATTCTGAAAGCGATGGAGGTCGAGGCAGGTTTCGGCGTGCCGAAGGATGCGGGCATCACCTTCGTCGGATGTGAACGAAAGAAGCGGACAGGCTCATCCTGAGCTGCCCCGCACGTTACTCTAAGGTGAACGAGGCTTTCTCTATCTCGTCCACCGATACGGAATACTTAGTCCTCCGGCGCTCTACATAGGGATCGCCGCGGGGCTGGTCCATTCGGCGTATTGGATCTTCGTTTCGAAGTCCTATGAGAGGGGCGACATCTCCCATGTCTACCCCATCATGCGTTCAGACCCTGCCCTTGTCCTGGTGTTGTCGATTGTTTTTCTGGGGGAAAAGGTCTCCCTGCTCGGGTTCTCGGGTATCGTCCTCGTGATCTTCGGTGTCTACCTCATCAATATGGAAAGGTTCTCGGTGAAGGAAGGGCTCGCGCCCTTCAGGTCCCTGTTCAGGGACAGGGCGATACAGTTTGCGGTCCTGACGGTCTTTTGCGTCGCCGCATACTCCCTCAAACGCGTAAAGATTGGTGTCAGCCCTTGAAATATGACTTAAGCCTTTCAACACGTTCCGCCAACTCTTGTCGTCAACCATCGCATTTCCCTTAATCTGTCAAGTGTCAAGGGCTGACACCTTAGTTCTTCTATAAAGGTCTACCGATTAAAACAGAGTAACAAAACACTCCCCTTGTGTCAAATGTCAAGACCTGGCACCTTCTTTCGTCTTGCATACCGGCCCCGGCTCGAGCAGGCCATAGACCTTGGACAATGGAAACGCTTTCTCAAACACTCAGTTTCAGATTTCTCCCATAGGCTGCCACGGCACAGCCCCCGCTCCCCTAAACCCACTTAACTGTGGGCTCCTTCTTGGGCGGCCTCTCCGGATACCCCTCCGGATACCCGAGCAGTATGGGTCCGAATATCGTCTCGTCATCGCTGAGATCGAGGATTCTCTTCACTTCCTTGTCCTCAGTCACCATCGAGCCGAAGCCGACCCAACAGCTTCCCAGTCCCAGGGAATGAGCCGCCAGCATCATGTTCTCACATGCCAGCGGGCAGGAGTGGTGAGCGTACCGCCCCGATCCGATAACGAATACAATCACCGGAGCCGAGTAGTAGACGGGGTCCGGTAGTTCATTAAGCCGTTTCGTGATCGCCTCATACCTCGCTGGATCGGACTCCCTCACCGACTCCAGAATCTTCTTTGCGTTGGGAAGGGCAGCCTTGAGCAGCTTTTTTCTCACCTCCCCGTCTTCAATAACCACGAACCTCCAGGGCTGGCTGTTCATCGCCGATGGGGCTTCGTTTCCTGCGTCGATGATCACATTGACGATGTCCCGGGGGACCGGCTTTGACTGATAGGTCCTGACTGCTCTTCTCGTTCTTATCGCTTCGATCACGGCATTCATATGTTCCTCCTTAATGTTTACATCCTTCCGGGGTGGCGCTCTATCCTTCGAGGTACCTTCTTAGCCATGCAGTGCACCGGTCCAAGGCATCTTTGGCAGCGTCGGGTCGATAGCTTGGCCTGTAATCGGCAAAGACGGCATGTGGCGCACCGGGATACCGCACAATTCTGCGATCTTGCCAGCTGCCCTGAGTTTAGCCTCCATTTCCTTAACGTCGGCCGCCGGGATCCCCGGATCCGCTTCGCCATACAAACCCGGCAACTGCGAAGCCAGCGAGGCCGACACCTGCGGCACTCATATGAGCGAGAAACTGCCGCCTCGTCATACCTTTATAGGCATTTGCCAGCCAATCTTCAACCTACCTGCCTCCTTTTTCTGCCGGCGTTAACAGTCGTAACAATTCTCTTGTTGATAAATTAATGGCGCATCCGGCTTTTTAATGGGTCTATGCGAGATAGAGTGGTTATCCCAATTTTTTTCGATGTCATTCCGGCTTGTCCGGAATCTTTCTGATATACTGGCTGAGTGAGAGAAAATATCTTTGTGTGTATATCATGGCCAATGCGAGACCGACCTTGTATGTCGGGGTGACCAATGATCTCATACGGAGAGTCTATGAGCATAAGAACGATGTTAATCCCCACTGCTTTACGGCCAAGTACTACCTGCATAAGCTTGTATATTATGAGATTTGTCTGGACAGCCGAAGCGTCATAATCCGGGAAAAACAGCTAAAGAATATGAGCAGACAAAGTAAGATAGAAGTTATCAGGGGAATCCTTTGTTAAGAGACTTGTATGAAGACATTGCCGGAAAGATTCCGGACAAGCCGGAATGACAAAGTAGGAGGGTATTACTATTCACAATGAGCCAGTACAATATGTTGGGGCTATCCATGAGAAACCCGGATGCGGCAAATCAATTATATCAGTTGGTAGATTTTGTCAAAGAAGCAATGCGGCGACAGTCTTTCGATGTAATTATCCAAAAGTCCTTTCTTAAAAGGAGGGTTCTCCCCAGGCCTTTTTGCTCAGCTCAACCTTTTTCTTTACTATTGACCAGGTTTTCGTGGTCAAGAACGATTGGGGCCAACGGATGAGCATGCGCTTGAACATTTCATAGGGAACGCTAAAGGTAATCTCGTCGGTCTTCAGAAATTTCCGGTCAGAGGGGTCCCATCCTCCTATTACCGCCTTAAGTTTTCCCTCTGATAAATACTTGAGCGGCCATGTGGCGATATCGGTGCAGCCTGCTCCGAAGGGAGACGAGACCGCCTCAAAGTCGTTGGTGACAAAAGTGGCCAACTGATTAAGCCCGGCGATAACCTCGGCCCTCGCAAAAAAGGTCACAACTTCGGGTTTATCCTTCCCGGAAAACCTGCTCACAGGCATGAAGACACAAAAGCGTGCAGGGGCAGGACGTGGGTCCACTGTCCTGAAGAAGTCACGGGTAACCTCCGGCGACTCCAGGTAATGTTCCCCTTCCAGCTTCCCCGGGATGCCCGAGGAAACATAATGTGCGACGAACTCCAGCTGAGGCTTCGAAAAACCAAGATAGAACGCACCACCAAGGCAACCGAAGTGCTCTTTGTCAAAATAGGCGATGGTCTTCTTCCTTCTCGCAAGCCGGATATTGCCGACGACACAGGAAAAGCTTTCGAACAACGAAGTAAAATCGACTTCCCCCCTTGCCTCCTGCAGAACTGTTGGGAGCATTCCTTTTTTCGGACAAAAGCCCTCCTCAGGCTGCCGATCCGTGTAATACATTCCCATGGGCTCTTCGTCAAGCCCCAGCGCCTCCAAGAAAGCATTCATGTTCTCCCGGGCAAACTCTGTCATAGCGAAGTCCTCCTCCCTATCAGTATGCTCTCTGAACATTATAGTAAACTCCAAACAGGTCCATCCACTGCTTCCCGCATTCTCCATGCATCTAACGGCAGGCTATGACGCCAAGGCGCACTTGCCCGATTCTCGGTTACGATTGGAAAATGTTACCAGCTGCGGTTCTGCATACCTATTGAGTAGCAGGTGTCAGCCTCTCCGATTGCATTTGCCTTGACGATCCTCCTTTGACGCCAACCGGACGTATTATTCTCTTTAACCCAAACTTGCCCAGGCACAGGAATGCCGTTTCCATGATTACCTTCAAATCATCTGTGGGGTTCTTTTAGTGCGCACCGTCTGCTGTGCAGCCATCCCATATCTGGCCGTAGGTAAACCCCCAGATCAGCAGAAACAAAAGGTTAGCTATCAAAGGGATCAAAGGCGCCTCCTCAGAGATGTAACCCGATAACATCCGCATTGCGGACCAATTCATTTTACCAGGTTGGACTGGATCAAGGCCGGTCGGTTCCTTTTGGAAGCCAATACTCCCGGGGTTATGTCCGCTGTTGGTCAGCAGGCGGATGCAGCACTCATCTGTTCCGTGCCCCCATAAAACAAGCACAACTGATCGTATGCCTATTGCGGCGGCGGAGCTGAATAGGGCGAAGGATAATAGTCCGGAGGTACAGTCCTGAGGTCCGGCGGAGGAGGCGCGACTCTCCGAACAGGACGAGTCCTCATCCCGGGAACCTCGTTCCCTTTGGCATACATGCACTGCGCATATGCAATATCGTATCGACGTTGCGCACGCCACCCATAAACCTGACCCGCATTAGCGCCCGCGGACGCTCCGAGGAGAAGTCCACTCGCTGCACCGATGGCTGCACCGGCGCCCGCGCTGCCCGAAGCTGACCCTATGGCCGCGCCGAGGCCTGCCCCAAGGGCTGTGCCGAGGACCGCCCCTGAGGCGGTATTCTGATTGGCCGCTTCCTGAGGGGACAAACCGATCTGCTGTTCCGCCCAATGCCTGCAAATGGCATCGTCAGTCTGGAATTGTTCAAAGGGCTTTCCAGGGGGCGGCAGCACCATCACAGTCGGACCTGTGGGGATGGTCGCGCACCCACCCAGAACCATCACGAGCAAAACCAGAGAAATCCCGACAGACCTGTGCTTCATGAATTCACTCCTCCCAGTCCGGCGGACTCTGAGGAGGAACCACTCTCAGCCATCCACCAGGACACTTTTTCACGTATGGATAGTAGTTCTTGGAATCAGGACAAAAATACCAGTAATACTCTTCCTCTTCCCGTGGGGTCGGCTGGACATATTCCGGAGGCTGTTCCTGGAGAACAACAGGAGACTCCCCATAATAGTATGGATAGTAACTGTATGGATAATAGTAGTACGGATAATAGTATGGATAGCCCGGGCCCCGCCACCACGAACCCCATCCCGGACCGAACCAGAAGCTTCCCCTGAAGTAACTGTGACCGTGGCCTCCACTGTATCCTCTGTGCCCTCCACCATAGCTTCCACCATGGACTCCACCGTATCCTCCTCCGCGGCCTCCACCATAGCTCCCACCATGTCCGCCGCCGTGTCCTCCTGACCCTGCCGCGTAACAGGGCAGGGCGCTCGCAAAAAGAACAAGTGCTATGACAAGGACAAGACAAATAACTTTCTTCATTTTCTCTACTATCATTTTACACCCTATTCATTAAACTCACAATTCACAGAAAATAAACTGATATTTCCAGCCTCTATCCAAGCGCTTGCAAACCTCCTCTGAACCTTGCGGAAGCCGACCGAGCGAAGCCTGAGCATGGGCAAGCACTGTTGCAGGGATTTTGCACAGTCAAGGTTTTTCATGTTTCAGGTCCCCCACAAAATGGATGGGCCGGCACGGGAGATCTCGCCGGGGAAACAATGTTGCGGTCGGAACTCTACAATAGTCGCGATTTGAGATAACTGTTGGCTTGCAGATGCTATACTTCCCTTTGCCCGTGGTGATGTGGGGACAGTGTCCTTCAATGGGTGAAAACGGCGGCGCTTAGTCCTTTCTGAGAGGATGGCGAAAGTTATCAAGATACTCCGAAATGCGTAACCTGATTGAAGCCATTACAATTTCTTTCAGACTTTTCTTCGCCGACGAAAGATTCAGGCTTTGATCACTAACCTGATCCGTTACCTCATATTCGTAGCCTCTGACGATCACCACGGGGACTCCTTCGTTTGTCTGTCCGAATAGCAGGCTTGCCGCTGCCGTTAGTTCAAAAGCAATGAGATCTACCCCGCCATACTTTGGTCTATTGAAAAGATCTCCCTCGCCAAATCTCTTCATCCGCAAAGGAATACCTGAAATCCCTCTCGGCATATCGATTGTGCCCGACAGGAAAAGCTCCGTGTCTGCAATTATGACCGCAATATCCTTATCCGTATGATTTCTGATACTCTGCCGAATGTCCCTGGCTGAACGGTCCGGGTCTAAAGGGGGATAGCTTGCGATGCCCTCAGGATGATTGGAAGTATCAACTCCCGCATCGCTGTATACCTCCCCCCGCTTATCCTGCGTTATTAAGAAAGTCGGATCACGTCGTATGAGTTCGAGTGCTTGTTCCGGTCTGCGCGAAAAACTCCGGAGATCGATGATTCCCTCCTTGATTAATTTATAAAAAGGAATTACTCCTATTATCTCTTCACTATGGTCGAGAATGGCCTGGACCAACCGGACAGGTTTGCCGGTTTTTCCGGCGATGCGTTTCGCCTTTTCGGAGGGAGAGACCTTGTCGAGTTGCATGAGGCAATGTTCGGCAGTAGATACAATTTTCATAGTGACAATGGCGATATCTTTATCCTCGAGAGAACCGATTTCTCGCTGAGCTGCCCGGGAAATTATTTCGCCCAGGTCGCCACCCGGTTTCACCAGGGGGATTGTTTTCAAAGGCAGCAATTCTAGCTTCTTCACGGGTGCCGGCCTAAGACCCGCCGGGGAAAAGTCTTGCGGGCTACACGGTCATGAAAAATGACCTCAGCATACAAGGACATGTCTCACTTTAAAGCCCTTCTCCCCTAAGGCGGCATCAAGATATTCTATTTTATGCGGCGTAACTTTTATGATGTTCATGATGTCCGGTACTGTGCCGATTCGTCCCCTGCGTTTGTTGAAGGCGGCAACACCTTCTTCATATACGATCGAACCCCTCCTCCCTATCTCGGCAATCCCCGTCATCTGAATGCCTCTCACGGTCTGCCAACCGGCAAAGGGCGCGTGGATAGCTATCGAGACATTGGGGTTGCGAATAATATTTTCTATCTTCACCCCTCCTTCGGTAAGAATGTAGATCGTGGCAGCCATTGGAAAGTACTCTACGGTCGACGCCCTCGGTACATCGCCCGAGCAGGTGGCAATCACGCAAAGAGATTGTTCGTGCAACAAATCGACTATGAGATGCTCGAGTTCTTCCTTGTTAAGCTCTTTTTCCATATTCCCCGGCCGCATGACGAAGCATTGTCTCTCAAGTGAACGGATTGGCAGTGGAGCACTTTATCAATGAAACCGGCATGCGTGAAACAGATCATGCAATTATTCATCCGGGACCGTTGCCTTTCCGCTGCATTCAACACGATTATATCATGCTTTGGAAGGCACCTTGAACCGCCGTAAGCACCTGGGGTCCGGCGCATCGAGGCTGCCCGTTACCGAAAGGCTCACAGCCGGGCATCCTCCCCGGCATTTACGGAAAAAGGCGCATTCCCTCCGGGGACATTTATTCCCCCCGAAGTTCCTGAAGAAATCCAGTGTCGGGTTTTCCCATATCGAACAGAACGCGTCCTCAAAGATGTTTCCCAGCCGGAACTCCCCCCGCCTGAAGAGGAGATAGCACGGATAGACCGAGCCGTCAGGGAGGACCGAGAGCTTCGTGCTGCCTGCGGGACATCTCATTGCCGGAACCGGCTCATCTTTGCATGGCACGAAGCCCGAACAATATACCCCTTCCGCCTGCGGGTAATCCCGCTGCAAGCGGTCAAGGATTTCCCTGTATTCATAGTAGGCCGGACAGTCTTTGAGATCGTCATCTGAAAGCGCATCCATGAACAGCAGAAAGAACTTCAGCCCGGAATCGAGATAACGCTCCACGCGGTGCGGAAGCGGCATCGCGCGCCTGCAGACCGACTTCAGGAGCGGCCGGCGCCTGAAGATAAATTCGTCGAGGGCGGAAGGAGGTTCCCTGTCGTTGAGGGAAATGCCGACTGTGAGCGTGCCGCCGAATCTGTCGCTCAGGCGGTCGATTATGGCAGGGTCGGAACCGTTTGAGCTCAGGAAGACGTGAACTGCGCTTTCTGCCGCGGCCCCGATAAGGCGCCCGAGGCCGTGGTAGAGCGTGGGCTCGCCGCCGAGGATATCGATTTCCCTGATTCCGTTTCCGGCAAGGTTATTCACCAGTTTTTCAAGAGCGGACAGGGGTGTATCGGGCATGCGGGGAATGCCTTTGTTGAAGCAGAAGCTGCAGCGCCTGTTGCAACGCAGGGTGGGGAAAAACTGGACAAACCCCGGGCCAGTCATCATTCTGCCGCCCGATGCAGACTGCGCGCGGCATCGAGGACTTCGGCGGACGTAACAATACCTTTTTGGAGAAGCAGCCCGATAAGGACGAAACCTCCGCAGGGCGGCGCTCCCGCGATCCCTGCGGCAAAGTCGCAGTCGCCGGCCCGGTAACCGCAGTATCCACACAATTCACGGTCCGCCGCAGCCCCGGGTTGACCCGCCCCGGGCGGGGGAATTTCTATCACCCTGTCCCTTCCGGCGAGGTGCTGAATGACAAGGAATCCCAGGCAGGCCGATTCCCCGGCTCTGCTCGGTTTGTAATAGGAACAGAAGCGTTCACACACCTTTTCTCTGAGTTCATTATTCATGGCCGCTCTTTTATTATACTATTGGAATGGAAGGCAAAAGGACGGAGAGGCTTTTTCTTCAGAAGAAAGCGGTCCTCAGGTGGATTGAGGAGCCGAGTGTTTACCACACAGGCCGGGACGATCTTTATGAACTCGATGACGAATCCTTCGCCTTTCTTAAACAATGCGCATCCCCTCGGGGGGCTCTGCATGAGAGAAACGAATTTATCGAATACTGTTTCAAAGAGGGAATCCTCGGTACGCGGAAATCCCTCTCTGTGCATCCTCCGGTGGTGAAATCTCCCACACCTTCTCTCCGGTATCTGGAACTCCAGATCACTGATCGATGTAATCTGAAATGCCGCCACTGCTATATCGGCGGAGGCGGGTCTCATGAGCTGTCCGTCGGACAGGTCCGCTCCGTCCTGGCCGAGTTCGAGGCGCAGCAGGGCCTCCGGGTCCTCATCAGCGGCGGAGAGCCCCTTGTCCACCGCGGCTTCGGGAAGATAAACCGCTTCCTGCCGGATTTCCGGGTGCGAAAAGTCCTTTTCACAAACGGATTGCTTCTCACAAGAGAGGTCCTCCGCGGGCTGAATGTGGACGAGATCCAGATCAGCATAGACGGAATGGAAAAGGGCCATGACGCCCTGCGCGGGGCAGGAGGATTCAGGCGGGCGATGGAAGCGCTCAGCCTGGCCCGCGCTTCCGGCTTCGATGTCTCCGTGGCGACGATGGTACACTCGGGCAACCTCGGGGAGTTCGATGAAATGGGAAAGCTCTTGAAGGGTCTCGGAATCAGGGACTGGACAGTCGATGTGCCCTGCGTGACAGGGGCGCTCAAAGAGAACAGGGACTTGCAGCCCGGTCCGGAGGTCGCCGGGAAGTATCTCAAATACGGATTCGGGGGAGGGCCGCACGAGAGCGCTGAGGGTTTCGGCTGCGGACTGCACCTGGCCTCCGTGCTCGCGGACGGACGCATGGCCAAATGCACGTTCTACGCCGACAGGGCCCTCGGCCGGATCGAAGACGGGCTGCTTGCGTGCTGGGGTCGACTGAAGCCGGTGAGGCTTTCAGACCTCGGCTGCGACTGCGACCTTATCGAGACATGCAGGGGGGGATGCAGGTTCAGGGCGGAGACCCTCGGAGATCCTCTGGGCAAGGATCTTTTCAAATGCCGTATGTATGATATACTTTGAATGAGCGGTCTATTGTTATTCCGGAAAAGGAGAGTGCAGATGAAGATCAAAAAATTGAACAGAAAGTCATCCCTCACCTGCAAGTGCAAGAGTTCCTGCTGACAATGGGGGACGCAGAGCCTGTTTAAGGACTTCCCGACAGACGCTCTTTAAAGACGTTTCCGGTCATGACCACTGTCCTCTCAGGCGCAGGGCCGGGGCCGAAGGGACGTATCAAAAGCGGCCGGAACAGGCCTCGCCCCGGCAGAGCAGGTATACGGTATGGCCCCCGGCCCGGTACTTTTTGCAGGGCGCGCCGATGGTCTGATCCGGTTCGTGGGAGATCACGAAACCGCTGCTGAACCGTTCAGGCGGCCATACTACGGGTGCTTTGGGATAGATCAGACGGTCGATATGCGCCACGGTGCTGATGCCGGATGCGGTGACATCGGTCGCATATAGCGGGTGGCGGCCGACTGTTTGCACGATGTCACGCGCAACCTCATTGAAAGAACCCCGGCGGCGCTCATAATAATAGGGGAAAAACCATAAGCCGCACACAAACTTCAGCGCGATGGCGACAGCAATCCATTTCACGCTCCATTGCCGCACCTTAGGCGCGCCGTAAAAGAGGACGTACGCGAGGCCCAGGCCTGCAAAGGGATAGAGCGGCATCAAATAACGCATGCCGCTTTGCGGAGACAACCAGTAGGGCAGATAATTGGCCAGCGCAATGAGCAGGGCGGTGACGATGTCGGGATTCTCGCGCCATCGCCCCAAATCCCGACGACGCCAGTATGCGTAGATGAGCACACCTGCGGCAGGGAGGAATTGCCGCAGCGTCTGGAGGGGGAAGGTGAACACTTGGCCGAGGTAGTTCCAGGCGCTCTTCGGGACGAGCTTCAAGGTGATGTCGCCCAGCATCGCCCGCGACTGGAAGTCCCCGGCAGGGACCACGCTGTACCACAACAACGGGAAGCCCAATGCGAGGCCGTGCAAGATCAGGGACCTCCGGGAAAAGAGGAAGGCCCAGCAGCGCTTGCGATACGCCACAACCAGCATAGCCACGCCATAGAACACGTATGCGGTGAGCACCTTGCTGAGAAAGGCCGCGTTCAACGCCGGGAGGGCGACAGCCAGCCAGGTATAGCGCTTCTCGGCCAGGGCGAGCCAGCCGAAGATCATCGAAGAGAGCACAAACAGGGCAAAAACCGGGTCGGAATAGGAGAGCCAGCCGCCGTAAAAAAGGACATCGCCGAAGGTGAGATAACAGAGGGCGGCAAAGATGCCGAAGGTCGCGTCCCTCGTCAGGCGTTTCGCGAACCAGCCGAGCAGCAATGCGGACAGAAGGGTCGCCGTAAGCGTGATCAGCCGCGCGGCGACGAGCATGTGGTCCCATCCGATAAGCTGGGCCGCCGGGATGATCATGAGGTTGTAAAGAGGCGGCCGCCAGTAATAGGTGCCGTACATGACCGGTGTGAGATATTTGCCGCGAAACCACATTTCATAAGACATCAGGGGATAAATGGATTCTTCACCGACATACTGGATCGGAAGCGTGGTGAGAAAACTGAGTCCGGCAAAAGCAAACAGCGACCAATAGAGTTTTTCCGGATTCATCCCCCGTCTCGAAGGTTGTATCACGACGGCCTCACAAGAGCGGCCTTCACTTTCTCCATCTCCACGTCGGGGCAGACCGAACGGACGACTATTTCGTTCAGGTGATCGCGCCGAAAATTCATGAGTTTTTTGCTTGGGGACGGGCTGAGTTTATGAATTATATGGATTAGTTTTCCGAGTTGAACTCAACTCAGCGCGTGCCTCAGGCGTTTGTGCAGTTCGCCCCGTAGTTCTTCGGCTTCTTTTCGTCCTCCTGCAGATGGCAGTGTTTGTACTTCTTGCCGCTGCCGCACCAGCAGCGGTCATTCCTGCCAAGATTGCGGCTGCCGGATTGCTCTCCCTTCGGAGCAAGAAAATCGAATAAGCCTTTTATGAATCCCATCTCAACCTCACATAATTTAGATGTTTAAGAATTGCATATTCTAACAGAAGGCGAGCGTCATTTTCCAGTTCCGCCATCACTTTTGCGTGAGGGTGCGTTCGAACGGTTCCAGCGGACCGCAGGCCCGGCGCCTCCGAGCGAAGCGAGAATGAGAAAGAATGCCGTCCTCACGCAGGTATCAGTTCTTATCGACGGTTTCAGGCCGGCGACATCGTGACAGTGTGCGCCTACTGATTCCAGGACAGGATCTTTTGCAGGTGTTCGTATAATGCAGGCTGATTTTCGGCATTCAGTTCTTCGTCAAACTGGATGCCGATAAAATGCATCGTCCCTATCGTTTTGTCGTATACGACACGTCCTTCGGTCGAAGAGCTTTTTATCATGCCGTCCGACGATATAAAATCGATGGTAATCGATACGTCCGTCTCGATTTCGACGGGATTGTCGGAATAGACCCCGATCCCCCCCAGGGCGATACTCGCCGCCATCGTCTGTACGGATTGGGTTTCATTGCCTTCCTTGAATCGGAGCGTGGCAGTCGCTGAAATCGGCACTCTCTTATGGCGGCGTTTGTTCATGTCTTTTCTCCCCAATGAGCGTTTTGACTATCATAAAGAAAACCGCTGCCAAAATCAAACCCCGGCCTTCTCGAGCACGTAGTCGTCGGCACGGCGAGCGTCCTCCGATCCACCGACCACGGAAAGAAACACGCCTACCACCTCCCGATCGAACTGTGTTCCCGCTTTCTGCCGTATCTGCGAAACTGCATCCTCTTTGCTCATCGCGGTTTTGTAAGGTCTTTCCGCCGTCATTGCGTCAAAAGAATCCGCGAGGCACAGAATCTTCGCCAGCAAGGGTATTTCTTCCCCTTTGAGTCCGTCGGGATAGCCTTTGCCGTCCACCCTTTCGTGGTGGCCCCTGATTATCGGGATGATGCGGTCAAAGTCCGTGATCGGCCCGAGTATCTCCGCTCCCTTTCCCGGATGCATCATGACAAGTTTCCACTCGTCCTCCGTAAGCGGTCCGGCTTTATCGAGAATGACGTCATATGTGCCGAGCTTGCCTATGTCGTGGAGGAGGCTTGCTATCTTGAGGGTTTCGAGATCGGTCTTGCCTACGTGCATCGCCCCGGCAATCGAAAGTGCGTAGGAGGTGACTCTTTCCGAGTGGCCTTTCGTCCAGGGACTCTTGGCGTCCAGCGCATTCGCAAAGGCGACGATCAGTTCGTCGAAGAGCGACCGCAATCTCTTTTCCGCAAGAAAGGTCTTTTCGGCAAGCTTTGCCCTTTCATTGACGAGATAGCCGATCACGGTCAGGACAAAGGGGGCCAACAGGCTAAGGGCGCGGAACTTAATGCCCGATTCCTCGGTCGAAAGAAAATACCTTACGACCCCTGAGGCGAACAGCCTGCTGTCGGTGATCGAAAGGATGTAGAGCCCGAGGATGAACCAGGCGAGAATGACGATATACACCGCCAGCCTGGATAACACCTTGTATCCCGAACCGTTGTCTAATGATGTTGCCGTCTTCAAAGCTTCAGAATCATTCCGTTGAGTGGAATATAGCCTTGTGTAGATTATATACCAAGAGGGTGGCGGCTGCAAAAAGAAAAAAGACACGCGGTCTGCGCGTCACAAGGAAAGGCGGGCTTTTCAGAGTCTCCCCGTACTCCGGTATTCCCTGATATAGAGTTTGAGGGCCCTCAGGACAACCCAATCGACGGAGAGATTATTTTCTCCGGCGATCTCGATCAGCTGATCGAGGGTCTGCTTTTCCGTCTCCTCCGGACCTGAAGAATCTTCCTTTTTCTCTTCTTCCGACTGTACTGTCTCTCCATCAGGTGTCCTCTTTAAATGTTCCCTCCTGAGCATCTCCGTAAGGCCTTTCACATCGCCCGACTGGACGGTCCGAACCACGTCTTCAGGCGGCCGATCCGAAAAAGACCCCTGCCCGTGAGGCCCCGATGCGTCCTGCTCTGAACTCTCTGTTTTCTCAGCGGGCATGAAAGACAGCCCTTCGGGCGGCAACATCCCGGTCATTCCCATCATCATGCCCGCAAGGGTCCTCGCATATTCATTGTCGGGAATCTCCTGCTTTATAAACTCCTCGAGTTTCCCCTCTGCCATGGCAGCAGCCATTCTATCGGCAGTGGGAGCGTTCTCCTCATCCTCCCCGAACCGCTTTTTCGTGAAGGCAGTTTTCGGGGGCCTCGGCAAGGGTTTTTCTTTCTCCGGCATTTCGCTCGTTTCCTCTCTTTTTTCTTACTATAGCACAGAGACGATAAGAAGGGAGAAGGGTTTCATTCCTTCCAAACGCCTCCGGCGCAAAAAGTTGACAGCACTTCCCTAAGGGCGTAGAGTACGACCATATTTTCTTAAACTTCGGGATTCTCGTAATAACTTGGAGGAGGATTTCGAGGACTATCTGCTTGAAGCAAGCGCCGCGCTTCAGGACACGCTTGCCGAGGCCCTGGCTGAATATCACAGCAAAGGCGGCGTCCCGAAGAGTATCTTACAAAAAGGAAAAAGCGGCGTGGATAAGTTCGGGGTCATCCTTTCGCCTTACGCGACAAAGGACATGGACGGCTTCAGCGATAGCGTCTGCGGGAAAATAGCGCGTGTGCTTGAAGCGCTCGCGGGAAATCCCTTTCAGAGAGGCAACCTGATAAAGAAGATCAAAGGCAAGAACGCCGATTTCTTCAGACTCAGGGCAGACAGGTACAGGGTGTTTTATGTCATCGAGGCCGGAAAGGTGGTCGTTCAAAGAGTCCTGGGCAAAAAAGATGCCGAACGCTATATCCGCAAGGTGGATTGAGCTGATTGAAGGCTGCGGGAGCGGGGACCCGGCGGGGGCCTTCCAAACGCGAGGGGACTGTCTCAGGATTTACGGACGGAGCAAGGCGGAGTCGTAGAATCGGGACTGTCCCCGGCCGACAGGAGTGGGGGGTATCTGGCGGGACTGTGGTATGAATCATCATTTTATCTGCCAAGGATAACCAATAAATACCCTATGCGGGGTATTTATTTTGTTCCATACATGCCGGTATCATACGGATGCCGACGAGAAAGCACATAGAGACAAAAACTCTATAGGGTTAAGAGGCGATAATACAGGAGGTTCTGTTGAAAATCGCTTTCAAGTCTTTCACCCGCTTAGTCGATGTAAAAGAGGTAATACAGCTGCCTTCCAGAAAGGGCTCCATCTGTTCAACCTGCACCTGCACAAATATGAAAGAGTTCTACGCCCACAGCATTGAAGGAAAGACGGTTGAGGAACGGCACCGGTTTGAGGAGCACCTTTTCGGTACGGCAAATCTTGCCGGTCAATTTGCGGCTGATTTTGGCAGCGAGGAATGGGGATATCCGGCGGGGTTGTGGCATGATTTGGGGAAGATGGCATGACAGACTTGTATGCTCATACACCGAATGAAAGAGGCGAATGGCACTATCTTGATAAGCATCTGATAGATGTCGCTGAGAAGGCAAAGGGATTCGCCGGCAAGTTCGGTGCTTCCGATGCCGCTTATGCTCTCGGGTTGCTGCACGATCTTGGCAAGGTAAATCCGGAGTTCCAGGATTATCTCAAGGCTTGTGCCCGCGATGAACGGCATGGAAAAGTGCCGCATTCTATTTGGGGCGCGGCCTTGGCTTATGCTGTCATTCACAAAGGCCAAGAAGACATGCGTCGATGGGAGGAGTTGTCCATGCCAATTATGGGGCATCATGCCGGTCTGGCTGATCGGGGGAATGCCGCTACAAAGCTCCACGACTTTGATGCGGAGCCACTCAAGCGGATGCGTGCTGCACTCAAGACTCTGAGGGTAACTTTCCCCTCTATCAAGTTCTCTGCATCTAGTGCGACACAGCGAGAACTATTCATTCGCATGATGTTTTCGACCCTCGTGGACGCTGATTATCTGGATACAGAAAAACACTTTGATCCTGAACAAGCAACGCTCCGAGGCTGGGTGCCTTTGCTTGAAGCCCTTTGGCAAGAACTTGAAGCGAAACAAAACCTTATCCTCAATGATTCCACTTTGGTCGACCGAATCCGCAAGGAAGTATATGAAGCTTGCCTTGACGCTGCTGTTGGTGAAACGGGCATTTATCGGCTGACCGTGCCCACGGGCGGCGGGAAGACACGGAGCGGTCTTGCCTTTGCGCTTAAGCACGCATTGACCAACGAATTGGGGCGGGTAATTGTTGCGATCCCATACACAAGCATTATCGATCAAACGGCACAGGTCTATCGAGAACTATTGGGTGCCGATGCTGTGCTTGAACACCATTCGGCCGTCGAGATTGCCGCCGACGATAGCGACCGTCAAGATGAGCGTTTCATCCGCCACAAGCTGGCGACGGAGAACTGGGATGCGCCGTTGATAGTGACAACGACTGTGCAGCTTTTTGAAAGTCTCTTCGGTAACCGGCCATCCAAGGTCCGTAAGCTGCATCGTCTGACAAAGGCTGTAATTGTGCTAGATGAAGTGCAGACGCTCCCCCCCGAACTCTTGCGACCTACGTTGGATGTCCTCAGAATTTTAGCTACGCCTGTGGAGCAGGGCGGGTATGGCTCAACAGTGGTGCTATGCACAGCTACCCAGCCTGCCTACGAAGATAGCCGTTGGCTTGAAAGTTTTCAAGGAGTAGCGGTTAGCGAGATTGTGCCTCAATACTCCGAGCACTTTTCTAAACTGAAGCGGGTCAATTATGTTCGCTGTCCCGAACCCCTTTCCTGGGCGGTTCTCGCGGAGGAAGTCGGGAAATTGTCTCAGGTGTTAGTGGTGCTCAATACGCGCAAGGATACGTTGGCACTGGTGGCCGCGATGGGCGATGCCCCGGATGTCTTCCACCTTTCCACGTTGCTATGCGGGGCGCACCGTAAGGTGATTCTTGCGGAGGTCAAGAGGCGATTAGACCCCCGGAATCCTCAACCCGTCCGGCTTATCAGCACTCAAGTTGTGGAGGCGGGGGTGGATTTGGACTTTCCCGTGGTTTATCGGGCTGTAGGCCCGCTTGATCGCATCGTGCAGGCGGCAGGAAGATGTAACAGGGAGAACAAACTCGACAAGGGGAAAGTGGTTATCTTTGAGCCCGCTGAGGGGAAAGCACCTGGCGGGCCGTACAAGGTCGGCATAGAAAAGGCACGGTTCCTGCTCAATGAGAATCCCGTCGAGCGCCTGCACGATCCCGACCTGTACCGGGAATATTTCTCAAGACTCTTTGCCGATGTCGATTTGGACAAGAAGCGAATCCAGTCATATAGGGAAGAGCTTAACTATCCCGAGGTTTCCAATCGTTATCGTCTGATTGAGAAAGATACCGTCTCGGTGGTGGTGCCTTATAAAGACGCGTTGGTGCGTTTCTCAGCGTGGGAAGCTGCCCCGAGTTATCGAACATGGAGCGCCCTTCAGCCTTACATCGTCAACTTGTATCGTTATGAAGTGTTACAGAAGCGTGACTGGTTGGATCAGCGCTCAGAGGGGCTTTATGTCTGGACGGGAAGCTATGATGGAGAGTTGGGACTGATGGAGGGGTTCAATGACCCCGCTGATTTGGTTGTTTAGAGAGAATGACGTCGCCAAGGTTTGGCGACGTTTTCTCATGCTTTACCCCAAAAATATTTCAATCCTCAGCCAGTGTGGCTGCGATTATAGTTTACTCATTGTGATAGTTATAGTCAATGGGTACCCCTAACATAAAGGTAAAGGCTGTGGGTCCCCTAAAATGAATGTTGACTTACCGGTCAGTTTGTTGTATGATTTTTTTTACATGAGAGAGAAAGCCAATGATTGCATGAGACACTTGATATTTTGTCTTCTCGATAGAGTCTTTGATACCTGTGAGGTGCCGCCGAAGCTCAGGGTCTCTATCGAAAAGCAGGTCGAGTATGAACTAGAGTTCAGTCTCAACGGAGGTTTTGATGAGCAAGATCGATTTGATTAGAATCAAAGTGGAAGGTAAGTATGCTTGTTTCTCTCGCCCAGAGTTCAAGGTAGAGCGTGTTAGCTATCCAGTTGTCACGCCAAGTGCTGCACGAGGGGTGCTTGAAGCTGTTTTCTGGAAGCCTGAGTTTCGCTATCAAATTCATCGGATAGGCGTACTCAAATTGGGCAGCCAAGCGGTAGTCTTGCGGAACGAGCTGGCTGACCGCCAGGGCAATCAACCTTACTTTGTCGAGAACAGCCGTCAGCAGCGTTCTAGCCTTATCCTTAAGGATGTTGGATATTTGATTGAAGCTAAAATACGGCCCCGACCTCATTGTGAGGAACCAGTCTACAAATATCTCGATCAGTTCCGAAGGCGCGTGGAAAAAGGACAATACTATCACTGCCCTTATCTTGGTACGAGGGAGTTTGCTGCGGACTTCGCGCCAGCCAACAGGGAAGAACCTCCAGCCCGTGACTTGCCAATCGGCACTATGCTTTTTGACCTGGCTTTTGTGGAAGACGAACAAAGAGTTGAATTGGAGTTCAAGCGCCCAGGCAGAGCGAAGCCAGTGAGGGGATATACTCAAGCGCTTTTCTTCGATGCCGAGCTAAGAGGGGGCTGGCTTGACGTGCCTGATCAGAAGTACCAAGAGCTCTACCACTTGGAGGAAGACAATGTTTAAGGCACTGGTGGAACTCGGGCACGATCTTGAAGATAAGGGCGAGCTTCCCTCTCCCGGTTATTACTACTACAGAGAGCCCATCAAATGGGTGGTGCATTTGTGGGAGGATAGGGTCTATCTGGAGGCTGCCTTGCTGGAATACTCCCGCCCTTTTAGCGGACGTACATCTGACGTGCAGGCTCACCTTCTTACCGACGAGGCGGGCTACGCACTAGGTGTTAGCAAAGACAAGAGCGGAACAGATAAGCGGGCGGAAAAAAAGCACAAGACCTTTTGCGAACTTCTGCGGGAGTTCCAGAAGTGGGAAGGTTTGAAGAACCCTGCCTTGCGCGAAGCTACGGTTTGGCTTGATGTTGCCTTGAAAGAAGGCCGAGTGCGACAAGACCCGCGATTCGGCGATGTTCTCTCCAAGGACTGGGTTTCTTTTGTTCCAGAGGCTGGCCCGTTATTCGGGCATCATCTCTTTGAGCATGCCGAGGCTAAGCACTTCTGGATGGTGGAACTACAGAAGCGGAGTTCTCCAGGTGGGAAGAAGGAAAACCGCCGAGTGCAGGGGGAATGCGCTGTATGTGGACGAAAAAGCCTGCTTGTGGGTAAGATTCCGCTTGGGGTTAAGCTGGCTGGCAATACCCCGTTGCACTCTGTCAATGCTGATGCTTTTGCATCTTTTGTGTCTGGAGCATCCGCCTTCAAGAAGACCCATCTCGGGCTCTGTTTTGAGTGTGGGGACACCGCGTCGAGGGCCTTCAACTACCTCAGCAACTCCGAGCAGCATCGCCGCAGCCTGATCTATGACAGAGAAAAGAGAGATAGCCTCACCAACCAAATTGCCTTGTTCTGGGTGAAGGCCCTGGCCCCGATACAAGTAGGGGAGAGCATACTGGACCTGAACAACCTCGGTTCGATAGATTTCGGTGCGGCCCTTGCTTCAACCTCGGGCAAACCTGCGCTGGCTACCACTTCCCAACTTCTCGATATGCTCAAACTCCCCTGGTCGTCGGCTGATTCAAGCCTGAGCCTCGATGATTACGGCTTCTATTTGGGGATTCTCTCTCCAAATGTCGGCCGAGTTGCCTTGCGGGAATGGGTCGCGGTTTCTCTTACAGTCCTGAAAAAAAACCTTGCAAGGTTCCTTGAAGCGTCCTGCATTGTATCCCCTCGGGGTCTCACGCCGCAGCCTCTTTCAATCGGAACTCTCTTGCAGGCATTAGAATCAAGGAGCCCGAACCTTTCCAAAGGGCTGCTACGCACTGCATATCTTGGTTATGATCCCCCGCAAGGGTTATGGGTCGCCGCAGTCAATCGTTTCCGCATTCCCAACATTCTGCAGGACCCCCGCGAGGCTTGGCGGTTACAGGCGTTGGCGGCAGCTATTAAACTTGGACGTTACTACAAGGGTAAGGAGGTTGATAACATGGCAGAATTGAATCCAGAGTATCAGAACCCCGCCTATTTGTGCGGGCGTTTGCTTGCTGTCCTTGAAGAAGCACAACAAGTAGCAAGTTTCTTCAAGAACAAGAAGCGCCTGGACAAGACTATCGTGAATAGCTCTTATGGTGGAGCTTCTACTTCGCCCAAGGCGACATTTGGGCGGCTGATGAATGTGGCTTCTTCGGCCCATCTTCCGGATGTGGGGAAGGCTCTTAATGAGCTGATAGAAGAAGTGATGTCTTCACTTTGTGAAGTTGGAGGTTTCCCTAGGACTCTCAGTCTTGAGGGACAAGCGGACTTTGCTCTAGGATTTTACCATCAACGAGCAGCATTCCGCACTAAGCGTGGAAATAAGAAAAATGAAGGAGGCAATCAATGAGTCAAAACGATCCTACCAAGCGCCACGAGTTTGTTTTGTTATTCGACGTAAAAAATGGAAACCCGAACGGTGACCCCGATGCCGGTAATCTGCCGCGAGTAGATCCCGAGACCATGCATGGGCTGGTGACTGACGTTGCGCTCAAGCGCAAGGTGCGCGACTACCTCCAGCTAACCCGCAACGTCTCCATTTTCATTCAAAGCAAGGTGGCTCTGAATACGCTAAAAGAACGGGTTGCTGACAAAGTCGAGCCTCCACTTAGCAAAGAGGAGCGGGAAGGCAAGAAGCCGATTCCCAGGCTTCAGTCCCAGTTGTGTAAAGAGTATTTTGATATTCGTATGTTCGGGGCTGTGCTGGCAACCGGCGAGGAAGGTGCACGATTGAATGCCGGCCAAGTACGTGGGCCGGCACAGTTCACTTTTGCCCGGTCAATTGATGCGGTATTACCTTTGGATCTTGCCATTACCCGGCAGGCCCGCACAACGGAGGAGCGGATGGAAACGGGTACTACCGAAATGGGGCGCAAGCCGCTTATACCCTACGGGCTCTATCGCGCTCATGGCTACTTCAATCCATTTCTCGCAAAGGAAGATAAGGGCACGGGGGTTAGTCAGGAAGACTTAGAGGCTCTTTGGGAAGCTCTCTCAAACCTTTTTGACTTTGACCGCTCGGCAGCGCGTGGTGAAATGGCTGTGCGTGGGCTCTGGGTCTTCACCCACGCCAATGAAAAGGGGAATGCTCCGGCCCAAAAGCTTTTTGAGTTGATCAAGACCCCTTCGATAGGCGGTTCGCCGCGATCTTTTGAAGATTATCAGGAGCGCATTAAGTTTCCTGAACCGGGATCATTGGAGGCTCACGGGTTCCCTGGTGTGACATTAACACGATTGGTTTAGGGGCTCTTTTATGAGTGTTCCCAAAGACTCCCCTTCCCTCATCCCTCCCCATGGCGGCTACCGGGAACTGCAATCTTACCAAATGGCGGAGATTGTGTACGATGCCACGGTGGTGTTCTGCGACCGTTTCATTGACAAGCGCTCCCGCACTCATGACCAGATGGTGCAGGCGGCCAGGAGCGGCAAACAGAACATCGCCGAAGGCAGCATGGCCTCCGGCACCTCTAAGAAAACCGAGCTCAAGCTCATCGGCGTGGCGCGGGCGAGTCTGGAAGAGCTGCTCCTCGATTTTCAGGATTATCTGCGGCAAAAGGGGCTGCCCCTTTGGGGAAAAGAGTACCCGGCGGCCCAAGCCGTCAGAAAGCTGGCCTGGGCGAAGAATAGGTCTTATACGACTTATAGGACCTTTGAGGAGGCTTTGCCTGTGGTCGCCGCTAACACAATGATCGCCTGGTCCACCAGACAAACTATCTGCTCGACCGGCAATTGCGGACCTTGGAAAAAGAGTTTCTGAAAGAGGGCGGGTTTACGGAAAGACTTTACAGAACTCGCTCGCAAATGCGCGAGAGAAAGAAATAGGTCCTATATGACTTATAAGACTTATACGACTTACACAGAGGACGATTTGCTCCAGCTTTCCGCCTTGCAGCACTTCATGTACTGCAAACGTCAGTGTGCGTTGATCCACATCGAGCAGCTTTGGACGGAAAATCTATTTACAGCGGAAGGCCGCATCATGCACGATAAGGTTGACACGGCGAACCGGGAATCGAGAGGGATTGTCCGCATCGAATACGGCGTTCCGATGCGGTCGCTGAGGCTCGGGCTTATCGGAAAAGCCGATGTCCTGGAGTTTCACAAACAGGGCGACAAATGGGCGCCGTTTCCCGTGGAGTATAAACGGGGAAAGCCCAAGAGGGATGACTGCGACAAGGTCCAGCTTTGCGCGCAGGCGATATGCCTTGAAGAGATGCTCAATGTCGAGATCGAAAAGGGTGCGCTTTTTTATGGGAAGACGCGGCGCAGGGAAGAGGTTGTCTTCGATGAAAAACTCCGGCTGGAGACGGCGGATGCAGCCAAAAGGGTGCATGAGCTGATCGAATCGGGAATTACCCCAAAGGCCGAGTATTCGAAGAAGTGTAAGAGCTGTTCTTTGCTTGATCAATGCATGCCGAAGGCCGGCAGGAAGGCAAGCAGTTATTTGACGAAGGCAATTGAAAGTTAATGGAGTTAATTGGGTTAATGGGGTTAAATGAGTTGAAGAGTTAAAGGAGGGTGTCTGGCGAAAATTGAACGTTTTGAAGATATCCTTGCATGGCAGAAAGCAAGAGAACTGGTGCAGGAAATTTATCGAGCCAGCAATGATGGCCGATTTGCTAAGGACTATGGTCTGCGGGACCAACTGAGACGCGCTGCGGTTTCAATAATGCTCAATATTGCTGAAGGCTTTGCCAGAAAGACGAACAAAGAATTCATGCAATTTCTCGTCGTAGCTCACGGCTCGGCCGCCGAAGTCCAATCGGCCTTATATGTGGCCCTTGATCAAAAGTATGTGAGCCAGGAGCAGTTTACAAAGCTTTATGCATTAACAGATCACACGTCTAAGATGGTAATTGGATTTGCCAGCTACCTGAGAAAGAGTATGTCTGCTCGGCAAAACGCTGTGAACCCCAAGAACTCTATAAGCTCTATGAACTCATGAAAAAGCTCCTTAACACCCTTTTCGTGACGACTCAGGGGGCCTATCTTTCAAAAGAAGGAGAAACAGTCGTCGTGAAGATCGACGGGGAAGTGTCACTGCGTTTGCCGGTGCATACTCTGGGCGGCATTGTCTGCTTCGGCCAGGTCTCGTGCAGCCCTTACCTTATGGGGTTCTGCGCCGAAAACCAAGTCGCGATCAGTTTTCTTACCGAAAACGGCGGCTTTCTCGCCAAGGTCCAGGGGCCTGTGTCAGGCAATGTCCTTCTCAGGCGCGAGCAGTACAGGCGTGCCGACGACCTGAATTCCTCAGCATCGATTGCGCGCGCCGTAGTGACGGGCAAGATCGCAAACTGCCGCACGGTAGTGCAGCGGGCGTTGAGAGACCACCAGGAGAAGGTTGATGCGGACGCGCTTGGAGCCGCGTCTCAGAAGCTGTCCAATGCGATAAGAAGGCTGCAGAGTGAAGCTCCTCTCGATATCGTTCGGGGGATAGAGGGAGAATCTGCAAATGCCTATTTCGATGTTTTTGACCATCTGGTGACAGCTCAGAAGAACGACTTCAGGTTCCACGAAAGGAACCGGAGGCCGCCGCTCGATAACGTAAACTGTCTCTTGTCTTTTCTCTATACCCTTTTGATGCATGATGTGCGCTCGGCCCTCGAAACAGTGGGGCTCGACCCGGCGGTCGGCTTTCTGCACAGGGACCGTCCGGGGCGTTACAGTCTCGCCCTTGACCTGATGGAGGAATTCAGGCCCTTTATCGCCGACCGGCTGACTCTTTCCCTGATCAATCTCGCGCAGGTGCAGGCCAAGGGATTCAAGAAGAAAGAATCAGGTGCGGTATGGATGGAAGATGATACAAGAAAAACAGTGCTTGTTGCGTATCAGAAGCGCAAGCAGGAGGAGATCGAGCATCCCTTTCTCAAAGAAAAGATGGCAATCGGCATTCTTCCTTATGCCCAGGCTCTCTTGATGGCGCGTTATCTGAGGGGGGATATCGACTCTTATCCGCCGTTCATATGGAAGTAAAGGTGAAATATGTTTGTGATTGTCAGCTATGACGTTGCCACTTCAACTCCTGCGGGCCGGCGCCGGCTGCGCAGGGTGGCAAAGACATGCAAGGATTATGGGCAGCGAGTTCAATATTCAGTTTTCGAATGCATCGTCGACCCGGCGCAATGGGTGGTGCTGAAAGGGCGCTTGATTTCCGAGATCGACCCTGAAAAAGACAGCTTGAGATTTTATTATCTGGGCTCTAACTGGCAGCACCGGGTCGAGCATATCGGTGCAAAGGCGTCAATCGATCAGGAGGGGCCGCTGATCGTGTGAAGGCGCCCCTGCGAACCGTGAGCGCACATGGCTTGCGTGAGAGGTTCGCACTGCATAAAAGAGTCTGTGAGTTTATGGTGTTTTGCCTTATGTTCTTTGACAACTGAAAAAGGCGCGTAGGGAAAATGGCTCGGTTCGCAAATACGGGATGTTTTGTCCTTATTTTTCGGAGAGTTGTAGATTAACAGTCGCTCCCCACGCGGGAGCGTGGATTGAAACGATTTCGGGGTCGCCATGGGGATCGCAGATGCCCTGTCGCTCCCCACGCGGGAGCGTGGATTGAAACGGTCTTTCCGTCGACTGAGATGCCCCAAAAGTTTTGTCGCTCCCCACGCGGGAGCGTGGATTGAAACATTCTGCCGGTGATACCGCAGCCCTGACGCAGGCAGCGTCGCTCCCCACGCGGGAGCGTGGATTGAAACAACTCCTCGTGATGGGAAATTCCATCAATACCGTGCACGTCGCTCCCCACGCGGGAGCGTGGATTGAAACGATGGTGACTGTGCTTTCAGTCGCGTCCACGTCGACGTCGCTCCCCACGCGGGAGCGTGGATTGAAACATGCCTAAATGCCAATTCCGCCGCAAAAGAGGAAGTCGCTCCCCACGCGGGAGCGTGGATTGAAACCACGGCATCAAGATCGGCTATCAGAAACAGAAGGGGTCGCTCCCCACGCGGGAGCGTGGATTGAAACAGAGAGACACAGCTATCTGGAGTGGGCGGAGCAAGTCGCTCCCCACGCGGGAGCGTGGATTGAAACTGCTCGATGCCGCAACCGCAACGGGCGCGGGCGGTCGCTCCCCACGCGGGAGCGTGGATTGAAACGCGCAGATAAGCGACGGACTGAAGCAGCTCTCAAGTCGCTCCCCACGCGGGAGCGTGGATTGAAACACTCGCTTGACTACATTGTTGCCGAGGTCGAGGTCGCTCCCCACGCGGGAGCGTGGATTGAAACCGATCACCTCGCCGTATTTCGATTGCGTCGCCACGTCGCTCCCCACGCGGGAGCGTGGATTGAAACATGCTCGGGGACCCTCACCCGGGTGATCTCCCAGGTCGCTCCCCACGCGGGAGCGTGGATTGAAACCTGGCAAACGGGACGCTCCTTTATGGCCTGAAGTCGCTCCCCACGCGGGAGCGTGGATTGAAACTATCAAGGCATGACCCCCGAGCAAGTTCTTGAGCGGTCGCTCCCCACGCGGGAGCGTGGATTGAAACCGCGACGACTCGCATTCCTTTCG